>CALLPQ010000066.1 GCA_938015425.1 uncultured Parvularculaceae bacterium | reverse complement strand
ATCAAGACCGTTTAAAGCTCTTGATTTTACGGGCACCCCGATTACCGGCAACGGTGTTAGGGCTGCAACCATTCCCGGTAAATGCGCCGCGCCGCCAGCCCCTGCAATCAAGACTTTAAATCCATTTTGCTTTGCGGATTTTGAATAATCATAAAGACGATCAGGGGTGCGATGGGCAGAGACAATTTTTTTTTCATAAGAAATGCCAAGGTCATCCATAATTTTTGCAGCATGCACCATCGTTGCCCAATCGGATTGGGACCCCATCACCAAACCAACACTAGCCGATTGCGGAACAAGATGATCATCACCAGCTTGCTTCTTAATGTTGGATGCCATGATATCTATCCTGTTTTTGCTCCATCACAGGGTAAACAACCCCATAACAAAGCGTGACTAGAATTATAAAACCGCGGTATATATCATATCCGGCTTGGGCGGCAAGCCTAAAGCATTTACAAACCCACCGGCCATTAGAGCGCCGGGCGAAAAAGTGAAATCGCGGGTATCCGTTTAGGCTCATAGAAAACTAGACCTTAGGCTATTCCAGAATTAACGCCCAATAAACTAGAATAAAATGAAAAAGGCCCCTCAAATCGAGAGGCCTTTATTGATAGTGTCCTGGATTAATGGTATTCTAGTTTGACAATCCTATTTAATTTAGCCTTAGAGCCTGAAACAAAATCGTTAAACACCTTCAGCAAGTTGTAAATCAGACATTCATTTCAGCAATTCTACACGCTTACGGCTCTAATTCTTTAAAGTGAGGCCTGAGGTGTAACGAGTTGGGGCAAGCTGACGTCTGATCCACTGCTTTTTATATCTTATCTCGCTTTTCCGTTTAGGCTCTTAAGCAATTTCCAGATAACTAACATTGGTCGCACTGGCTTCACACGTCATTGTTCTCAAGAAAGAACCGCCATTCCCGTCACGGGTGGTCACCTCGGTTGAAAAGCGCCAAGCATTCTCACCAATATTACCGCCATTTTGTGGTTTTTTCGGTGCTGAAAGCTCGATATTCTGGCTATCCAAATGGCTGGTCAAGGCCATTAGGCATTGCTCATAAGCCGGTTTGAAATTACCGCTCAGCTTACTGATAATCACTTCACGATCCGGATTCGGGTTTCTGTTATTATCCAAACGTCCTGTAGAGCGCAAACTAGGAATAGAGCTGCCAACGCTTCTCGTATTTCCACGGCTATTTCTTGCTTGATCAATGATAATTGCCGTGCCAAGTGCTGCACCGCCAAGTAACAAGGCATCACCAGCGCCAAACCCGCCGTAACCAAAGCGGCTCCCACGAAAACCATAACCAAAGCCAAAACCACTATGGCCAAAGCCCCGACCTCTAAAGCCCCGGCCTGCGAAACCACGGCGACCACGAAACCCGCGATTGCCTTTAAATCCACGGCCTCCTCTGTAGCCTCGGTTCCTGCCCCTGAAACCACGATTGCCTCTAAAACCTCTATTTCCGCGGGCCCCGCGATTACCTCTAAAGCCGCGATTTCCACGTCTGGCGCCTCTATTACCGCGCGCGCCACGATTGCCTCGAGAAATGCGTTGTCCACTTTGCAAGGCCACTAAAGGCACAAGGGAGGAGGAATTAATAAGGGCTGTTTGTGAACTTATGAGTCCGGCTGAAGCCAGATTCGCATTTGCCAAAAAGCCTGCTTCAATACCGGTCGCTGCGTGAGCATTGGAGGCTCCCAAAATCTCATCATTCGGAGACAAGGCAAGACCTGTAGCGAACGCTGAAATCGATAGTATTTTCAAAGTGATAGAACGCATAGTTAGCTCCTTAACAAATTCGGCACAACGATAATGAAACATCAGATATACTTAAAGCTAAATAACATAATTAGTAGCAGAATCTGTATTTATGTCGTGATTGAACACAATGCTCAAAATCAGTATGTTAATAATAGCATAGTTTTTGACCAGAATGGGGCAAACAAACGTTATTTTCCCTCACATTCACTCAACATCGCTCTCGCCTCATCACAATCATTTGTAATTTGGGCTTTTAGTTCCTCTAAACCATTAAATTTTTGTTCTTCACGTAGAAAGTCAATAAATTCGACCTTTAAGGTCTGACCATATAGATCCCCATCAAAACCGAACAAATGCACTTCCAATAGGGGCGAATCAGACCCAACTGTGGGACGCCGCCCATAATTGGCCACCGCGTGATAGCGCTTTCCCTGATAATCGGCGAAAACCGCATAAACACCATGAAGGGGTGTAACAAGATCATTAAGTTCCATATTCGCCGTGGGGAAACCAATAGTCCGCCCCAGTTTCTGGCCTTCAATCACATGACTGGTTATTTTCCAAGGATGCCCCATAAGGGCGGAAGCGGCTTTCACATCTCCAGCTTTAATCAGATCACGGATACCGCTTGACCCAATCTTAATAAACTGGCCTTGCCTCCCCTCCTCTTGGCTTTCTGGAGCAGATGGCAACGCAACAGGCTCCACCAGATGTACGGATAATCCATTGTCTTCCCCAATGGATTTCAACATGGCACCATCACCAATGCGCTTTGCGCCAAACCTAAAATCCGACCCAACCAATATTCCTGACAGATTCAGTTTTTTAATCAAAATATCTTCAACAAAGGCTTGCGGTGACAAAGTGGCTAATGCTTCATCAAAAGCCACCCTATGGATTATCTCAATCCCATATTCGTGCAGCAGTTCGTCAACTATGGAACGCTGGCTCAACAAAAAGGGTTTACTCTCAGGTTGAAAAAAATAACGCGGATGCGGATCAAATAAAACCACGCCTGCTTTTGCATTTCTAGAAAACGCGATTTCTTGAGTGCGTTGAATTAAATGCTGATGGCCTAAATGGACCCCGTCAAAATTACCGATTGCAGCGATAACGGATTGATCAACGATTTGCGTTACCAAAACAAAGTCTCCATTGCAGCCATCGCATAAACATTTTCTTTTTCAAGGCGGTTTTTTAAACTTGCAATATCGTGGCCACCTTCATGAATACCGCCACCGCCAAAAATATAGAGTGCATCAACGCTTTGGGCATTAGCACCGGCAATATCTGTAGCCAAGCTATCACCGATTGCCAATATGCGCGATTTATCAATGATACTGCCTTGCATTGCTGGCAACATTTTTAACCGCGCCATTGCCTGATCGTAAATAGGGGTATGGGGTTTGCCGCCATGGATCACTTCCCCGCCCAATTCATCATAAAGCTGTGCTAAAGCCCCTGCACAATAAACCAGCCTATCCCCCCATCGCACAACGATATCGGGGTTTGCGCATATCATTTTAACTTTGCGACGGGCGGCCTCCATCAACATTTCCCGATAATCTTCAGGTGTTTCCCGCTGATCATCAATCAATCCTGTACATATTATAATCCGTGCTTGTTCTATGGCTACGAAGTCTAATGATAGTCCTTCATATAAAGGGTCATCCTTATCGGGTCCGAGGCGGAAAATTTTTTGACCAACGCTTTTCTCCACCTGCGCCCGCACCGCATCCCCCGATGTAACCACTCCGTCATAGGCTTCTCGCGAGAGGCCCAGCCGGTCAAGCTGTGCAGGAATAATCGCCGAAGGGCGTGGGGCATTTGTCAAAATCAGCACGGGTCCGTGCTTTTGCCGAAACCGGACTAAGGCCTCTTCAACGCCGGGAAACAAAGTCACCCCATTATGCAAAACCCCCCAAGCATCGCATAATAACGCATTATAGTTTGGGGCAATTTCGGAAAATCCGGAGAGTATTGAAAATGTTTTCACAGGGCTAGCGGATAAAGCCCTTGTTATATTTGGTCAAGGGAAATCTAGATCACCCGTTTCAGGCCAACATAAGCTTGACCGTACTATCACCCGCCAATGGTCTTGCCAGGTAAATATATGCAATAAGAAGATAGGATGCGTACTCACTATTGCCCATTTTCATAAATGGCTTTATTGCGACTTAATGGACAATATTTCTTCATCTCCACCAGACCAAAATCATGGCCTTAAAACCCGTGATGATTTTGCCCGTGATGTTTATTGCTTACTCGGCATCCCTATTGATGCCGTCACGTTAAACCGTGCGGGCACTATGATTAAAACAGCCATTAGAAACAAAGAACGCCTTTCTTTTGTGACGCCCAATGTAAACTGGCTAGTAAACGCTTCTAAAAACCCTATTGCACGACAACAAATTATAGACGCCGATCTTAGCGTCGCTGATGGTGCACCTCTGGTCAAAATGGCTAAATGGCTAAACATTCCCATTACGGAACGAGTGGCGGGGTCTGATTTATTCGAAACCCTTAGGAAGGGAAATAGAAAAAGGAAGGGAAATAGAAAAAGCGAAAACCCAACTACCCCCACCCCTGATGAACACATCCCAAGAGAGGAAATTTTAACCCCTCTAAAAATTTATTTTTTCGGGGGGCGAGAAGGTTCAGCCAAAAAAGCATATGAAGTGATTAATCAAACGAATGCCCTTGATGACCATACCCAAGGATCATTGATGGAAGCTGTGGGGTGGCACAATCCGGGCTTTGGCGATGTTCAACAAATGAGCACGCCGCAAATCATTACCAAGATTAATAATGCCAAACCCGATTTTATTATTGTCGCGTTAGGGGCAGCCAAAGGGCAAGACTGGATTGATCATAACAAAGCCGCATTAAACGCGCCCGCCATCTCCCATTTGGGGGCTGTGGTTGATTTTACGGCGGGCAATATTGAACGCGCTCCCGAAGGGGTCGCCAAAGCGGGGTTTGAATGGCTCTGGCGCATTAAAGCTGATCCCGGTTTGTGGAAGCGCTATGCCAAGGATGCCTTTTCCCTATTTTTTATTATGACGCGGTGCTTGCTGCCACAACTCATCAGGCCATTAAAACGCCCCCTTAATGCGCGTCTGCCAAATGTGACGCTGACCCAAACGCCTAAACATATTATTTTGCATTTATCGGGCAGTCTTGATGCAGGCAATCTTGGTACTGATAACCTAAACCCTATTCGAAATAGCTTTCGAGAGGCCGTTCTTGAAAAAAAGGATATATGTCTGGATTTTCACGATACAGAGTATATGGATCATGCTTTTTTAGGTCTATGTCAAATGCTTATGAAACATCAGGGCCAAGCGGATAAAGCATTAAGAATAGGAAAAATTTCGCCAAAATTTTTAAAATTTATGCGCGTAAACGGCATTACATTAGAGCTTGTTTAATTCTGAGGACCTAAAAAAGCGAGATATCATATAAAAAGCTGTAAAACAGACATCGTTTACCCCAAGCCGATACGTCCCAGACTCTCACTTTATAGAGGTAGAGCCGAAATCGTATGAAATTATTGAAATGAACGTCTGATTTTATTGCCAAATATTACCGGCCAATAGAGTGATATTTAAATCCACTATCTTCCATGACAGAAGGGCGATAAATATTACGCAAATCCACCATCACTGGGGATTTCATCAAGCTTTTAATCCGCGCAAGATCCAACGCCCGAAAAACATCCCATTCCGTTATGATAACCACAACATCCGCATCTTTAAGCGTATCATAGGGACCATCGCAAAACTCGACACCCTTTAAAAGCTCGGCACATTCTTCCATCCCCGCAGGGTCAAAGGCTTTAATAGTCGCCCCTTCTGCTTGCAAAGCGGGAATGATGTCGAGAGATGGCGCATCCCGCATATCGTCTGTGTTCGGTTTAAATGTTAGCCCTAGTGCAGCAACTGTTTTGCCTTTTAAGCTTCCATCACACGCGTCAACCACGCGTTGGGCCATTGCCTTTTTGCGTTCATCATTGATTTTTACAACCGCCTCGACAATACGTGAAGGCGCCCCCGCCTGTTGCGCCGTGCGCGTCAAGGCAAGTGTATCTTTTGGAAAACAAGAGCCACCATATCCCGGCCCCGCATGCAAAAATTTGGAGCCGATACGCCCATCAAGGCCAATACCGCGTGCAACCTCTTGCACATCCGCGCCCACTTTCTCGCAAAGATCCGCCATTTCATTGATAAAGGTGATCTTGGTCGCCAAAAACGCATTTGCGGCATATTTAATCAACTCAGACGTGGAACGATTGGTAAAAACAATCGGCGTTTCATGAATAAATAAGGGGCGATATAATTCACGCATTACTTCTTGCGCACGTTCTTTTTCAGCCCCAACCACGACGCGGTCAGGACGTTTAAAATCACTAATTGCCGCCCCTTCCCGCAAAAATTCGGGGTTGGAAGCCACATCAAAATCCGCATCAGGTTTTGCTTTTTTGATAATCGCCTCGACCTCACTGCCCGTCCCTACTGGCACCGTCGATTTGGTAACAATAACCGTATAATCCTTGAGGGAATGGGCAATCTCTTCAGCAGCAGCATACACATAAGATAGATCAGCATGACCATCACCGCGGCGTGACGGCGTACCAACAGCAATGAAAACCGCATCCGCATCCGGCACCGATGATTGCAAATCAGTCGTAAAAGCCAAACGGCCAGCTTTCATATTTTCTGCAACAAGTTGATCTAGCCCCGGCTCATAAATCGGGATCTCCCCATCAAGCAACATTTTGACTTTATCAGCATCTTTATCAACGCAGATCACATCATGCCCGAAGTCAGCGAAACAAGCCCCTGACACCAAGCCAACATATCCTGTACCAACCATGACTACGCGCATACATGCCTCTTAATTTTGGAGAACAATAACGCAAAAGATCATTACGATTGTTCTTGTTAAAATAATTTATGACTGCCTATAAACTATAAGGCAAAAAGTAAACAGGGATCGGCATATTTGATTATCTTAATGGGCGTTTTTCGGGAAAAGTACGGCCATAACTGTCATCACAAGGATTTTTGCATCAAAGATGATCGACCAATTATCAATATATTCAAGATCATATTTGACCCGGTCTTCCATCATTTCATTTTCCGATGTCTCACCGCGATAGCCATTCACCTGCGCCCATCCGGTAATGCCCGGTTTAACTTTGTGCCGGCCACTATAATTTTCAACCGTTCTCGCATATTGATGATTATGGGCAAGAGCGTGAGGGCGCGGCCCCACAAGAGACATATTGCCTTTCACTACATTGATGAGCTGCGGCAATTCATCAAGACTATATCGACGTAAGAAAGCGCCAATCGGGGTAATGCGCGCATCACCTTTTTGGGCCTGCACAACCTTATCTCCATCTTCGGCAACGGTCATCGAGCGGAATTTATAGATTTTAAAAACTTCATGATTAAAGCCATGGCGTTGCTGAGCAAACAAGATTGGGCCCTTGCCTTGCAACTTCACTGCTATGGTCACCAGTACTAATATTGGGCTCGCCAAGATAAGTAGGATCAACCCTAAAATTCTGTCTTCCAACATTTTTATAATGCCGCCCCACCCTTCCAACGGGCGACGATATAAATTCAATATAGGTGAACCCGCAAAAAACCCAAGTTCCCCCCCTTCGTGGCTCATCCAGTTCGCACTGGGGCAAAGCGCTATAGAGACGGGCAAGGTTGAAAGCCGGCGAACAAGACGGCGCAAACTATCACTTTGTAATTCATCCGAGGCAATGATTATATCATCAATCTCGTCACTACGGGCGGCACGCACTAAGTCATCCAGATTGCCCCCCTGATAAAGTCCCTTTATCTTCCCCGTGTCTGCATCATCAATATCATAAATGCCCACAATCGTTACGGGGTCACCCGAATGGGTTGCCTTATCCGCAAAACTAACCCCCAGATCATTAGCGCCAACCACCGCAATACGCCGTGAGAAAACGCCATCATGCCGCGTCGTCTTTTTCAGGCTCATCGCCGCAATCAATCGTGATAGAACTAATCCGATAAGGGATGTGCCAACCCATCCAAACAACCAGGCTCTGGAAAAAGCATCTGAAACTTTTAAAGCAAACCCGAAAGCCAATAAGCCGAAAATAACCATCGCCCATTGGGTAACCATGGAGCGGATAGAACCGGTCGTAGAAAGAAGGTTTTCAAATTCATAAAACCCGTCCCGACGAGACAAGGCCGTAAAACCAGTCGCACCAATAATACCCGCCGTGGCATAACGCTGAAATTCGTATGGACCGTTTAGATAGAAATCATGGTAGATATGAGCCACGGCAATGGCACATACAATTATCAAGATAAAATCCGCAAATTGCACCACATCCCCAAACAGCTCTCTGGCTATTCTGGTTTTAGCCTTGCCCCCTTCAGAGGTGAAATCATCAATCTGTGTCTCACTACTATCCACACCTATCGGCGCAGGGTCGGTCATATCATCTTGGGTCACCAATTAAGCTCCTCATCGGCATATCCTTAACATCTCCCCATATCCATCCGCTCAAATATCATTTTGCCTTGTGTTATTATAGACACCAAGTAAATAAACTAGAGAATTTTACAACGGATTAAGATTTAAAAGATGCTAGCAATAGTGTGTTGCAAAATAGTCGCTATTGTGCCAACTCCCATAAATCGGTTCCCGTAATAGGCAAAACATCATGAATGACAATACTCTACTCGGAGCCATCACCCAAATCGCTATTGAAGCAGGGGCAATCGCGATGCAGGTTTACGAGCAAGATTTTGAAGTGATCACCAAAGGTGACGGATCGCCCGTGACTGTGGCTGATAAAAAATGCGAAGAACACATATTGGCAGGGCTCGCGAAAGTTGCGCCTTCTATTCCTGTCCTTGCCGAAGAAAGCGCCAGTGAGGGGGATATAGAAAAAATTGGTAAATCACTGGGCGATGAATTCTTTCTAGTGGACCCTCTTGATGGCACCCGTGAATTTGCGAATCGCACCGGTGAATTTACGGTTAATATTGCGTTAATCCGTCAAGGCCAGCCCATAATGGGCGTTGTTTATGCCCCGGTTCTTGGGCACGTATACGCTGGCCATGTGGGTACCGGTGCCCAACGACAAGATCTTCACAAACAAAATAGTGTGCCTCAAAAAATCAGTGTACGTATCCCGTCAAATTCGGGGTTGGTTGCTGTCGCCAGCCGCTCCCATCGATCACCCGAAACGCAAAACCTGTTAGATGAAATGAACATTACCGATTTCACCGCCGCTGGATCATCATTAAAATTTTGTCTTGTCGCTGAGGGTAAAGCCGATATTTATCCACGCCTTGGGCGCACAATGGAATGGGATACAGCTGCTGGTCAGGCTGTTCTTGAAGCCGCAGGCGGACGGGTAGACATCTATCCTGAAGGCAACAATCTCACCTATGGCAAGGCCGTGCGTAAATTCGATAATCCCTATTTTATAGCATGGGGCGCTAAAAAAGATGGCTTATATGAGGTTTAACGTCAATAGCATACCCAGGTTAGTACAAGTTCTTAATACAGATTAACTTTATCGATACCGCAAAATCGCAGTCCTTGACGTTTACATACACTAGCTCGCATTTAATGCGATTTTTCTATCTCCTGATTATTAATTATAGCTTAAGCCTGGTTTGCTAACTGTAGGTATTGATAAGAGGATAGATAATGGCTGAATACGAAAAAAATGAATATGCCATATTATGGCGTAAAAATACTGAAATCATCATTGGCATAACCGAGTGCATATTTTCTTTCGCATTGATGCTGTTATATGTGAGTGCGGTAAAGCCTGTCGACTCCTCCACAGGGTTTGCAGTCACAGGGTTGGCTTTGTTTGCGTTTCCTCTCTTATGTATTTTGCGGTTGATTTATGTTTATAAAGTGAAACTAGGACAATTTTTTCCTTGGTTTTCAGCCGGGTTAGATATTTTATTTCTCTCGGTAGTTATTTACACTTTTTCTAAGCAATATGGACTTGCAGCGGCAAGCATAAAAGCACCAACCTTTATTTTCTATTTTGTGCTGATTGCGCTACATGCAATGCGCTTAAATCCATGGCTGGTTGTCATAACAGGAGCGTTCGCCGCCACATGCTGGCTGACATTATTTTTAGCGGTAACACAATCCGAGACAATCATTACCCGTAGCTATCTTGACTTTATTGGCAGTCCTGCGCTGCTTGTTGGCGCAGAAGTTGAAAAGATGTTTGGCTTGCTAACTTTTGCTGCCATTCTTGGAGTTGGGGTGTGGCGAGCAAAATCTGTTCTAAACGATGCCATTTCAAAGAACACCGCAGAGGCACAAATGTATAAAGCGGTTGAGGCATCACGGGCAAAATCTGAATTTCTAGCAAATATGAGTCACGAAATCCGTACACCAATGAATGGTTTGTTAGGTATTGGCGATCTACTTGAACAAACCAAGCTTGATGATCAACAAAGCGAGTATGTCAGAATTTTACGTAATTCCGGAGATGCGCTTTTGGGCGTGATCAATGATATTCTTGATATTTCCAAAATTGAATCCGGCAAGTTAGAACTCTCTCAAACTGTACTCAGTCTTAATGAACTGGTTGCCGATGTCGTTGAGACACATGCAACGGCCGCTCTCAAAAAAGAGTTGGAATTAATATCTTCCTTTAAAGGCGATTTGGAAAATCAAGTGCTTGGGGATGACATACGCTTGCGCCAAGTAGTTTCCAATCTAATCGGGAACGCGGTGAAGTTTACCGAGAGCGGGCATGTTCTGGTAGAACTGACCTCTGAGGTGAACGAAGACAATACCCATATTGTCTCAACGCTCGTGGTTAAAGATACTGGCATTGGTATTGCACCGGATCATTTAGAGCGAATTTTTCATAAATTTGAGCAAGCCGATAATTCTGTCACCAGAAAATATGGCGGCACGGGGCTTGGTCTTGCTATTACAAAAAGCCTAATTGATGCTATGGGCGGAACTATTACAGTCAAATCAAACAAAGAAGAAGGCACCAGTTTTACGATTAAATTAATGCAGAGAATAGCAGCACGCAAGTCAGATAAACAAACGCCACCGCGCGATATTGCTTCACTCAAAAACAAGCGCGCGTTGGTAATTGATGATCTACCGATTAACTTACATATTATCAAAGATATGCTGGCCGGCTGGGGCATGAATTGTGTAACATGCGTTTCCCCTGAACAGGGTGTGCAATCTGCTTTACAAACGCCCCAACAGTTTGATGTCATCTTGATGGATTATCATATGCCGGGATTGGATGGGGTGACAGCCTCGCGCTTAATTAGCGACAAACTTGGTGATCAGTGTCCATCTATTTTTCTTCTGACTTCCATGGATGAATATGCAAATGCCAGTAAACTGGTCGGAAGCGGCATTGCAGGGGCATTGATCAAACCTATCAGAGCCAGCAAACTTTGCAATCTGCTAATGGGTGAATTGCAAGCTACACGCAAATCTGAGCCAAAGACAGATGCGGAAGATCGTACGAGCAGTATGAAGGATAAATCAAAATTACGCATCCTATTTGCCGAAGACAATGAAGTTAACCGCATGGTACTTAACCATATGCTGGGGCCGCTTAATGGGGATATCACCGTTGCCGTAGACGGACAATTTGCCATTGAATTATTTAAAGATAATGGCCCATTTGATATTGTGTTAATGGATATCTCAATGCCACGTCTTGACGGATTGTCAGCGACGCACATCATTCGCCAATTGGAATTGGAGCATGGCTTGGGGCACACACCGATAATCGGTATTACCGCTCACGCAACTCCTGAGGATTGGAGCAAAGCAATAGATAGCGGCATGAATGACTGCTTAACCAAACCCGTAAAGCAGGAGAAATTACTGGCTCTTATTAGAAGTCTTACCGATCAGCACGCCATTGAAGAAGCAGCTAACCGATAAAATCTCGCCCCGTTTATCCCCCGAATACCTTCCATTAAATTTAAAATGTCAAATGTTCCCCTATAATCGACACATAAACACCTTCAGCAGGTTGTAAATCAGACATTCATTTCAGCAACTTCACACGATTTCGGCTCTAATTCTTTAAAGGGAGAGCCAGAGGTGTAACGAGTTGGGGCAAACTGACGTCTGATCCACAGCTTTTTATATCTTATCTCGCTTTTCCCTTTAGGCTCTATGACAAACGTGATTTCAAGGCTTGATATAATTCAAGGCTTTCTTCATCAACGGGCCATTCATTTTTGTTAACAGTTTTTGTAGACCGTAACTTTTCATCGTAGAAAGAAAGCATTTCAGAGGCATCAGACAGTCCAAAATGAATAGCAATTTTCTCGGTACGCTGAAGATAGGCTGATTGTTCCATATCAAAATTAATCAGCGGAAATGGATTTCGAGAATGTAATTCAAGCAACTCCCGATTATATCTTTTCCATAAATTCATACACAACAATAATTGATCGTCAGGCACCGGCCTAGTTTCCCAGACTTTACGAACAATCAAGGACCGGGCCACAAGGGCGGGATGACGGAATGTACCCACAAACTGTATATTTTGTTCAGCCTCAAGCCAAAAGGGCAGCGTTAAAAGTGTTCTTGGGTCTTTAAAACCCCAAATCGGGTATGGTGCATAATGTTGTAATTGAGCATCCCTCCGCTTGCTTAAATCGTCTGTCCACACAATTTTCTCAGGCGGATTATCCCACGCACCCCCACTCAACTTTAAGATTTCATCATTTAAAGACCTTAGAGACAGGTTTTCTTTATTCCCTTTTCGATTATGGCGCGCCGCATTATTCACATCTCCTAAAACAAGTCCTCGTTCCTCAAGATTACCAGTCAAACAACTCGTCCCGCTTCGGTGCATACCGACAATGCAGATC
>CALLPQ010000065.1 GCA_938015425.1 uncultured Parvularculaceae bacterium | reverse complement strand
TTTTACATTGTCAGGATTATTAAAATTGGGAGAATTCGCATCTACAGTCATATCTTCTGCTGTCTCATCTAGCCTTGCCCTTTGTATCGAATTCGTCAGTCCCATTGTGTCGTCAACCTTGTCTTGATTTTATTTGGAATAGTTATTTTAAAATATTTCGTTTTTACTGATCGCGTTTGTGTTTACTGATCGCGTTTTCTCTTACCGCTTATTAAGCCCTTAAATTCATTTTATTCGTTTAAGATCATCGCACCCCTTAAAATCTATCTTTTAATTAATTATCGCATATAACGACGGCTCACCCCTGCAAAGATACTGGGTAATATTGATTTCAAATATTTATTTGATTTTCTGAAATTAAATCACCCCACCCATTTAAAAAACCACGCATTATTTAGTCCCCAAATCTAGCGCCCAAAATACAAGCACGATACCATCCGTGCAAATACCAAACCCAATCTTCAATAACATCCGTCAATAAATACAAAGACATTCCCCTATCACTCACCACAACAATTAGATGTAACAATATTACAGTCAATAAATTAGCACTAAAACCAGCCCGCACCTATCATTTAGGCAAATTCGAATTTGCCCATTTTTTAAAATACTAGATCGTTCAATATACTAGATTTTTCAGAATGCTAGATTGTTCAAAATACTAAATTTTACAGTGATCAAAAATGTCTTCAGTAGTCATCGTTTCGATAATTCAACTTATGATGAAGAAAATTTTAAAGCAACGAAGAAAATTTTATTTTTCACTGTAATTAACAACAAAGTTCGCTTGACAACCAAGCTTTGTAATAAATCCAATAGGTTGTAATTTACCCACCCCTAAAAATAAAATTTTCAAATAAAATTATTCTTGCCATACCAATTGCGCAAGCACAAAAAATTATACCCGCGCGCATTATGCCAATTAAAAAAATAAAGCAATGCCATATTATATAGAATTTTACTTGGGTTTTTTTAAGCTTGGTGATGAAGATTGCAATAATAACCATGTCTATGGAAATGCATAAAAGCTATAATCCGGTCAAGGCGGTGCTAAGACACCCCCTTACAAAATTCACCTAAAAAGATATTTTTAAAAAGTAATTTTTATCGCGACCACATTATAAAAAATATACGTACCAAGAAGGTCTATCCAAGAAATCTTTACGCGGGAGCTTCAAAGAAGCTCCCGTAATAATCACTTATGAATTTAGGATATGTAAAATTGGCGTTTAATCAAACACCCATTTTAAGGCACGTTTTAAGCAGATATCGCTTTAATCCGTGTTGATAAGCGGGAAAGTTTGCGGGAAACTGTGTTTTTATGGAAAATTCCGTGGGTGGCGGCCCGTTGTAACTCAGGCTGGGCCGCTTTAAAGGCAGCATCCGCCGCCGCTTTATCACCAGCTGAAATGGCTTCTTCAACCTGACGCAAAAACGTTCTAACGCGCGAACGACGCATCTTGTTGATCTCGGTGCGACGTTTAATTTTACGTACCATTTTTTTAGCTGAGGATGTATTGGCCATAGTGCGCAGGTGCTCGCTTCTAAATAATGCTGACTTAATCAATGCTGACTTAATCTAAGGCGCGGTTTATAGCCATTCAACTATGCCCCGTCAACGCCTGAATCATAGGTTTTATATGATTTTCGGATATTTTTAACAACAATCATGATCACCTAAAAAGGTCTATCGTTGACACCGACGACAATAGAAAGTGGAGCGACCACCTTGCACGATCTTGACGATAGTGCCTTCACACTGACGACACGGTTCATTTTGCCGTCCATAAATTTGAAAATCATGCTGGAAATAGCCCGAGCTTCCATCGGTTGAGGCAAAATCGCGCAAAGAAGAGCCCCCGGCTTCTATAGCGTCTTGCAACACTTGCCTGATTTGCGTCGTTAACGCCTCAATCCGAGGCCGTGAAACCTGTCCCGCCAATCGTTTTGGCGAGATACCCGTGCGAAAAAGGGCTTCACATACATAAATATTGCCAAGACCCGCCACCACACGCTGATCTAAAAGGGCTTGTTTTATTGGGGTTTTTCGCCCTTTTAATTGTTCATAGAGCACATCACCATTAAATTCATTGCCAAGAGGCTCTGGCCCCATGCCGGCAAAATGACGACATTCATCAAGGGTGGCACTATCCACCAAATCCATAAAGCCAAAACGCCTTGTGTCATTATAGACAATTTTGACTGCATCTTGCTTGGTCGTCGGGTTATGCTGGGTTTTATGTGGAAGTCCCGCGGGGCCCATTGTAAAAATAGCATGGTCATGGGCCGCCTTTGCGCCACCCCCATAATGGACTTTTACCTCTTCGGGATCAGCACTTTTCGAAACAGCCGCCGCTAACCCAGACTTTTTCGGTTTCTTTCCTTCAGCCTTTCCCGGCTCTTCAATAACACTAAACCGGCCTGACATCCCCAGATGCATGATCAGGCTTTCTCCCGACGACAAACCGGCAATCATATATTTTCCGCGCCGATCAAGCGATTGCACTGTCTGACCTTCAAGGCGGCCTTTAAAGTTTTTGGGAAAATCAAAGCGTAAATTCTTACGGTTTTGAACAACCTTGATAAAACGCGCCCCTTGCATATGGGGGGCAAGGGCACGGCGAACAGTCTCAACCTCTGGTAGCTCAGGCATAAATCTATCTTCAATTTGTCTCTCTAAAGGCTTTGCAAAAACTTACTCATCATTAAAAAAGGGCGCATCCTTTACCAAATGCGCCCTTATCATCATGTCATGCTATCAATTTAACAGCATTATTCTTTGTCGCCATCTTTCAAGGCTGCCCCTAAAATATCACCTAAAGAAGCACCGGAATCGGCGGAACCATACTGTTCCACGGCTTGCTTCTCTTCAGCGGTTTCACGGGCCTTAATAGACAGATTAATCCGGCGGGACGTACGATCCATACCGGTTACGCGGGCATCGATACGGTCCCCCACCGCAAAGCGGTCAGGGCGTTGTTCAGTACGGTCTTTTGATAGATCCGACTTACGGATAAAGGCTTTCATGCCACTATCGCCGCCTATTTGAACTTCAATACCGCCTGTCTCGATCGCTGTAACCGTACAGGTCACGTCATCACCACGATTAACATCACCAAGATCATCAAGCGGATCTGAACCCACTTGTTTAACACCCAGTGAAATACGCTCTTTATCAGGGTCTACATCAAGAATTTTAGCTTGAACCGTCTGGCCTTTTTCATAGGCTTTAATCGCTTCTTCACCGGTCTGGTTCCAATCAAGGTCGGTTAAGTGAACCATACCATCAAGCTCTTCGGTCAACCCAACGAATAAACCAAATTCAGTGATGTTTTTAATCTCGCCTTCAACCACAGAACCAATGGGGAATGTCTCGGAGAAATTCGCCCATGGATTATCCATGCACTGTTTCAAACCAAGGGAAATACGGCGTTTGCTTTCATCCACTTCCAAAACCATCACTTCCACTTCTTGCGATGTGGAGACAATTTTACCCGGATGAACGTTTTTCTTCACCCAGCTCATTTCAGAAACATGGACAAGACCTTCAATGCCGTCTTCCAATTCTACGAAAGCACCATAATCAGTGATATTGGTGATCTTGCCCGTAAACTTGGCACTCAATGGATATTTAGCGGAAACGCCCTGCCATGGATCAGGATGAAGTTGCTTGATCCCTAGGGAGATACGGTGTGTTTCAGGATTGATCTTAACAATCTTCACACGAACGGTATCATTCACATTAATCACTTCAGAAGGGTGGTTAATACGTGACCATGACATATCAGTCACGTGCAACAAGCCATCAACACCGGGGGCAAGTTCAACGAACGCACCGTAATCAGTGATATTTTTCACGATACCATCGCGCTCATCACCCTCGGTCAATTCTTTGACAACTTCCTGTCTGTGTTCCGCCCGATCCTCTTCAAGGATTGAACGACGCGAAACAACAATATTACCGCGGCGTTTATCCATTTTCAAAATGCGGAAAGGTTGATTGATATTCATCAAGGGGGAGGCATCACGCACCGGGCGGATATCCACTTGAGAGCCGGGCAAAAAGGCAACCGCGCCATCAAGATCAACAGTGAACCCGCCTTTTACGCGGTTAAAGATAACACCTTCAACGCGCTCTTCGGCCTCAAACTGTTTTTCAAGACGGAACCAGGCTTCCTCGCGGCGGGCTTTTTCACGGCTCACCACCGCTTCGCCATTTGCGTTTTCAACACGCTCAACAAAAACCTCGACTTTATCGCCAACAGCAATTGTTGCGTCCTGACCGGACATAGCAAATTCTTTTAAGGGGACGCGGCCTTCAGTTTTTAGGCCTACATCAATAACGGCCATATCTTTTTCGATGGCGGTTACCAAACCGGTGACAACGGTTTCTTCAAAATCTTCCCGATCAATAAGGGAAGCTTCTAGCATGGTCGCAAAATCCTCGACCGAAGGAGTTAATGTTTCAGACAATGTGGTTTCTATCTTTCGTTAGATCGGGTTCATCAGTTTTTGCCAACGGTTGCATCCGACGGTCTTTCCCCTTCACAATCTGCGCACCATGCCCAGTATCAAGGAGACAATTCACCCATTAGGTTTAAAATAGCGTCTCAACCCACAATCTCATCACACACAAAACCCTTTTGATCCGGAATAGTGAACGGCTAGATTACCGTTATATTCAGCGCATCATTAAGGCATCGATCAGAGGTTGAACCGCTGCGAATGCCGCGTCTATAGACAAATGAGTGGTATCAATCAAGTGGGCATCTTCTGCTTGTGTTAAAGGAGCAGACGCTCGCCCTGCATCACGGGCATCACGAGCTTCAATATCGGCAAAAATGTCACTCTCTTTAAGGCTCGGATTATGACTAACCAATTCCAGCCACCGCCGATGGGCTCTGGTGCGAGCACTGGCTGTAACAAACAATTTTAACGGCGCCTCGGGACAAACCACTGTGCCAATATCTCGTCCATCCAGCACCACACCTTTAACAGGCATATTTGATGATGCGGATGCGCGCCGCAAAGACGCATTTTGAGGAGGATGTTGCGCAAAATTACGCTGAAAATCCAGTAATGCCGCCCGCACCCCGTCATTGGCAGCCACAATGGAAGCCGCGGCGCCCACTGTCCGGGTTCTGATATCAGCCCCCTCAATATCATCCAGACAAAAATTTCTGGCGCATTCTTCAGCTTGCTGTTTATTTTCAGGGTCAACCCCGCGAGACAATAAACACCACGCAACACCGCGATAAAGGGACCCCGTATCAAGATAGGCGAAATGATAATCCTGCGCGATACGCCGCGCCAATGTCCCTTTACCCGCAGCGGCGGGCCCGTCAATTGCTATAATCAAGGAGGAAGTGCGGTGTTCAGTCAAAACATTGCCTTAAAGTCATTGCCTTAAAGGGAGTAAACATATGCTTCATATACAATGTGCATATTTATTCGCCAATGTATATTTTACATAAACCACCCGCGGGTCGGCAATAATAACCACCCCTTCAGTCTATCGATTTTTAGTCTATCAATTTTTAAGTGGCTAAAGTCGTTGAGTTAAATGACCCTAACAATCACCCGCTTACTGCTGGTGCCGTGCGGTCTTCAAGACTCCAACGAACCATATCCGTTAGAACCTGATCCAAAACCTCGTCAAACCCGTTCATAATGGCCGAGAGGTCATCAACATCAATAGATTTTGTTCCGGTGAATAATTGGACTGCTTCTATATTGCCTGCACCACTGGTCAATCGTGCATAAATCTCAACCGTAACAACCGGATTGCCATTTATATAATCCACATGGAAGGCACGAATATCTGTTTTCAAGACATAATCGCTGATAGGCAGAGATGAAAAATCACCCACATTTAAAATCCGCCCACTATTTTCAAAACTACGCACAAGCGCCTTTTGAAATAAAACCGGGGCACGATCAGCCCATTCAGACCCCACAAAAAATTCAAACCGGTTTGCCTCACGGGTTAAAGCGACCTTCACACTATTATAAAGTTGACTGGACGCAGGATCATCCACCACAAGGCTCCATCCCACATCAGGGGATGAGCTATCCGCAAAGCCAGTAACATTCACAGCACTGATAATATATCGCGGTGCCGGCGGCGCCGTCTCGGGCAAAACAGAAACGCAACCAGACAAGAAGAAAAGCCCGCCCATGAAAGTGGTAATTTTTCGCATTGTTTTAAAAAAATTGACCATTATTTTTTCGCTTTCTTCGTTTTTGTTTCTTGTTTTGTTTTATATTCTGGCACGGGTTCCCCTAAAAGATACCCTCTTGGATCACGCTCGAGCTTTTTCATAAAGTTATTCATAGTTCGCATTAAACGGCGCACCTCGGTCATGCCCGGACCAATTTGTGCCAAACCATTTTCAGTAAATGATTTAAGGTTTTTACCGTTCTCGTCTGTGACAACACGCAAATCATTGACGAGCGTTCTAGCATCCTTGGCCAACAACCCGACCGAGGCAAGAGTTTCATTCCCGCCTTTGGTGATCAATGTGTCAATATTATTTATCAAGCGATCAAGATCATCCGAAGCCTTGGCAAGCTCTTTTGAGATTTCTGCCGTATTCGACATAACGGCGGTTATATCGTCACTGCTCGCCGCAAAAGTCGCGCTTAGCGTATTCAGGTTTTTGATAATACCTGAAATGTTTTTAATATTATCTTCTGATAAAATCCTGTTCACGCCCTCAACAATAGATTCGCCGCCCGAGAGTAATAAACCAATATCCGAAGGCTGGGCCTCGATAATCGGCAAGCCGGACACTGTATCTTTTAACAATTCCGCATCCGGTGTTCCGCCCTCGAACTGAATGATCGCAAGCCCCGTAAACCCGACAATTTCAAGTCTTGCGATTGTATCGGTTTTCACAGGTGTTGACTTATCCACACGCACTAAAACCTCGATATGGCCTTCATTATTAATTTCGAGTTTTTGCACCTCTCCCACCTGAATACCGCTAAAGCGAACAGCACCGCCGCGATTAAGGCCAGAGACTTGCTCTTCAAAAACAATTTGATATTCATCAAACTCACTTTGCGCCGACCCCAGCCACAAGATAAACAAAAAGGCGAGGGCAAAAACAATAAGCACAAAAGAGCCAATTAAAATATAGGGTCCACGAGTTTCCATAACATTTAACGGTTATTGCTTACGCAATCACCGACCTTTTCTCTTTAAAATCTTCAACATGATTAGGGTCTTTTGCAACGACCGCCGCGCGGCCCCGCGGGCCGGAAAAATATCTTTGTATCCATTCATGATCTAACTTGCGGACCTCGTCGATAGGTCCGTTAACAATCACTTTTTTATCAGACAAAACCGCAATCCGGTCACATGCCGCATGCAGACTATCCAGATCATGGGTAACCATAAAAACCGTCAAACCCATTGTATTGCGTAAATTGACGATCAAATCATCAAATTGCGCCGCGCCGATGGGATCAAGGCCCGCTGTTGGTTCATCCAAAAAAACCATTTCCGGATCAAGGGCCAAAGCTCTTGCTAATCCGGCGCGTTTTTTCATACCGCCTGATAGTTCCGAGGGAAATTTATCACCAGACTCCGGGGGCAATCCCGCCATAGAAATTTTCAAGGCGGCAATGTCTCTTGCCAATTCATCAGGTAAATGTAAATGGGCCCTTAAAGGAGCCATAACATTTTGGGCCACCGTCATTGATGAAAACAAGGCACCGCCTTGAAATAAGACCCCCCATCGTTGTTCAATGCCAATTTTTTCTTTACTGGATGCCCCATAAAAATCATGGCCAAAAATTTTAACAATTCCCTTTGAGGGGCGCTTCAACCCAATAATAGACCGCATCAAGACAGATTTACCGGTTCCCGATCCACCGACAACGCCAATAATCTCTCCACGTCTTACATTCAAATCCAATTCGTCATGAACAATAAAATTACCAAATTGATTTCTCAATCCACGTACTTCGATGATATGATCATGTTCAGCCCTAGATAGCTGATCAGATACCTGATCAGATGAGGCGTTTTGACCCTGAATGATTGCCGTTTCTTTTGTCATTAGAAATTCAACTCCAAAAAGAACATGGCAAAAAATGCATCCAGCACAATGACCAAAAACAAAGCCTGCACAACGGAAAGCGTGGTCCGCTGACCTAAAGACTCGGCGCTGCCTTCAACTTCCATTCCCTGAAAGCAACCAATCACCGCAATCACAAAAGCAAAAAAGGGCGCTTTAATAATCCCTGCCCAAAAATTATCCAACACCACCATTTCTTGGGTGCGTGCCATAAACAAAGCGGGAGAAATATCCATGGTCGCCCATGCAGCTAATCCCCCCCCGATAATGCCAAGAGCTGCCGCAAGAAAAGACAAAACCGGCAACATAATCACCAATGCAATGGTACGCGGTACAATGAGGACTTCAACCGGATCAAGCCCCAGCACACGCAGCGCGTCAATTTCTTCGCGTATTTTCATGGAACCAATTTGCGCCGTAAACGCACTACCGGAGCGGCCAGCCGTTAATATCGCCGCCAATAAAACCCCGAACTCTCGCAAAACAGCAATGCCAACAAGTTCGACCACAAAAACCTGGGCATTAAATTGTTGCAAGACCTTTGCACCCATAAAGGCCACAACCGCCCCGATCAAGAAAGACATCAGGCCTACAATCGGCACGGCGTTTAAGCCGGTCTCTTCCATATGATGGGCAATCGAAGCCAATCGCCAGCGCCGCGGATTAACCATGACTTTCATCATCGTCACCAAGGTCAAACCGATAAAATTCAATAATTCCAATGTGGAATAATAAACTCCCGACACCCCTGCGCCAGTGCGGTATAACATTGTGACAAAAGGACTATCTTGCGGCGGATCAATTTGACAGGGCTCAAGATGGCCCAACACCTGCCGCAACAAAGATTCTTGCCCGGGTTCCGCCCCAACGATTGCCGATTTATGGGTACGATCCTGACAGGAGTGAAAAGTCCGCTGGATCATCATTGCCCCTGCCGTATCCAGCCCCTTCATCTCCTTTAGATTGATGATTAACTCACGGCCAATGGTTTTATCAGCAAATTTTCGCAAAGCGGCATCAATCCCACCCACATGACGGGCCGTCCAATCCCCGAAAATATCGAGGGTTAAAATATCCCCTTTGTGTCCGGTTTCAAATCGCGCTATTTGCATTATGGGCTAACCTCAAAATCATTTATGGTGGAAATCCGCAATTCTAACATTGCCAAAAATAGCTTTTTGACAACCCAATGGTAGGTCACAATCCCCCCCATTAGCGGTAGAATAAAAGATATTTCCGATAAGATTACCATAATACGTGTTAGGTCCGATTCTTGCTCTTTAAAACATTATTAAGCATAATCTTTGTTTTAACGGCCAATCATAAAATCATTCTAAACAAATCAAGAGAATATTATATTTTCGGCCTCATTCAGCGAAGATATGTTGCGATTTAACATCGGCACAGGGTATTGTGTTGACTTAACGGTTTAAATGAGGGTTTTGGCGTGCGTGGTTTTGATCAAATTCAATTTCGGTGGTTATCTTCTCTGCCCCTTATATTGGTTACATGCGCATTAATTGTTATTGCTGTTAATACTCTGGTTGGGGCGCAATCAGCAAATGCCCCCATGCGGGAGGCCCTTTTTGATTATTATCAGCGTCTCAAACCGGCACCCGCAACAGTTTCGTCACCGTTTCATATTGTAACAATCGACCCAGAAAGCATGGAAAAAATTGGCCCGTGGCCATGGCCCCGGACAATTCTGGCTGAATTGGTTGAAAAATCCATTGAAGCTGGGTCAAAAGGTATTTTAATAGCTGAACCCCTAGATGTGCCAGACCCATTATCCCCCGAAACCATTGGCGATTTCTGGCTTAAAGGGGCCCAAGACGATGCTTTAGCGTCTCAACTCAAACTTCTCCCCCGCACAGATGAAGTTTTAGCCCAAGCCCTGAGCAATATTCCAGCCGCCGTAGGCTTTGCTGAAAACAGCTACACCACTCTTCAAGAATTAAATTTTCAACGTTCAGACATTGCAAAAAACCCGAACGTTAAAAAATATGACCAACGGCAAGGGGACTATTTTGCTCTGCCAACAACAGCTGAAAGCGCCCCCTTAAGCCCAACCATTAAAGCTGCTTCTTCTCCGGTTGTGCTAGATCTACCAGCCGATGAAAACGGCACTGTGCGCCGCAGTCACCTATTTTGGGCTATTGACGGAAAGCCCATCCCATCCCTTGCGATGGAAGCCGCACGACTGGCAATCGAGGCACCCCACGCCAGCATAAATCTTCCTAAAAAACTAACGACTGCGCAAGGGCCTAGACCTGAATATATCACCCTTAACGAGACGGAATTGGCCCTTACCAGCGGGGCCACTTTAAGACATTACCCCCAAAGGCGTTCCAACATCACTCAAACATCCGCATGGAAACTACTTGACGGAAGCGCATCCAAGCAACCTTTTAAAAATTCAGTCATCTTGATTGGGCGCTCGCAAATTCCGGGGTATAGCATTAAAACAACCAAGGGGCGCATTTCCCCCGTTGCCTTACAAGCCAATATCGCGGATCAGATTACGAACGGCGTTTCCCTAAAGCGCCCATTGTGGATTGGCTATATCGAAGCGATCGCTGTCATGCTTTTAGGTGCAGGAGCCATTATGGTGGCGCAACGCCTAATGTTCTGGCAAGCTATCGGCTTTGCTTTCGCTGGCGCACTTTGTCTGGTTGCGATCTCCGCTTTTCTATTTATTGGCAAAGGATATTTAATAAATCCGCTTTTGCCGGCAATGGCGATGTTTGTGGGTGTGTTTTCCATAGCGGGCGGAAAGTCCGTAAGCACCGTTTTATTTGATGATAATATTCGCTCTGCTTTTAAAGGCATGTTGCCCGAGACCACCATGAAAGCCTTGCGCGATGACCGTAGCCGCAAATTACTGAATGGGGTTAATCGCAAGATTACAATCCTGGCTTGTGAATTACGCATTATGGATAATGATCTCGAAGATCTAGAGCAAACCCCTGAATATGTTAGCCAGATCATCGCAACAGCCAGCCACAATTTACGCAAGACGATCGTTAATATTGGGGGTACGGTCGATCAAGCCGAAGGGGGGCGAATTTTTGCCTATTTCAATGCTCCCTTAGAGACCGCAGACCATATCGAGAAAGCATGTGCCGGTGCTTTAGCGATGGTTGAAAGCATGGACAAAACCAATACCGAGCTTGCGGCCTCGGCCCATACGCGCAATGTGCAAGTCCATTTAGGCATCGGCATCGCCACGGGAACCTGCTTTGCCGGCCCCATGGGGCACGGACACGGCAACCGTTATTCAGCCATTGGACCTGCGGTTAATCTTGCCAGCTTTTTATGTCGCCAATCGGAATATTATGGCCCCGCCATCATTTGTGATGATGCGGTTCACCGTGAAAGCCATCATAAATATGCCTTTTTAGAACTTGACCGTATCAAAAGCAGCTCAACACTTTCCACGACGGCAACGTCAGAGCAAGCTGATAAGCCCGTTCACATTCACGCTTTAATCGGTAATCCTTTTATCAAATCTTCAAAAAGCTACCGCGCCCTCGACAAAAACCATCGCGCGATGATCAGCGCTTATCGCGCCGGCAACATGCCGCAAGCTCTGGAAGAATTAGAGACAATTAAAAAATTTCCCGCGGCGCGCATTGCCCTGTTTGATATTTATGAAGAGCGGATTAAAGAACTTGACAAAAACGGTGTTCCTGAAAATTGGGATGGTATTCATCCAACATTATTATAATGTCTATACAGAGTAATAATAAAAGTCGATATAGTATAAGTATCGATATTCGCAGCTATCGGACTAAAAAACCTTTCATCATTGCCCGCGGGGAAAAATCCCAAGCGGATCAAATCATTGTCACCCTCTCCAAGGGGCATCATCACGGTATTGGTACATGTGTGCCTTATCCGCGATATGGCGAAACAATCCAATCTGTTTGCGGGCAGATAGAAGCCGTAAAACATATACTGGAATCAGGGATCGATATCGAAGCGCTACAAAGCCTGATGCCTGCGGGGGCGGCCCGCAACGCGGTCGATTGCGCGCTTTGGGACTTGCAAGCAAAATTATCTGCCACGCCGGTCTGGGCTTTATGCGGGTTGCCGGAACCTAAAAATCAAATTACCGCAACCACTTTATCGATAGCTACGCCCAACAAAATGGGGGCCCAAGCCTATGAGTTGCGCGGGGCCCCACTCCTAAAATTAAAACTGGCGGGAGATCAACAAGATTTAGCGCGCATCATCCAAACCCACAAAAACGCCCCGAAAGCAAAACTGATCCTTGATGCCAACGAGGCTTTATCCCGCACCCAGCTGGATCAGCTTATGGACAATATTCCAATTCAAGCGATTGCTTTGATAGAACAACCCGTTAAGAGTGAAGCAGACGAAACCCTTCAACTTTATCCACATAAAAACCTTCTTTGCGCTGATGAAAGCTTTCACGTTGCAGATGACATCTCTACTCTGACAGCTTTCTATGGGGCTATTAATATTAAGCTGGATAAAAGTGGTGGTTTGACCGAAGCCTTAAAATCTGCACGCCTAGCCAAAACCCAAGGCCTCAACTTAATGATCGGCTGTATGTTAGGGTCTTCTCTGGCGATGGCACCTGCTTTTTTATTAGCCCCGCTAGCCCAGATTATCGATCTGGATGGGCCGCTTTTACTGGCGGAGGATGATGCGGATGGTTTTACTTTTGACGCAACAATAATGAAGCCAAGTCAGCTTTGGGGTTATCCATAAGCGCCATAAAAATGGGATAATGCCACACCCGTTTCTTGCACAATCTTTTGTATTTCAATCAACGGTGATTTAACGGTTTCATGCACTTGGGGATACCCCCCCTCTTTAGACAGATCAAGACTGGTCTCTTCTTCTATACCCGACAAGGCCGCAACTTCGGGACGGAAGACCGGAAAAATTTCATCGAGCAAACCGGTTAGGTCATCAAATTGTAAATGTAAAACCAAGTCAATTAAATCAGAACGGGTGACATCATGACGGCCTGAAAATTCGGGCAAGTCCGTCACTAATATTAACGCATACATTATGACCGATTGACGCAATGCGTGTAATATATGCAGTTCTAACCGGTCTTCATGGCGTTCGGTCTTTCTCGTATCACCATGAATGTTTTTTAAAACCTCATCAAATGCACTTAAATCATGCGCAAAATGGTTCGCGAGACGACACAAAGCCGTATAGACTTTTTGATCAGCCAGTTGACCCGCAATGGCTAAATAGTTCTGTCCCCTTTTTGAAGCATTTGGTGTTGTAGCGCGGCGCGTCCAATAGGTTGCATTATGAATATTTGCATATCCCAAGAAGGCCGGCAGGCTTGTTAAATTGCGTGCTTGTTCCGCCATTCCCATAAGTCGCGACATTCGATCCGATTTTTGCGTAAACTCTACAAAACGATCCGCTTCTTGACGGATAGCACTACCACAGCCACAAGCCACATTGGCGGGTATCGCCATTTGTTGCAAAATAGCATTATGGGGAATAGCCCGCAAAGCCCGTGGGCTCATATCCGCACTGCCTTTACGTTGGCGGCGGGTTTTACGCGATCCGGTTGTAAATAAAAATTTTTGCCCGAATGCAGCAATCGTTGTGGTATAATCAGGATGGTTAAATAAATCTTCTTGCCAGGCTTTAACCCCGCGATAAAAATCCCAAGAAAAATTAATATCACTATAAAAAGCATCAGACCGGTCAAAATCATAATGCTGAAATGATATCCGGAAAATCTCATCCATCGTGCGCGTCGCAATCTCATCATTATAAAAATGCAAAAATCCCTCCCCTCCTTGAAACGCACTTTCAGCATTAACATGGATGTTCGCATCCAAAAATGTCGCTCTGGTCCACGGCGTTATTAAATGATGTAACCGATCTTCAATCGGACCCGCATAGCCGCCTCGCCCCATGCTCTCCCCATTAGTATTGAAAATAAGCGCTTCCACATTTTTAATTTTATATGTCTTAAGCGCTCTGGCCAATAAAATGTGTAGCCGTTCAATCGCCAGATCAGCCGCAATCTGCCCCATAAAACGGCCACTATCGGAAAAGCCGAGTTGGATAGAAATCCGGCCACGGGCTTGGATATATTTACGATATTCTTCCTCTTGCAATAATCGCTCGAGAAAACGCCCGCCTCGCTCCAGCGCTTCGGGGGTTTCAAACAATGGTGAGATATCCAGTTTTTCCTCAACCCCATAAAGGCGTGCAAGATAAACAGCGCCCATTACCGTGGAGGGGGCCTCACACTCGGCGATTAAAAATCTTATAGGTGTATCCGCATCGATATGTTTTAAAATCTGTGCACAAAGCATAAACTGGCGGCGGGCCGTCATCTGCTCCAAAAACACCGAGGTAAAATTAATCATATTGACCTTGGTGGAACGCGCCTGATCAGCAGCAATCGCCAAAGTAGAACGCCCCATAAAATCATCATCAGAAAGAATGCCAAAATCATGTTTTAAAGCGGATCTAACCTGCGCGGCATTGACACGCAAATGGATGCGGGCAACCCCTAACCCCATAGCCTTCATCTGCGCCCTTAAAAGACATAATTCTACCTGAACCTCTTCATCCCGGCTCTCTTCGATCAACACCGATATTTCTTCCATGATAGGGGTTAGACTGATAATTTTATCTTTATGACTGGCGGTAAGGGCATTCGCCGCGGCCACAACAATAGCCGGATCATTTAGATCGCCAGCAAATAAATCAGCCTGCTCACGCGTCAAAAGCGCACTGGCGCTAATCCGGTCATGCAATGAGGTTAAGTTAAGTGTTTTATCTTTTAAAGAGATCGCTTTTAGGGCTGTTGCATAATTTTCTAACTGTTCCGCTTTTTCAAGCAATCTAATGGTGAGTGTTTGCCCCCAATGAATGTCCGTACGCCCATCAAGGTCATACCCTACCCATGTGGCAACACTAATAGGTTGGGGACATAGATCTTGCCATTGGGTTGGAAATTTCTTTTTAGCCGTCATCAATATTTTACGGTTAATTCCGGTCACGGCCCCTGCAGCATGGTGAATAGCATTGCGCACATCTTCATGCTCCGAGGTAATTGTGATTTCATCATCGGGCCGGTGCTGACAAGATAAGAGCCTTTGGCGTGCCCCTTCATCCGTTTTATCATTTGATTTTTGGGCACAAACATATTCGGTAAAATCAGCCCGAATAGCTCTGGAAATCGCAAAAGTGGGATGACCGGTAAACACCACGCCAGCACGTGTTTGCTCATATTTATCTTTAAAAGATTGAAAATCTTCTTCTTTATCTTTGGAAGATTGAAAATCTTCGTCCGGACTTTGCATTGGCCCCATTGATAGAATATTCATCAACCCATTATTATCAATATGGTTCTCGTTAAAACGGTCAGCCCGTTGAACAAGCGCCTGCCCCCCTATTACCGCCATGAGCTTGGAAATTGTGTTAAGAGAAACACGTCCGTCTTCCAATAAAACCGATAAATCATGAGCAAGCTTTTGCACAGAATTAGTCATCGGGTCCGCATGGATATTGTCAGCATAGTGCGTTAAGCGCTCACGGCACCATTCTAGCCAAATATCGCAATCGTCTGAAATAGTGGGGACGTGAAATTTATTCTCTGCCATTTTTTAATCCATATAATAAAAGTGCTTTTTAAAAAAACCACCCTCGGATATTCCGATAATTATTACAGGTTAAATGCAAAACGATGATAGACTATAAGATCGCTCGTAAGACACAAACCTTACATCACCTCATATGGCAATTGCTCTCAAGCATCAAGTGTCACCATCAGGTGCCACCCGCAACTATCGAGGAAGGATTTGCGATAATAGTCGCACAGCTATCCGCTAAACCACTATCAATTATATTATGGAATTATTGCTTATCAATGCGCAGCTGGCCATCAACTTCATTAGTGATGACATTATTATCCAGAATAATTTTCACAGGACTATCATTACGAAACAAGCGTCCTTCGGGGTGGCGATTAACAATCCGGTTATTTGCCATGACTACCGCGCCCGGTTTTGCCCCTTGGCGTGATAAATCATAATTAAGAATAATTGAATTTTCTGCTGTTTCCCGTTGGATAATAAAATTATCCGTGAATGTCGCGGCTCCGCCCCTTGTAACATCGAATGTATAGCTGGTGCCCGCCCCTGCATCATCAAAATAACTATTTGATACTTGCGTGACTTTGGCAAGGCTCTTAACGTGATGACCAATCTTTGTACCAATAAATGTAGAATCCGAAATAATCAATTCATTACCACTAGAAAGATAGACACCATGGGAGCGCCCATCACCATGACCACTATCAATAAAACTCGAATTTTTAATTTCAATACGGCCGCGATCAGAACCGGTGGCCAAAATAGAGTTTTCATTTCTTTCAAAAATACTATCAATAACTGTCAAATTCCGACCATCATGGCGGATACCCGCGCCGTTTAAATCATTAGCCCGTGTATCGCGAAATGTAATATTTTCAATCGTTAGATTGACCCCTAAATCGGTAACTAAAACCCCTTTTGCAACCCGCCCTTCGGATTGCAAAATAACCTCTCCCTCTCCAATAATATGAACGTCCTTACGAATATAAAAATCAGAGAGCTGATAATATCCCGCCGGTATTATAGCGGGTTTACCTTTTTTTGCGTTGGAGACCAATTTGGAAAATTTACGTCCATTGCGCCTTTGCTCCTCCATCGAGGGTTCCAATTGGGCTGAAGTTTGCGCTTGCTCGATAAGCGACCCAGCAGATAACAAACTTACAGACTTTAGAGTAGAAGACTGTATATTGGCAACTTTCGCGCCGCTAGAACCAGCATCTTCAGCGATGGTTAATGCGTGACTTTGCATCGACGTAAAACAGACAGATGCAAGTGTCATACAATAGATGCCCCACACGCAATAAGTGTGTTTTACACCATGATGTCTACGATTTGTCTTGGCCATTAGCTTACTCTCTATCGTTACTATATTATGACGATGCTGCCATAACTATTCTACAAGCCCTATTTACAAAAATTTCTTATGCGCAAAGGTACCTATTGTGCAATAACATCTATGCAAAAAGCTTACCTATCGGGTTCGATAGATAAGCCTTAATCTTAACAGATATAAAATATTTAAGCAAAATCTCTAAAGTGCGATGTTTTAATCGCAATTCAAGTGTGCGTTAAGTATTCGCATTAATACCCAGGATGGCCGGCCCGATAATCACGGCAAACAATACAGGTAAGAAAAACAAGATCATAGGAACGGTTAGTTTTGGCGGAAGAGCCGCCGCTTTCTTTTCCGCTTCCAACATCCGTAATTCACGGTTTTCAACCGCCATTACACGTAATGCTTGCCCCAACGGAGTACCATATTTTTCAGACTGGATCAGCGCCGTGGTCACAGCCTTAACACCTTCAAGACCCGTTCTGGAAGCCAGATTCATATAAGCGGATTTACGCTCCTGCAAATATGAAAGTTCAGCTGTGGTCAACCCCAACTCTTCTGATAGTTCAGGGCTTGATTGGCCGACTTCGCCGCCCACTTTTTGCAAAGCCGCCTCAATCGACATACCTGATTCTACACAGATCAACATTAAATCAAGCGCGTCAGGCCAAGCCAACTGGATTTTCGCCTGTCGTTTTTTAATCGCATTCGAGACATATAAATTAGGCAAATAAAACCCAACAAAAAATGACCCGCCCACAATCATGAGTTTCATAAAACTGCCTGCATCAACCACTTTTAAAACATAAACATAAAAACTGGTTAGTAATGCAAGCACGAATGGCATACCAAGACGAAACGCCATAAAAATAAACACGGGCGCTTGCCCACGCAAACCAGCCATCGTCAATTTCTTACTAGCCGCTTCCGCATCAAGAAGTTCAAGCAAGTTAAGTGTTTCAACAACGGTTTTAACCGAGCCTGAGGCCCTCTTCGAACGAATAGAGGTTTGGCCTTTTTTACTTAACAATTCACGTTGCTGTTGGCGCAATTGATCGCGGTAATCGCCAACCTGTTTCATGCGCGCTTTAAGTTTATCCTGACCAAAAAGCGGTTCCAAAAAAGTATATATCGCAGCAACCGCGGCCAAAGAAACTAGAAAAGCAATTTGGATTTGCCTATTAGTAGCAATATTTATGATTTCTTCCATTATGATTTCCTAAACTTTAATCGCAATCATTTTGCGCATCACCATAATGCCCATGCCCATCCAGATACCGGCGCCAAGAAGAATAAAGTTTCCATTCTTGGTGTTAAACAAGGGTTGCAAATATTCAGGCGATGATAAGTGCACCGCACCCGCAACCAAGAAAGGCAGTGCACCAATGATCATCGCTGATGCTTTAGCCTCTGATGACAAAGCTTTCACTTTGCCTTCCATGGCTTTACGGCTACGCAAGACGGTCGATAAATTTCCTAAGGCTTCGGCCAAATTACCACCTGTTTTTTGTTGGATCAAAAGCACGATAGAAAAGAAATTGGCTTCTTGCACCGGCATTCTCTCGCATAATCGCTCAAGGCCTTGTTCCAATGACAATCCAACGCGCAATCCTTCTGTTAAGGTAAAAAACTCTTCATTCACTGGGGCTGGGGCTTCACGTGAAATAATTTTCAAACATTCATTCACGGGCAGACCCGATTTAACACCGCGCACAATCACATCTATCGCATTTGAAAACTCGTTCATGAATTTTTTCTGACGACGTTTACGCGCTGAATTGATAAACCATCTTGGCAAGCCAATACCGCCAACAAAAAACATCAATCCGGTTACCCATAATTTTTGACCGGTAACAAAGCCCAACCCACCAAGAGCAAAAGCCGTAACAACCGAGATCAAATAGAATTTTTGGACGCTAAACTCCATGCCCGATTGCTCAATCATTTGCTCTAACGTCAATCTATTCTTTTTCTTATTTTGCTTATTTTGATCATCAATCTTTTGCAGCGATTCAGACAGTTTTTTGCGACGATCTTTATTATTCGCATCATCTTTAGCGCCCTTGGCGCCACGCCCACGCGCCGAAGTTCCCCGCATGTTGGCAACACGTTTTTGTGCTTTTTCTTTTTGCCCCGAACTTAAGACAAGAAATAGCACCGCACCCACCACAAGCAAGATAAGCGCACCAATAATTAAAGTTTGTTGATCCACAATTTTTTCCTATGCTGCTGCCGCGTCTAATGCATCTGCAAGTTCAGCGTCTTTGCCATAATATTTTGCACGATCCCAAAACGCAGGGCGCGCGATACCTGTTGATTGATGGGCACCAAGAATATTCCCGTCTTCATCTTCGCCGCCGCTCATATCAAACACAAATAGGTCCTGCGTGATAATTGTTTCACCCTCCGTCCCCAAGACTTCTGTAATATGGGTAATCCGGCGAGAACCATCGCGAAGGCGCGCGGCTTGAATAATAATATCAATGGACCCAACAATCATCTCACGGATTGTTTTAGAAGGAAGATTATATCCCCCCATCGTAATCATTGATTCCAACCTTTGCAGTGCTTCACGCGGTGAGTTGGCGTGTAACGTTCCCATTGAACCATCGTGACCTGTGTTCATGGCTTGCAGCAAGTCAAAGGCCTCAGGGCCACGAACCTCACCCACGATAATACGTTCCGGGCGCATACGCAGACAGTTTTTTACAAGCTCGCGCATATTAACCTCACCTTGTCCTTCAAGGTTTGGTGGTCGCGTCTCTAGGCGCACAACATGAGGCTGTTGCAACTGAAGTTCCGCCGCGTCTTCGCACGTAATAACGCGTTCATCATGTTCGATAAAAGCTGTCATACAGTTGAGCAAAGTCGTTTTACCAGAACCCGTACCACCAGAGATCAATGTATTAATCCGGCATGCCCCGATAATTTCCAGAACACGTGCGCCTTCTTCTGAAATCGACCCGAAATTAACAAGATCAGCAATGCGCAATTTATCTTTCTTAAATTTACGAATTGTCAGAGCAGCACCATCAATAGAAAGAGGTGGCGCAATCACGTTCACACGAGAACCATCAAGCAAACGCGCGTCACAAATTGGACTGGCTTCATCAACCCGGCGTCCCACCTGGCTCACAATACGCTGACAAATGTTCATCAATTGGGCATTATCGCGAAAGCGGACATTGGTAAGCTGAATTTTACCACCCACCTCGATAAACACCCTGCTGGCACCATTGACCATGATATCAGCGATATCATCACGGGCCAATAAAGGCTCCAAGGGACCATAGCCTAAAACATCGTTACAAATATCTTGCAACAATGCCTCTTGTTCAGAAATAGACATCTGAACATTCTTTATAGAGATAATCTCGTTAACAATATCGCGAATTTCTTCGCCCGCTGCTTCAGTATCAAGCTGCGCCAATTGCGATAAATCAATCGTATCAATAAGGGCGTTAAAAATTGTTGTCTTCGTTTGAAAATAATTATCAGAACGATTACCAACTTCAACAACGGCACCTTCGGTCGCCGGTTTTGGAGAAGCAACTGTAACACGTGGCGGTGCTTTAGCTTCTTCATTCGCTTTTTGCTTGGGCTGCGACTTTGGTTTAGGTTTTGGTTTTTCAACCTCTACCTTTGGCGGCGCTGCTTGCGTAGCTGATTGCGGCGCTTCTGCCGCTGAAGATTTACGTCCAAACATATTTTAATTCCGTTTAAAAAGACTTGTAAGACTAAAGCGACTTGGCAAAGCTAGGATTTCATTTCTTCCCAGAATTTTACCGGAGAGTTCATTTAACCCTTGTGCCACTTTCGATTTTGGACTCATTTCCATAATCGGAGCCGCATTGGTCGCTGCAGAATTAAATAATTGCGGCTCCCACCCTAAAATCAAAGAAGGCTCTAACTCGATATTTTCCACAAAATATTCAACAGGCACTGCTGATGTTTTTGGATCAAATTGATTATAGATAAAATGGGGCTTAGAATCGTTTGGTCTTGCAGATCCGATGACTTCCATTAGATATTTCATATTTCTAAAAGAAGCAAAATCCGGTGTCGCTGTGATGACAATTTCATCAGCGGTTTGCAATATCTTCTTTGACCATCCTGTCCACTGATGGGGAACGTCAATCACAACCGTCGGTGCTGTGCCGCGTACCACATCAATGATCGTCTCATAAGCATCATCGTCAATATCATAATCACGATCAAGCATATTAGGCGCTGTAAAGAGTGATAAATGATCTGTGTGTTTTTGCAATAAACGCTCAAGCAAGACATCATCCAACCGTTCTGGTGATGTTAAAGCTTCCATCAAGCCCGATGTTGGCTCATGATCAAAATCAAGCGCTGTCGTACCAAACGGCAAATCCAAGTCCAAAATAACTGTATCACTCTGGAAGTTCTCCGCGAAAGCCCAACCCATATTATGAGCTAAAGTAGAAGAACCAACACCGCCGCGTGCACCAACAAACGCTACTGTTTTACCAATAGGTGGCGCAGAAGGATCAACATATAAATCAGAAATGGTTTTGATAATTTGTAATGGTGATTTGGGGCGCACAATATATTCACTAATGCCCTGACGGATCAATTCGCGATATAGTTGAATATCGTTCACTTTACCGATGATCACAACTTTAGAAGAAGGATCACAAACCTCAGCAAGCTGACCAAGTTGATTAATTAAATCACTTCCCCCTGCCACAGTTTCCAAAATAATCAAATTCGGTGTTGAAGAGGACTGATATAAATCAACCGCTTTTTCAATACCACCACTATGCATTGTAAAATGCGCTTTCATTAAACGACGGTCAACTGCAGCACGTTCTAGAATTGCCGTATTGCGTGATGTCTCACAAAAAGCATGGATGGAAATACGAGGGACTGGACGGTGGTAAGTACCATCATCCTCAAAATCACTAAAATCCATGTCTAGTGAAGAAGCATCATCCTCGTCATCATCATTATCGATGGCGCTTTTAATCTTGCCAGGTGAAACAACGCCAGAGGGTCCCTCTTTTTGAACTTTCACGTCGGTTGGATCAACTGTTACAATCGCTGCGCCAGTGACTTCTAATGAATCATTATCAGAAAAATCTTCATCAATCGAAAACTCATCATCACTTTCAAAGTTCGCATAATTGTCTGCCACGTCATCAGCCTCATGTTGAGCAAATTCTTGAGGCTCATCATCATATTCAGATGCAACACTCTCTTGTGTCGTGTCAAATAAGCCATCATCTTCTTGACGATCTTCCTGCAGCACAAAATCAGGTGCCTGTGCAGTATTTCGTGGTGACCTTTCTTCTGGACCCTCAAGCAAATCAAACTCATCAAGATCATCCATTGCATCCAGATCCCCTGAATCAGCGCCTTGTTGGGCTGGTTCATCGTCAAAATCGTCGGCAAAGGCCGCTTCAAAGTCTTCTTCGCCCAAGGCAGCAAGTTCTTCATCAGATAATTCAGCATCTAGCCAATCATCGTCATCAAACTCATCTTCGTAAACCGTTAAATCCATGCTCTCAGATATCCGAGGTGAAGCCGTTTTCGTAACTTCTGTTACAGATGGATTTGCTGATATGTCTTCATCTTCAAATTCAAATGAATTTCTTACGGCATTTTTCATTATAGTCTCCTTACTCGGGTCAAACTCTACAGTTCTTAGTTTACAACAGTTGCATCAATAGTTTCATCGCGCTCGTTCGCTGTTGCTGTTCCGTCTCGGAAAGCTTCAATGGCGCGAACACGTGATGTTGCATCTGAGGGAGAGCCATTTGCCGGAGCAATTAAATCTCTTGGATCTGCCAACATGGCAGCTAGATTGTTTTGATCAGCACACCCAAAATTAGGATGAGCTACATTTTTATATTTACTCTTTAACTCATCTGTCCAAATACCGCACGGGCTGGCACTGGCCACATAATGGGTATAGGATAAAACAAGTTGCCGATCAGCGCCTGATCCACCAGCGCGATAGCTAGCTCCTGTCATAGAGTCATAAGACACACCCAAGTCATAAAGGTATTGGCGTATGTCTGCCGATGTCTCTTGACCTACATTATCATCTGCACCGCCAGTTGGCGCCGTCACAGTGACAGGACCATGTCCACTGCTAAGATAAGAATAAGCAAATGCTTTGATGCGCGCTTTATCAACAGCGGAAAGTTCACTTGAAGATGGATCAACATCTAATGTCAACGTAACAACTTGACTATCCACCGAGATCGGATGGCGTTCTGCAACGCTTGGATTATCTCCTGCCCCATTCCAGACTGTATTACAAGCTGATAGCAGCATCACTGAAGTCGAACCAATTAGTATTTGTTTAAATAAATTTTTCATGACTACTACTTTCCTTAATCAAGAATGAAACCGAGAGGGCCTTGCAACGTACGCTCTGAAGACGCTGCACCCGCTACACCATAAGTGGATGTCATTTTACCAAGCAAAGCGCTTTGTAAATCTGACGCTGGCACAAACCCTTCAGACGGATCTGTGAGATTGGAAATATGTGTTCCATCAACCAGATATGGCGTGACGATGATAACCAACTCGGTTTGGCTATTTTCAAAATTTGTACTCCGGAACAGTTGCCCTAAAACTGGAACATCTTTTACACCTGGAATACCTTCAATTGTTGACCGTAAATCTTCTTGTAGAAGTCCAGCCATCATTAAACTACCACCACTGGGCAACTCGACTGTTGTGTTTGCACGGCGCACCGACAGGCCAGGAATATTAAGGCCAGTACTTGCAGTAAACCCGCCACTCCCATCAGGAACCAACGGACCCGGTAGCGTGATTGAATTTTCTGTAGTCAGATCACTAACTTCCGTAGAAATTTGCAGATTGATACGGCCCTTACTTAAAACAACCGGCGTGAAGCCAAGTCCAACACCAAACTCACGAAACTCAATTGTCAGTACACCATTATCTTGTCCAACGGGAACCGGAAACTCACCACCCGCTAAAAAGTTTGCTGACTCTCCGGAAATTGCTGTAAGATTAGGTTGCGCCAGAACACGCACCAAACCGCTTGTCTCCAACGCATCGAACGCCAAATCAAAATCGGTTAAGTCACCAATTCCACCCGGAAATGAAAGTGAACCAGTACTTGTGGATGCGATAGCATTTTGCGCAGCAAATCCAAGAGATGCGTCATCTAATGTAACCGTTCCATTTGTATCAACACCAAGTTGTTTCATCAGTTGGCGCTGCATCTCAACAACACGCACTTTTAACATTACTTGATCTTTATCACGAATAGAAAGCATATTGATGACATTATCTTCCGAGCCGATAAACCGCGCGACAACCGCTTTGGCATTGGCCGCCTCCGCATTGGAAGATACTGCACCGCGGATAATCACATTATCATTGATCGCTTCCAGATTAATCCGGCTACCTGGCATTAATCGGCTTAAAAGCCCTGTAACCGCATCAAGATCGCGTTCAACAGAAATTTCAAGATTTAAAATTTGCCGCCCTGCGCTATCAAAGAAAAATGCATTGGTTTGACCAACTGAAAGGCCCAACAAATATACCCGTCGCGGGGACCTAACCACTGCATCCACAACAGAAGGCTGAGAGACCAGCACGTCTGCGGCGGCACTTGGCAAATCAATAATGGCTGCCTTATTAAGAGGCAAAACAATTGATTTCGAGTACGCGCTATCGCCGCCAAAATCGATGGAAACTTCTTTATTACCGCGCTGGGCAAACGCAGGGGATGTTATCAATCCAAATCCTGCTATCAACAAAGCGCCTATACGAAATAATGACTTCATGGTTTTTCCAGTGTCTTTTTTAGAGTTTTTCATAACGAACTTTTTACCCCTTTAATTAGGCGCGTCCTATACGGACAATTTTAACTTTACGTTGTGCCGGAGCGGTTTTTTTCTTTCCCGGCTTAGCTTGTTGTTCACCATCGTGAAGACTTCTCAAGAGCAAACTTAAAGTCCCTTCAGAGCGAGCGGCAATAAACCGTTCTGCATCATATGGGGTCATCTCTAACGTAATATTCACGCCATCAATAAAGGCAGTTTCCGGATTTTCGGAAAAATCTTCATTAACCGCCACAACACGCACATCTCTAAACAATGTTGATGTGCTGCTTTTTTTACCGCGGCCCCCACTGATATTATGAGCAATATCAACATGATCACCCGGTAAGATAAAACCACCTGCTGCCGTTTCGGAATTAACCCGCAATGATACAGCCACCATGCCCGGGGGAATAAGTGCGGCTAATAAGCCACGGCCACCACTACGAACAACTTTTCGCTCTATTAAAGGTTCACCGGCAACAAAAGCATTTTTTGCAACAACACCTTCTAATTTGGCGATTGGGTTATCATCATTATCAGTAATAAACTCTGTACTACCGCTAACGGTTTTCTTGGGCCACTTTTTCCATACTGTATTGTCTTGAGTCAGACTTTGACCGCGGCTAATATCAGACTTTGCCACCAATACATTGATTGTTTCTTCTTTAGCAGCTTGAATAATCGGTACGGTTGCGGGCTCTCCGCCTCCTTGACCAACCATCGCCAGATAAAATGCAGCGCCACCAGCAAATAATGCAATTAAAATAACAGCAATCTTTTTCATATTCATAATCGTCTGCCTCTATACTTTACTCAAAACTCTACTTTAAAAATTATTCTTAGGGTCATTATCCACACAAGATGATAAAACTCGGTTAACCGATTCCATTAAGTTCCAAATATTATTTGAAAAAGGAAGGTACTTGGATAAGCCCACAAGCCCCCAATCGCGATTGCCACGCCATACGGCATGCCTTTTTCCGATTGATGAACATTCATAACCCATCCCATCCGCGCATAAATTGGCAAGATCGGAGATTTGCGAAACATTAAAATAAAAATTGCCAATATTCCGCCAGCAAACGCGGTAACGAGAATAAACTCTAACTGCGCCGCAAAACCAAACCACATGGATGCAGCAGCTAATAATTTAGCGTCCCCGCCGCCAAACACATTAAGGGCAAAAAGAGAAAAGCAAATAACCAACATTCCAGCGCCTAATAACAACCCCTGCCACAACAAAGAAAGCGGCGCCCCTGTTGAAATCACAGCAAGAGGGAAGGTTGCAATTAATAAAATAGATATCCAGTTAGGGATTTTAAATTCGTGTAAATCGTTTGCCGCAGCAATCAAAAGTGCAACTGGTAATATTGCAAGGGTTAAATATGCCATAAAGCTTCTCCTAATTTAGGATCACCTTACGCGTCTCAATTTAACACAAAGTTATCAACATAAAAAAAAGAGGGCCGAAGCCCTCTTTTAATATTATTTATTCTAGAAATTTCTTTTGGTCACCCAAAAGAAAAGCGCAAGTTAGATTACTGCGCCAATTTCGTCAAATGTAGTTGTTAGGTTGCCGCCAATAGTTGTAACAGCGCCAATAATAACAACAGAAATAAGAGCTGCAATCAAACCATACTCGATAGCTGTTGCACCTTCTTCATTTGATAAAAAGTTTTTTACTAATTTAGTCATAATATATAACTCCTACTTACTCGTGACTGATAGTTCTTCATGAACCGTTTTGACTATGGGGTATATTTGTAAAAAAAATCTGAAGAAAGATGGTTAATGCAAATATTTTATTTTAAACATGGTTAACAATTTCTTATCGGGCAAGATGATTTAAAGCTTCCATATCGACAATAATTAATCCAGGATAATTTCGTTGTGCTATTTTTTCTTGAATTAAATAAGCCACAGCCCGCGCCGCATCAACTTCTTCAACATTAGCCAAATTTGCCAACTCTCTATGTTTGGGCATTGTTTCAATATGCCAAAACCCTGTAATATCATTACGCTGAATATTTTCAAGAAGTTTTGAATAAACACGTTGCTCTGGGGCGCTTTTCAATTCGACATGACTATATCGTGCCTTCACTGTATCTTTTGCAAGAAAGAATAATAATGTTTTCGCCAACGATGGGCGATCATGAATAAGTTGACGGAAAGCATGGGCATCAACAATCCATACACTGACATCACTATCCGCGTTAATCCCGATATTCTTACAAATCTCGATATCACAGTCAGCAAGCACCACATCCAGGCCAAATGCGTCTCCTGCATTAATAGTCGAAATCATCATCTCATTTGTTATGGGATTAGCAATTGTTATTTTTAAAGACCCTGCGGCAACAATAAAGAAACTCTCCCCTTCATATTGATTTAAAGAGGCAATTGTTTCGCCTGACTTATAAGTGCGAAAGTCCATTGCCTCTTCAATTGCGCTTATAACCCTGTCGGTCAAAAGCTCGAAAGGTTTAAACTCTTTCAATGAAGGTCGGTGATTATTATCACCTTTTTTTAATGGGATGTTCGTCATAAAGCTCTCCTACTATAATCAACGTAAGCGATGAGCGTTAAAACAGCGTAAAGTTTTTCTTAATTATATCAGAGGTATTTTGTTCAAGGCCAATAAGTTTTTTCCTCATGTTAATTCTTCTTTGACACATTAACGCTATCGTTCAACGAGTTCCGTAGTGAGGAAGGATGATCATGCGTTCTTTAATTTTTGGGCTAGCCTTAGCCACATTCACCGCCGCACCTGTAAGTGCCCAACAAGTTTGGGTTACAATGGATCAGGTACGGTCTTATTCAACAGACAAAGCAGCGTCTAGCATTATTGTAGGTAATCCTGGTATTGCCGACATCGCTGTTCAAGATAAAAACAACTTCTTGTTATTTGGTAAAGCCCCTGGTCTAACCAATATTATTATCATTAATGAAGAAGGTAAAACTATCGAGAATTTGCAAGTGCGGGTAAACCCACCAAGTTCTGGCATGTTGGTCGCCCATAGAGGCAGCAACAGAACCACTTATAATTGCACGTTCCATTGTGAAGCCACACTAACCATTGGTGATAACACAGCAGGATTTGCGAACGTTAATAATCAGGTTCAATCAAAATTGACCCAGCAATCAAGCGGCAGCAGCGCACCTGAAATTCAGGGCGGACCAAACGCTGGTGGCCCAGACAATTAAACGGATCGATAATTTTTATCATTCCGTATAAAGAAAATAAAACCCGCTGTTGAATATTTCAACAGCGGGTTTTATTTGTAAAAATTAAAAATATGGGGGCGTTCATGCAATCCAAGATTCGCTTTACACCACCCATCAATATCTCTGGCAATATCCTCACTGGTTAAGGCTTCTTTTTTTAAGGTAATATCTGCGATTAACCGGTTTGACTGGGCGATACCCGAACTATTGGCAACACGAATTGTACACTTGCTCACAAAGTTATGGTCGCAAATTAGTTTCGCTATTTTATCGGGAAAAACATTCACCGCCCCAATCTGGATAGCGCCGTCGCGTCGCCCCGCCAATGAAAAGCAACGCTGATTGTCCCAGTTGAAATGATCCATGGGAGCAAATTCTTTAGCCGATCCATCGGGCTCTGTACGGGCTAGATTATCCTCATTTTTTTTCCAATGATCGAACAATACAAACCCGTCATTAGGAGAATCACGCCACGCGATTAACCCGTTTTGGGTGGACCCATATAATTCACGTAATACACCAATACCATTACGGCGCATCGACGCCGCCAGTTCAGGCTTCATCACCTCGCCAAAACTAACACCCATGGAATTATCGGGAGCCAAAATATCTTCCCGCATCATATAAGACCATATAGACGGCGTAGCGACAATAACGTCGCCGAATGCAAGGGTACCATTCAACTCTTCAGGGGACATAAATCGGCCATCAAACACCTCAATCCCCTGCAAAGCAGGGGTTATAACGCTGAGCACAAACCCTAATAAACTATGGGGTGAAACCATAGAAACAAGGCGCCGACGCCCTTGCAGCAGGCTAGCAGCGGCGGCCCCATCCTGATAGAGATTACTGACAGCATGTGTACAGATTGTTTCTTCACTGCGCGGTCCCGCTGGATGAAAATGAAACTGCATCATGCGGGACAATAAGGATTGAGAAATTAATCCGCTCCACTCCCCTATTGTCGTGGCCTTCAAATAAGGAGTAATTTCGCTCATTTCCAGATCAAAAAATTTTCTAAAATAACCTATGCAAATTTTCTTTTGATCATCGTTTAAATCAAGTCCGCCATTCCCGATTAATAATGTCGAATTCCAATATTGTCCCTCTATCAAAGGGCGTGATTTATACCCCCCCAGCCCATATTCAGCACTTAATCCTTCTATAATCGCAATAATGGCAGATTCAGATATTGTGAATTTTTGCATAAGTTCATCCGTTTAGATCATGACCACAATCAAGCACCAGTTTAGCATAATGTTGTTTTAACGTGTCGATGACCGGGTTTGAAACATTTTCGTGGTTTATTATTTCAATAAGACTATTGGTAAAAAATAAATCACACTCGGTTAACCGGTTTATCTCTATCTCGGTCTCCATACAGTCCACACCGATGGTGGACGCAATTTCCAAAATCTTTTTCCGGGTAATACCGGGTAAAGCGCCTTCTTCTAAGCTTGGAGTTAAAAGGTGATTGTCCTTAGTCACCATAAATAGATTACATGTGGACCCACAAGCAATGCGTCCTACCTCATTCAACATAATTGCTTCATCGCAACCATTTTGGGTGGCTTCATTTTTTGCCATAATATTTTCTAAATAATTCAAAGTTTTATAGTGTGACGATAGTGCATGTCGTCCCCGAACATATTGGCTAACCATAGATTTGTAATAGTCGGGGGGAGAGTGAAAAGGGTTCACAACCACCATAAGGGTGGGGTTTGCTTGATCCATCGGCGGGAAAACCAAGCCACGCCCACTGACCCCGCGGCTAACGGTAATACGGGCACTGGCTTTACCAACATCACATTTCATCAGCGTAGATAATTGATGAATTATTTCGAAAAAATCCAACGTCTGGTTGTTTTCACTTTGAGGATAAGGAATTTCTAAAGCGTCACATGCTGTTTTTAACCGTTGTAGGTGATCTTGCAGAAAAACAGGCCGCCCCTCTTTAAGCAAAACCGTTTCAAAAACCCCATCCCCCAACAAAAACCCGCGATCGCGCCCATCAATAACAAAGCCGGCATCGCAATAATGGCCGTTAAGATAAATCATGTCTCACCTCGGTGCGCGTTATGACAGTTCTTTGTCATCCTACATTGTCTAACAAACCACTCTATCATGGCTTTTCCATCGGGCGTTAAAACTGACTCAGGATGGAATTGCACTCCATACCATGGTGCCGTTTGGTGACACACAGCCATTAATTCGTTCTTCTGGCTAAAAGCAATGGGTTTCAAACCATTATCTTTATCCGGCAAAGTCGAAATTAAAGAATGATATCGCCCTACAGGAAGGGGATTGGGTAATCCTTCAAAAAAACATTCCTTATTATGGGTGATCATAGTGGCTTCTCCATGCAAGGGTTCAACCGCACGGCTTGTCCTTCCGCCAAAACGTTCCACCAAACACTGGTGCCCTAAGCACACCCCCAATACAGGTATGTTTAGGGGCAAAGCCTGCAATAGGGGCAAGCAAATCCCTGCATCTTTTGGAGATTTAGGGCCTGGAGACAACACAATACCTGCCGGATCAAAACCCAGACATTGTTCCACCGTATACACATCATTGCGGATAACGCTCGTTTCCATACCCGCTAATAGTATATATCGTTCAAGATTATAAACAAAGGAATCGTAATTATCGATAATGAGTATCATTGATGATGGCTCGTATTTTTTAAAGAAGAAACATCAAGCAGGTTCGTAAAACCTAGCGCTTTCACCTGTGTTTCTTCATATTCACTTTGCGGATCAGACCTTAACGTCACCCCGCCCCCCACCGGTATCGACACAACAGTCTCTTCGCCCTCATCATGGACCAAAGTCCTTATGGCAACCGACAAATCCGCCCCCCCGCGATCATCAAAATATCCAATAGTGCCACAATAGGGCCCCCGCCCCACTTTTTCATGATGAGAAATCGCATTCATCGCTTCTATTTTTGGAGCCCCTGTTATGGACCCACACGGAAATAAAGCGCGTAATGCATCAAAACTATCATACTCGGAACGCAAAATGCCTGATATTCTCGACATTAAATGATGCACATAATTTAAACTCATTAATGAACATATTTCCTCTTCCCGAATGGAAGCCGGATGGCACACGCGTGATAAATCATTACGCAGTAAATCTGCAATCATAATGTTTTCTGCACGGTCTTTTTCATTGGACATTAATTTCCGGGCAAGGTCTTTGTCTTGCTGTTTTGTATTTCCCCGTTGAATAGTGCCTTTAATCGGTTCCGCAATAATTTTTCGCCCGCCAGCCCCAACCATAGAGATTTCAGCCATAGAGTTTTCAGCCATAGAATTTACAGCCATAGTCCTTACCGGCGAGATGTCTTCATGAGAAATATTCTCAACCGAGAAAAATCTTTCTGGCGAATTTGACAACAAACTCCCTTCTTCAAATTGCAACAATGCGGCATAGGCAGCATCACTTTTCTCGATAATATCTGTATACAGCGCAACCATATCGGGTTTTACATTAAATTCAGCTTTAATCCGGCGTGATAGATTGGCCTGAAAGAAATCACCTTCCAGGATTGCCTCGATTATTTGAGCAACTTGTTCACAATATTCTTTTTTATCCGTCAGGGTTTGAACAGACCGGACTTTTAAACTAACTTGTCCCTCACGATTGTTATTTTCGTCGCGGGGGCTTTCAGCGTAACAATTTTTCTGGGTTCGGGTTTTTTCAGATTGCTCGATAAATCCACGCAGCTGTGTCGCAGCATCGCGTGACTTTATTTCGTTTGTATGGGCAATAAAAGTCTTTGTGTTTTGACGATCAAATATGATGGCCGCCTCATAGCGGGCCAACGCCAAATCCGGCAATTTTTCATAAGGACTCGCCGGCATTGACAAAACCGGTTCAAACACACCGCCTATCTCATATCCGATATAACCCGCCAAGCCGCTGACAAAAGGAATAGAAGACAAGTCAGCACCAGACGATGGGGATATGCCTTCCTCGTGTGGGCTTGGTGCCATCAAGCTCCGCAAAACATGAATTAAGTCATCATCCGTGGGTTTATCATTCACATAGACTTGCCCCCCGCGATGTATCACCCGGGTTGATGGAAAAGCCACAATGGTTGACCAGCGCGCGTTCTCATGAAGATTGCCACTGTTAAAACAGTGGGCCCATGGCATTCCTTTAAACGCACCAAAAATCTTTGTCGGTGCCTGCCATTCTATTTCTTCCAAAAGAATTTTTATCATAATCTTGCACCAAACACGCTCTCGCTATCATAATAGTAGCGGGCTTAATCAAATCACCTTATGTATAAACTGTTTTAAGGAGCGATACATGCAAAAAAACATGACTTTTTCCGGCCCAGCGCGGATTTTTTTCGGTCTCGGGCTCGCCATTATGATTGGTTATGTTGTGTATATCGGGCGCGGCGTTTTAATTCCGTTTGTTATCGCCGCCTTTTTGTGTTTTCTTATTTTCACCCTAAAAGAAAGCGTTTCGAAAGTGCCGGGGATTGGTAAACACTTACCCCATTGGCTTTGTTATCTGTGCGCATTTGCAATCATCATTGCAGCCTTTATCGGGTTCAGCGCCATTATCAGCGCGAATGTGGGGAATGTGTTGAAAGACTGGCCCAATTACGAGACACGCCTCACCAATTTAGCTCAAGACCTTTTTGCCTATATGCGCACATTAGAGGTTATTCCCCCCGAGTTTATCGGTAGTGTTGCAGACATCCAACAAGCCGCCCTTGGCATGGTCAGGCCGCTTTTAAGTCAAGCCATCGGCACCCTTGGGGCAATAACCTCAAATTTTCTAACATTAGGCACGGTTATATTCTATATGGCTTTTATGCTTATAGAACGTGGGCGGATATTTAAAAAAATTAATTATTTAAGCGATAATGAATTCCAGCAAACAGCGATTAGCGAAACAATATCCGATGTTGCAACCTTAGTCCGTCAATATATCACCGTTAAGACAGTCACCAACCTGATCACCGCCATTGTCAGCTATATCATCATGCTGGTCATAGGGGTGGATTATGCAGGGTTTTGGGCTTTGGTTATTTTCATCTTTAATTATATTCCGCTTTTTGGTGCGGCCCTCGCGATCTTGATGCCGGTCTCTTTAATGCTGGTGCAACCAGATGGCGGGGTTTTGAAAGCCGCAACACTATTAGGCTTAATGTTAGGCGCGGAGCAAACCATGAGTTCCATGATTGAGCCACGACTGGTTGGCAAAACATTAAACCTTAGTCCCCTTGTGATTTTATTTTCACTGGCTATCTGGGGCTCACTATGGGGATTTACGGGGGTTTTACTTTCTATCCCCATGACAATCACGGTCATGATTATCCTCACCCAGTTTAAAGCCACTCGCCCTATCGCCATTATGCTTTCTGATAATGGTATTATAGCAGACATCAAAGCCACAACACTCATGGCGGCGCATCAAGATAAAACCAAAAAACAAGACCCAGATACTAAAAGTCATGATATTAAAGAGCATGACACTCAAGATATCAGTGAGAAAGAGGGCACACAGGTTGAAAAAGTCAAGCTTAGTCAAACTGAACCTAGTGAAAACGAAACATCAAAAGAGGTTACACCACCCTCTTCTAACGGGCCCAAAGCGACTTGATAGACTGATTAGCGTGTACTGACTTATTTGGCGTTCTCTTGTTGTTGACGTTTTAACACCCTTAAATAACCGTGTAGTGCTTCCGCATCATAACCATGCAACATCAATCTAAACCCCGCTTGGTATGTTGATAACGGCACCATAGGGTGGTGGTTATTAATCAGATGCATGTGATACGGCGTGCCTAAAATTCGTGCGAGATAAACACCAATCGTTTCATCCAATTGTAACGAGTTTGAAGCCCTTACAAAATCTGGCCGCGATAAAAACAAACAGTAAATCGGGGTATAAAACTCAATCGCGGTTTGGATATCTGCAAAATTATGCCATTTTTGCGGAAACTCTTCGAATGAAAAAGGGGCGTCCGTAATCGCGTCAAAATTTATTGTCTCCGGCGTGGTCATCTCACGCCCTTGTTCGCGCAAACCAGAATTTAGCTCTATTATAAAATTATAAACATTGAGGTCATGCTGCAAAAAAACATTATCGCATAAATCTTTTAACTGAACAGGTTTCAAAGGCACGGTTTTAACATCCACATCGGGGACATTATCTTTAATAAAATTTAAAATCTCCGTACCAATATTAAAATGGCGCATAATCAAAAGATTGGCTTGCGGCGTCGCAAAGTTTTTTAATCCCCAGTAAATTAATTGGTGCAGCCACTTTGGTGAGTTAGGAAACGTTGAAAAGGGTATTCGGTAAAGCTGCACCAAAAGAAAAAAGACAAAAATAAACGGACGCGCAATCGGTAAAAACAATCGGCGTGTCAGGCTTTCATTTCCAGTTAGCAAAGCCTCTTTAGCATCATCGGCAAAAGGCAAACTATTATCAAGATAAAGGGCTAGCCATGGATCTGGATCACTAGAATCATAATCAGATGCTTTAAAACCCGCGACTTTGTTAGACATATTATCGCCTCCCTATATTGCACTTACATCAATATAGGTGATTCTTATCTTTAAGGCATTATCCGTAAAACAGCCGTTAACCCAACCCGCAATTTGCTCCCCACTAGATCCTAACCAGATCCCGATTACATAAAGGATAATTCAATTCCTAATCATCCAGCATTTTGTGGGAGCCATCGCATAAAGGGGCATTGGATGTTTGTTTACAGGCACAAAAAAAGACTTTGCCCGTTTTGGTTGCTTCCCATTTCATGGGCATAAATTCTGTATCTTTGTGGGAACCATCACAAAAGGGTTGTTTGGCCGAACGTCCACATGTGCACCAAGAATAGGTTTTACCTTCTTCAACCTCAACGCCGATGGACTCACGGCCAGCAATAACAGGTTTTTCACTCATAAGGGGGTCTCCAGGGTGACTGTGATAATAAAGTGTCTGCGATAAAAAGCATCATCAACTTAGTTATAATAAGAGTATAACCGCCGATCTATTTTCACCACAAGACAGGCAAATTGCAAATCGTCTCAAAGGCTTGTTTTGCTGTCCCAATTATAATGGCAACAAGATTAAATCATCACTCAAGAGCCTGACCCAAAGCCCTTTATGCATATTCAATCTCTTCCAATTGCAGCGCATATAAGCGCCCGACAATACGGGCTGTTTTAATAATATCTTGGCCCGTAGCTTCATCATGAACAACCGCGCTTAACCAATCTTCAAACTCAGCTAAATGATCATCATCATGTTCCCCATGATAAAGCAGGAATCCCAATTGCTCATCAGGCAATTTTAACTGTTCTTGAATTAACAAACCCCATTCACGCGCTTTACGGCTACCCAGTCCTTCAATCATAAACATCGCCCCCAACAAACCAAACGGGTTAGGCTGTGACGCTCGTTGAAACATAAAGGCCGACAAAGCTTCAGAGCCAATATTTTTTACCCCGCTGCGTATATCATCTAATGTGCCCCCTGTGGCCACATAATTTGCCTCCAACATTTGGAAATCACGATGTTCTGTCACCGCATGGCGCATAAAAGTCGAACGTAAATCAAAATATTCAACACTAACATTGCTGGCTGCACGCGCAATCCAACACCCGCCATCGACCACCTGTTGGCGAATATTCAATAAATAGGCTTGATAATCCGCAAGCGTTAAAGTGCCCCGATTAATTTTAGCAATTATGGGTACTTGCTCCAAACGACTTTCAAAATCAGCCCACACCACTGTTAATCCGCGTAGAGTCTTTTCTACAAGCTTAGAATTTGATCGGGTCTCAACGTGTTGATCCAACATCTCTATCTCTCTTTCCTCTGAGCTTATTACTGGAAATTATTACTGAGTGTTTAGTTTTGGGTGTTTATTATTGGCCGGTTATTATTGCGCAGTTAACATCATAAAACCAACCATTGCCCGGCCACTTTCTGGCACCACACACAAAATCTTTTCACCAGCCTTAGCAATTTTCTTTTCCATAAACTCTTCTAACATTAAAAAGATTGCCGCCGCCCCCGTATTCCCTTTGGTTGTTAAATTGGAATACCATTTTTCTTCATCAATCATTCCCCCTGTTGATTTTAAAATTTTTATCATTTCCTCACGCAGAGAATGGGCCGAATAATGGCATAAAAGATGGTCAATTTGCGCCGGAATAATAATATCCTCATCAACGAGTTTTAAATATTCCCCAACCCATGCGCGCAAAATACGTTTTAACAACACCATATCCTGCAATAACATAATACTACCATCTTGCGTCGCTTCAATAGGGCCATTTTTATAATGGCTCCATGGCCGGGATAAAACATGGCGCTCATCCCCGTTTATGCCCGCATACATACATGTATCAAATCTGTCCGCGAGGGATATCAATTTTATCCAGTCTATTTTAAAGGCCGTATTCTGATTGTTTTTTTGTTCCGATAGATGATTTTGTAATAATAACGCCCCCGCCCCATCGGACAAAGTCCATCGCAAAAATTCGGCGGCCATGCGTTTTTCTTTATTTTCAAGTTTTTCTCTCGCTGCCTCATACATTGCTGGTTGAAACCAGCGGCTGGAAAACTCACTGCCTGTCACAAGGGCGTTTTGCGCACAACCGGTTTTAATATTTAAAAACGCCGCCTTGGTCGCCATTACCGAGCTTGCGCACACGCTTTGAAAATTAGCCAGTTCCAATGGGCCAACCTTATTTAATCGATGCAAAGCCGCGTGCACAGCACTCGCATGACCGGGAACCAACAAATCCCCTTGGGTTGTCGAGGTCGCCAATAAATCAAGAGATGCCCCATTAAGCCCGCTTTTCTCAAGCACATCATTTGCCGCCAAGGCTGACATATCAGCATTATTATATTGATACTGACCATTTTTAGAGGGTACATAATATCGCGTTGCGATTTTGTTTTGACGCAGAATTAACCGCCCTAACCTTTCGGATTGATTATCAATAGAGCCAAGATAAGCGCCCATATCGCCATTAGAAATGGCATCGCCAGGTAAAAACTTACCCGCCGCCACTATATAGGCATCATGCATAATCCCTCCACAATAGGTCACTCATTTTTCATATTTTTACTCAAATTTCTTTATACAGATCTTAGTTTATTTCAAAGCATCCATAACAGAAAATATATCCTTGTCCCCGCGCCCACACATATTCAATAATAATATCTGGTCCCGCTCCATCTCTCCGGCTTTATCAAATGCACGGGCCAAAGCGTGGGCCGGTTCAAGGGCTGGAATAATTCCCTCTAACCGGGCGCAAAGCTGAAAACATTCCAATGCTTCTTTATCAGTAGCCGATAAATATTGCACCCGCTTCACTTCATGCAACCACGCATGTTCTGGTCCGATCCCGGGATAATCTAATCCCGCAGAAATAGAATGGGCATCAATGATTTGACCATCATCATCTTGCAATAAATAGGTGCGATTGCCGTGCAAAACGCCGGGGCGACCACCGCTTAACGACGCCGCATGTGCCCCGCTTTCTACGCCGCGTCCCGCGGCCTCAACCCCATAAATCTGTGTGCCCATATCATCCAAAAAGGGATGAAATAACCCGATCGCGTTGGAACCTCCGCCAATACACGCCATAATCGCATCAGGCAAACGTCCCTCTGCTTCAAGCATCTGTTCTTTTGCCTCATAGCCAATAACAGATTGAAAATCGCGCACCATTTCAGGATAGGGATGGGGACCAGCAGCAGTGCCAATAATATAAAATGTTGCATCAACATTTGTCACCCAATCGCGCAAAGCCTCATTCATTGCATCTTTTAAAGTGCCTGTTCCCGATGTAACCGGAACCACTTCCGCACCCAGAAGCTTCATACGAAAAACGTTTGGCTCTTGACGTTCAACATCCGTCGCCCCCATAAAAATCGTACATGGCAGATTAAACCGTGCACAAACGGTTGCCGTTGCCACCCCATGTTGCCCCGCGCCCGTCTCCGCAATAATGCGGGTTTTTCCCATTCGTTTGGCAAGCAATATTTGCCCAAGGCAATTATTTATTTTATGGGCACCCGTATGATTTAACTCATCACGTTTTAAATAAATTTTTGCGCCTTTTTCTTTTTCACCACCTATAGTGGAGCCGGTTTTACTGCGCACATACTCCGTCAAGCGCTCGGCAAAATAAAGCGGTGATGGCCGGCCCACATAATGTTTTAAAAAATAATCCATTTCTTGGCGAAAGGCAGGGTCATTTTTTGCACTCTCATATTCTTCTTCCAACGACAAGATAAGCGGCATCAAGGTTTCAGCCACAAACCGCCCGCCAAATTTTCCGAACCGACCTTCACGGTCTGGCCCCATTCGAAAAGAATTTACTGAAGGCATGATCGCTCCTGATTAGCCGCTACCAACTTTCATGGTCGCATATTACACGCCATCCATAGCCTTAATAGCGTTGCGGATAAAGCTTTCTATCGCCTTATCATCTTTTTTCCCAAGGCTACTTTCTACGCCGGAAGATACATCGACACCCGTAAACCCACTCACTTGCCGCGCTATGGTAATAGCCTTTGCCACATTGTCAGGTGTTAAGCCGCCCGCCAAAATCCATGGCGCACTTCCCTTATAGGCTTTCAAAATTTCCCAATCAAAGGGTACACCGTGCCCCCCCAATCGATCTTGCCCATGATCACTTCTTTTTGGTGGGCGGGCATCGAATAAAAGCTTGTCAATATAGGGACTAAAATCTGCGGCATTCACAAAATCGGTTTCACTGGAGACGCCTATCGCTTTCCAGATTTCAATCTCGTTTGGCAATAAATCACGCATTTTCTTCATCTGATCGCTGGTTTCGTTCCCATGAAATTGAATGATATCTGGCCGGACCTGAACCAGAATATCCTGCAATAAAGATTGTGAAGGGTTGGCAACCAAAGCCACACTTTTGGTCATACCGCGTGTGACATTCGCTAAATTGGCTGCCCGTTCATAAGTGACATTTCGCGGGGATTGTGGATGAAAAACAAACCCTAAATGGGTCGCCCCGACGCGAAGACAGGCGGCTATGCTTTGTTGTTCCGTCAAGCCGCAGATTTTTATAATATTTGGCACTATTCACTTTTTAAAACAGGCAGATGCTCGCTGCTGCTTGGGTTTTCTTCCCGCAAAGCAAGTTGCTTATTAAGCTGCTTCACTTCTAGCTTTAAATCACGCAGCTTTTGGCGTGACGGTTTCGCGGATGACCACATCCCAAAAATACCCAGCCCAAAACCGATAAACAACATCACCATCAACCATAGCCATAAAGGCAGCGCCGGCGATGTTAAAAAACCGGACTGGTCAGAAAAAGGATTAAAGCTAAGGGCAACCGATTGCCGGTTCGCCACAAGAAAAACCACCGCGAATGCCGCCAAAGGAAGCATAATAAGAAAGGATAATATTTTTTTCATTCTCTATCTTTGTCACATTTTGTGTAAAAGGTGCAATCATTATAGGCTGTAAAAGGGGAAATTTTAGCAGGTTTTTCGGCCAGACACGTCCATAAACGCGGAATTTCAGGCTTGGCGTGGCTTGATCAATCTTTCTTGAATATATCTAGTCTTTATTCAAACGATCGCGCATTTCCTTACCCGCTTTAAAAGCAGGAGACCATTTTTCTGCAATGGCTACCGCCTCGCCAGAGCGGGGATTCCGGCCAACCCTTGCGGGGCGGTTTTTTACGGAAAAAGCCCCAAACCCCCGTAGTTCAACCCGATCCCCTTGGGAGAGGGCGGTTGTGATTTCATCAAAAAAAATCGAAACTATCCGCTCTACATCGCGGTAATACAGGTTGGGATTATCATCGGCTAACTTTTGAATGAGCTCTGATTTAATCATGCTTACCCTCAATATCTTTGCGCGTTATCGTTTTCAAACATCATGACCATCATTTTGATCACTTCAACCGCCCGAATTAACCATCCGACTTAACCAGCCGCCTTCATTGATCATCTTCAGTTGCCCCAACTCTCAAACCACGAGGCATAATCACCAATAAGTCTTAATAATCCATAGAGTTGCTATTCTTTACGTTATTTATATGCCAATACCTTAAATATACCCATTAAAACAGCACCAATTAAGCTGTACCCATTAAAATAGCATATTACGACGAAACTCTTGCCTTAATCTGCACGATCATCGAAAACCAACATTAATCACTCACGAAATCATAAAATTTGTAATGGTAGATTGTCAAAAACAACGTGCGGCGTCAAGACGCTTCTCAAGCGCCCATAAGACGGATAAAAGCTAGTCATGACCGAGGAAAAAAACACTATAGATTTTGGCTTTAAAACCGTCGCGGCTGAAGAAAAGGCCGGCATGGTGCGCGGTGTATTTGACAGCGTAGCCGATAATTATGACCTGATGAATGATTTCATGTCCATGGGCATCCACCGGATCTGGAAAACAACCCTTCAAGATCGTTTAGCGCCAAGACCGGGGCAATGTTTGATTGACGTTGCTGGCGGCACTGGTGATGTGGGGACAGGATTTGTCAAACGGGCCAATGAATGGGCGGCGCTTAATCGCGACGCAACTTTAAGCCAAAAACCTCCGGCCCACGCTTTTTTGTGCGATATCAATCATGCCATGTTGAAAGCTGGTCGGACAAATCGTGACAATCCTTACCGTGAACAATTAAGCCATATCTGTGGTGACGCCGAAAACCTTCCCCTAGAAAGTAACCTCGCCGATGCCTATACAATCGCGTTTGGTATCCGCAATGTTACAAATATGGATAATGCCCTAAAGCAAGCCTATCGTGTTTTAAAGCCGGGCGGGCGGTTTATCTGCCTTGAATTTTCCCACCCTATCACAAAAAGTTTTCAAAAATTTTATGATGAATATTCCTTTAAAGCCATTCCATGGCTAGGGGAAAAAATTGCGAACGATCGCGCATCCTACCAATATCTAGTGGAATCAATCCGGCGGTTCCCAACGCAGGAAGCTTTTGCAACTCGTATTTCCGAGGCTGGCTTCTCCCGCGTAACCTTCGAAAATCTAAGCGGCGGCATTGCTGCCCTTCATATGGCGTGGCGCATCTAGTCAATGATTAAATCATTCGCCCCTTGTTAAGTGAACAAACCCGTTAGGCAATTTTATGCTCACTATACTGACAGATATGGTAAGATTAATGCGCGCCGGGTTTGTGCTTAGTCGCCATGACGCCTTATTGCCTAAAGAATATGCACATTATTACTCTCTTCCCATAAAAGCCTTCGGTGCGATCACACGCTTAGGCGCCAAAACCAAAAAACAATCAAGACCATTGCGCCCTGGCGAACGATTGGCCGATGCCCTTGAAGGGCTTGGACCATTCTATGTTAAAACCGGTCAATTCATGGCCACAAGGCCAGATATTATTGGCTTTGAAATGGCCGATGATCTTGGCCGTCTGCAAGATAAAATGCCGCCTTTTGCCCAAGACCTAGCAGTGCAAGAGCTCGAAAAAACCTTTGGCAAAAAAATCAATGATATTTTCCTTGAATTTTCACCGCCAATTGCAGCGGCTTCCATCGCACAAGCGCACAAAGCCACTTTAACGACGGGAGAAAAAGTGGCGGTTAAGATATTACGCCCCGGCATTGAAAAAATTGCCCATAAAGACTTCAGGGCGCTTGGTCGTGCGGCCCATTGTATCGAGTTTTTCTCTAAAAGCGCACGGCGCATGGAGCCGGTTAAATTTATCAACACCTTAAAGGAAGCGGCCCGCCTAGAGCTTGATTTAAGATTAGAGGCGGGGGCTGCCTCCTTGATGGCAGATAATTTAAAAACCGATAAAGACATTCGTATTCCAAAAGTTATCTGGCCGTTATCCACCAAACGTATCTTAACCATCGAGTGGATTGACGGCACATCAATGGGGGAAATCGACAATATTCACAACTTACCCATTGACCATAAAGCCCTTGCCAAAAAAGTCATTCAATCCTTCTTATACCAAGCGCTGCATCTTGGATTTTTTCACGCCGACTTGCACCAAGGCAATATAATTATCCAAGATGACGGTGTTATCGGGTTAATTGATTTTGGTATTATGGGGCGACTGGATGACGTGGCAAGACGCGCTTTTGCCGAAATCATTTATGGCTTTATTAATCGTGATTATCAGCGTACAGCGCAAGCCCATTTCGATGCTGGATATATTTCAAAAAAACATAGCGTCGAGGCCTTCGCCCAAGCTTTAAGGGCCGTGGGGGAGCCTTTATATGGTCATAATGCGGATCAAGTGGATATGTCACGGGTGATGCAACAATTATTTGATGTCACCGATATGTTTGATATGCATTTACGCCCAGAGCTTGTGTTATTGCAACGGACAATGGTGACAGTAGAAGGGGTTGCCAGAATGCTGGACCCTCAAATCAATATGTGGGGGGCTGCAACCCCTATTGTTCAAACCTATATTGCCGACAGGCTAGGGCCAAAACATTACGGTCAACGCTTACGCGAGGCCACATTAAAAGCCATCGACATTGCTCCAAACCTTCCCACTTACCTCGATGATATTTCTCTTATCGCTCGTCACCTTACGGATGATCATAAAATAGGCTTACATAACACGTCTCATGATCTTGAAAAAGCACTCGCCAAACAGACCCGCATCAGCCAACTTGTATTGTGGTTTCTGGGTGGTTCAACCTTATTGTTAACCCTCGCCCTATTGCTCAAGGGATAGACGAGGTTCGTCATGTCGGTTGATAAAGACCCTTTTCCCACCCTTATCGTCAAAGAAATGGAACCCGATCAAACCAATTTACGGATTGACTATTTTCATAATGCTTCTGCGGATTATCTGGAACGATTGGGTGTCGACCCCCAAAAACTGCCTTCACGCGCAGAATGGCAAGAAAGTCTCGAGGAAGATTTTACCCGCCCGCTCCATCAACGGAAAAGTTTCAATCTGGTTTGGCTTTTGGATGATCACCCTGTTGGCATGTCTAGCATTGACCAACTTGACTTTGGCGAACAAGGCATGATGCATCTGCATATATTTGACAGTAAAAACCGTCGTCAAGGGATGGGCACTGAGGCGATTAAAAAAAGCACCAAACTCTATTTTCAACTACTCGATCTTAGGCGCATTTTTTGCCAACCCAATGCCTATAATAGCGCGCCCCACCGCGCACTGCAAAAAGCGGGGTTTGATTATGTAGAAACTATTGAGACCATACCGGGGCCTATCAATTTTTTTCAACCGGTAACGCGCTGGAAACTGGATCGGCCATAAAAAAGGTTTTTCGGCAATAAACCTTGAAAAGTCTGGCACCGCTGGCCCGCTTAGGGTAAAACGAGCAAATTCTAGAGCGCCTTGCAGACAAGCCTACAGTTACCTACAATAAAGATGCAACCAAACAGCAAGATAGAGCCACACCATTAATATTATTAAAGGCTCTAAGGACATTTATGTGACCCAAAACCCTTCTATTCTTCTTATCATCGGCGGCGGTATTGCAGCCTATAAAAGCCTTTTGCTCATACGTGAATGCGCCAAACGCGGCATTCGTTCAAGAGTGATATTAACCAAAGCAGGCGCCGAATTTATAACCCCTTTATCCGTCTCCGGACTGACGGGAGAAGACACGTTTAGCGAATTGTTTAATCTCACCGATGAAACAAAAATGGGCCATATAGAACTTTCCCGTTCCGCCGATCTGGTGGTTGTGGCCCCGGCAACAGCAGATTTAATGGCCAAAGCGGCAAACGGATTGGCCAATGATTTGGCATCTACAACATTACTGGCAACCGATAAACCCGTGATGATGGCCCCCGCCATGAATGTACGTATGTGGGAACACGCCGCCACCCAACGCAACCTTGCCACCTTGAAAAAAGACGGCATAAAAATTGTGGGCCCCGATGAGGGAGATATGGCGTGCGGTGAATATGGCCCGGGCCGCATGGCAGAACCCGAAGCCATTGCCGACGCGATTGAAACCCATTTTGCGCAAAACAAAAAAGGCCCCCTCACCGGCAAAAAGATTCTGGTAACAGCAGGCCCCACCCATGAACCCTTGGACCCCGTGCGCTATCTCGCCAACCGGTCTTCGGGAAAACAAGGATATGCGATTGCCGCATCATTACGCAATCTGGGTGCCGAGGTAATATTGGTCTCTGGCCCCACGGATTTAACATCCCCCGCTGGATTGCAAACCACACGGGTTGAAACCGCACGGCAAATGTTGGAAGCCTGCGAGGCCGTGTTGCCCGTTGATTGCGCTGTGTGTTGCGCCGCTGTGGCGGACTATCGCCCCGAAATAGAAACCCCACACAAAATTAAAAAAGAACGCGGCGGACTATCCGCGATTAATCTGGCAGAAAACCCCGATATTCTAAAAACGATTTCCCGTCATAAGACACAGCGCCCAGACCTTGTCGTCGGATTTGCAGCAGAAACCGATGATATCATCGGCCATGCCGAGGCAAAACTGGAACGCAAAGGCTGTGACTGGATTGTTGCCAATGATGTCTCCCCCGCAACAGGCACCATGGGGGGTGACCGCAATAGTGTCACAATTTTATCTTCCAGCGGCGAAGAAGAAAAATGGCCTGATATGGAAAAAAACAAAGTGGCGCAGAAACTCGCCGAGAAAATTGCACAAAAAATCAACTGATTTTAAGAGCAATCTTATTTTTTAGAACTTACTGGCATATTAATACTATCATCATCATTAAACAGTATACAGACATAAAAAACCATAACAGAAACAAAATGACAGACATCCAATCCCCCATCGTAAAAATCAAGCGACTTAAAAATGCCCTTGATATTGATTTGCCCCGCTATGAAACAACATTGGCCGCGGGCGCAGACATCCGCGCGGCCAACCCTGCAAATGAGCCCATCACCTTGACACCGGGTATGCGTTATATGGTACCTACAGGTTTGGCCATTGCTCTGCCCATAGGGTGGGAGGCGCAAATGCGCCCGCGTTCCGGCCTTGCTGCCAAACATGGGATTTCATGTGTTAACTCACCGGGCACAATTGATGCGGATTATCGCGGCGAACTTAAAGTCATACTGATTAATCATGGTACAGAAGACTTTATTATTCAACGCGGCGAACGCATTGGCCAAATGGTAATCGCGCCCGCTTATCAAGCTGTTTTTGAAGAAGTCACAAACCTTGATGAAACTGAACGCGGAGCTGGCGGGTTTGGCTCCACAGGCGTTTGATGATGGCGCTTTCTCCCAAGCAAATCGAACGCTATAAGCGCCACATCCTGTTAAAAGAAATGGGCGGCCAAGGCCAACAAAAACTATTAGAGACTAAAGTTTTAATAGTCGGCGCGGGTGGACTTGGAAGCCCGATCATTTTATATTTAGCGGCGGCGGGCATTGGCACAATCGGTATTTGTGATGATGACATGGTTGCCCTTTCCAATCTGCAACGACAAATATTATACACCACAGATCATATTGGGCGCTCCAAGGCACAAACGGCCCGCAGCCATATCAGGCAATTAAACCCCGAATTGACAGTTCATCTGCATCAAGAACGTATTGATTCAAAAAACGCTCATAAAATCATCGAAAATTACGATATTATCGTGGAAGGTGTCGATAATTTTGACACCCGTTTTACGTTGAATAAAGCCTGCCTTGAACAGCAAAAAACATTTATTTCCGCAGCGGTTGGCCGCTTTGAAGGGCAGATTGCAACTTTCAAACCATGGCAAAAATCCCCCACCGGAGAGGCATTGCCGTGCTATCGCTGTTTTGTGCCTGACGCCCCGCCGCGCGATGAGCAAATCAATTGCGAAGAAGAAGGAATTTTAGGCGCCATTACAGGTGTTGTGGGATCCCTCGCAGCGATGGAAGTTTTAAAAGAGGCCGCAAATCTGGGTGCCAGCCTTGCCGGACGGCTTCTCATCTATGACGGGTTAGAGGCCACCACGCGGCTCATTACATTAAAATCAGATCCGGCCTGTACGGATTGTAAAGCGTGTTCACCCCTGAAAAAGCACGAATAAAAATCAATAATCTTTCATCATCATATGCACTTGCTTTAGACTCACCCCTGCGTCGCGCATAGATTTCAAGGTTTTAGCCTTATCACGTTTGGCAAAGCGTTTTCCGTTCTCATCGAGCAATAAAGGATGGTGATGATAAACAGGCGTTGGAAAACCAAAAAGTTTTTGCAACAACACATGGATATGCGTCACCTCAAATAAATCTTGCCCGCGGATGATGTGATTAATATTTTGAGTATAATCATCCATCACAACAGCCATATGATAGCTTGTCCCCGTATCTTTACGGGCTACAATCACATCGCCAAATTTTTCCGGGTTTGCTCTAATTGTTTCATTGGAACCGTTACTACTCTCTATAAAGAATAATCTATCCCACTCATCTCCTAAATAGTGCTGACAAGCCTGCATGGATAAACGCCATGAGAACATTTTTCCATCTTCAAGGGCTTGACGTTCCAGACTCGGCGGCAATGCCTCTCCTATAAAAACGGGGACAGGGTCATCAAGATGGGGCGCAAAAGCCGATTGCTCTGCCACCTCGCGGCGGGTTTTAAAACAACGATAAATCAATCCTTTTTGTTCAAGTTTTTTGAGCCCCTCACGATAAAAATCCAGATGCCTGGATTGACGCCTGACCGGCATTGGCCATTGGAAACCAAGCCATTCCAGATCATTATAAATGCCTTGCTCATATTCCGGGCGGCACCGCGTTAAATCCGTATCTTCAATACGCAAAAGGCATGTGCCAGTTTCAAAGCCAGTATGGGTTTGGGCCGCATTAAAAGCACAATAGGCTGAATAGGCATGACCTAAATGAAGGTACCCCGTTGGAGAAGGCGCAAACCGCGTGATAAAATCAGACATTTTTTAAACCGGTTTCCAACCAACAAGCCTATGGTTCAATTTCACCCAATCCACTTTAAACATTCAAGATCATAAATTAGCTTCATAGGTTTTCACATCCCGCTTTAACTCGGGCAATAGCATATAAAGCGCAATAATATTAGGGATACACATACCAAACAGCATCGCATCAATAAAATCAACAATCGCTGAAAGCTGTACGGCGGCCCCTGTGGATAGCGCTAAACATAATAAAAGTTTGAAGATAACATCAACCCGCCGCGTTGCCCCAAATAAGTAAGCTGCGGCCTGCGCCCCATAATAAGACCATGTCACCAATGTTGAAAACGCAAACAAGATAACAGAAACAAGTAATAATAGGGGAAACCAGGAGAACATACTGGCAAAGGCCTCAGAGGTAATGACAATTCCTTTGAAATCTTCAACCCCCACAAACGGTTCATAAGCACCGGTAATAATAATCACCAAAGCTGTCACCCCGCAAACAATGACTGTGTCAATAAAGGGCTCCAATAATGCTACATATCCTTCTGTAAGCGGATTATCTGTGCGCACCGCCGCATGGGCGATAGCCGCGGAACCGACACCCGCCTCACTAGAATAAGTGGCCCTTTGTATGCCGATAATCAACGCCCCAATTAGCCCCCCGCCCGCCGCATCCAACGCAAATGCGCTTTTAAAAACCAATGCAATCGCGCCGGGTAGAGCTGGTAAATTGGCCAAAATAATAATGAGCCCCGCCCCCAAATAAAGCCCGCCCATTACCGGTACCAAAACCGACGTTACCCGGCCAATAACTTTAATCCCCCCCAATATGACAATCGCAACACCAATGGCCATAATCGCGCCAAACAAAAGAGGGATCGCATGTCCTGTAACACTGGCAAATTGCGCATGGGCCTGATTCACCTGAAATATGCTAACCGATGCCCCCATGGTCATAACCGCAAAAAATATTGCTAACCCTTTACCAACAGGCTTTAAACCGCGCCTAGCAAACACATCTTCTATATAATACATGGGCCCGCCGCGCACACTGCCGTCGGGATTTTCTTTTCGGTATTTCACCGCTAAAGCACATTCAGCAAATTTGGAACTCATCCCCAATAAGCCAGCCAACATCATCCAAAACATGGCCCCCGGTCCGCCAATTGTAATGGCAATCGGCACTGAAGCAATATTACCAAGGCCAACCGTTCCCGATAAAGCCGACGTTAACGCTTGAAAATTTGAAATCTCCCCCTTTGTTTTTTGGCTCGTTGGGGGGGAGCGAAACAAAAGTTTAATCCCGTGACCAAACCCACGAATATTTATAAAGCGCAAAGAGACTGTAAAAAAAGCCGCAGCGAAAATAAGCCACACAACCACAAGGGGTAATCTATCCCCATACGGGATGTTCAACCCTAGATCGTTTACCTTTACGAACACAATATCATTCACAACCGAACTCGCCGGTGCGACAAGGTCATTTATTTTTTCTGCAAGACTGGCCATAAAAGGTGCACCATTTCAAATGTTCAAAGATAAACTTTATACTAAAAGAAGCTTATAAGTTCGACTTATATAACGATATCACGAGCCCCGATAATTGCTATTTTATTCAAAGTTAAAAACCACCCCTAAAAATGCACAACATTCTTGGCGATCATCTCAAGCATATGTACCACATCCATCAGAAATTTGCGTTTAACTTTTCATCGACTCAGTTCTGTATTTTAAAACATGAATTTTTTTTCATAAAAAACATTCTTATTGATTGATATTATCGGCGATACGGGTATAAACCAATATCAGTTTCCAGATAGAATTGTGGGTTAACTTTATTGCAAAATGCATAAAATAACCCACTGAAAAGATCGTCGGCACCTCCCCCGCCGACGATATCCCGGGTAACGCCGCCTCTTCGTGAGGCGGCGTTACTTTCATCTACTTACTGATAACATCTTCTTACTGATAAAATTTTTGCGTTAGTGCGCAAAACCCTATTGGCGGGCCCGTTCATATAAGTCACCAAAGAACAGCGCATTTAAAAACAATTTGTCGGTACCTAGAAACGTCGCGCGAAACGAGGGGTCATCAGCAAACAAGACCAATCCACCACGGCCTAAACGTTCAGCCACAAGCATCGGAGTATCGGCAATTTCATCCAGCCGTTTTTGTGAGGCATAACCAGACAATAACGGCTCTGAACGATATTGGGCCACATTAGCATAAGGGTCTGTTGATAAATTAAGGGTTTGCGTTGTCGCTTTCATGGTTGCGATATTGCGATCAGCATAACCAAAACCAAGAGGATGTGAAACATCAATATCACTGCCAAAAAGGGCGCCGCCAATTAAGTGCTCCGCATCAAGAATGGATTTTTGCGCATAATCATAACGCTCTTTAGTTTGCTCATCGGCTTTCGTTGTGCCATTAGACTTGCCATTATTGGCTCTCGTCCCGGCTCCCTCATTTTTATTTTGATTACGGCGCGGTAAAACATTTCCTTGCGCCCAAACGGCACTGCCTTTTGTGGCCACCAGAATACCGCCAGCATTGACCCAGTCTCGCAATTGATTGGTTTCCGCCTCTCCTAAACCACCGCCACCAGGCAAGAAAATATGCGTATAATTTTCAAGGGGTAGTCGGGTAAGTTCGGAACGTCGACGCATTGTTAGCGCAACATTCATTTTCTTATCCAGCAAATGCCAGATTTGACCCGACCCATAGCGCGTGCCGCCATCATCAAATAGCAATAATGGTTTTGGCTGGGTCAATGTCATCACACTGCCACGGCTACCCAAATCTCCCACACCGGCTGCAGCATTGCCGCTATCAAGGGCAAAAACTTCCAGCCCATCTAACGCGCTGGCTTCGATGGCGGTGCGATGTAGTTTATCACCATCAATGGTTGAAACGTTATCTTCACGGCTATTGGCCGGAACGAAAATAGATCCACGCTCAAACCGGATATCACGGCCCTTAATATTTAAGGTTTTCGTGTCCATTAAAACGCGTGGACGCGCACCGACTTTAAAAAAGCGTGTTAAAGCGCGTGGGGCGTAATAATTAGACCATGAAAAAATATATCCATAAGAGGCTTTTTTAGGGGCTTCATGATCTATCGATAAAGTAGTCACGGCCTCCCCCAATAGGTCTTGGTTAAAGCCACTGGTTTTTAATTCGGTATAATCAAGGTCATATGCTAAAGGAAGTGTCCATCCGGAAACGTCATAAAAAATAGCTTCTTCAAACTCTGTGACCTGATCAAACACGCCGCGTATCATCGTATATTGCGCCTGATTGAGCGGGACAATAAAACTTGTCTCCGCCTCATAGAGATAATCATCAAGGGTTAAATTACGCGCCAAGCGATAGGTTTCGATTTTATGGGATTGCAATAAACGCACAAAAGCATGAGCGCGCGCTGCATCATTCTTTGCCGTAAACACATAAGCCTTACGTTCATCATTAGCAGCGGCTTTTTTAGCCCCATCAAAAAACTCTTTTTGATATGACAATAAGGAAGCTCTATTTTTATAGGTTCCGGCAATTGTCGTCAAAGACGTATTGAAATGTATACGGATATTTTGTGCATATGTGCGCAAACCATTTTGCGTATCGATAGCGCCGCCGCGTGCCGCCGCCGCCTCAAACAAAATACCCACAGACCCGTTAATGGAGGGATATGTAGACCCTTTCCCGATATAAAAATTATCAAACCCCTCTTCAGAGGTGTATAGCTCACCAGCCTTATCAAGCCAGGCAATATGTTCTTCAGCTATTTTAGATAATAATTCACGTTCACGGTCGGGAATAAGCGGGTTCTTACGCTTTTGCTCCCCGGGGTGGAAATAATAGGTGGACTCAGAGCCCATCTCATGGAAATCCGCGGACACGTTAGGTTTCCAATCGTGCCAAACCTTAATCCATGCGTTACTTTCCGGCTGGGTTAATAAAAGCCAATCACGGTTTAAATCAAACCAATAATGGTTTGTCCGTGCCTCAACCCATAAATTATGAGATTCGTGTGCGGGGTCTATGTTTGGTGTGGCACCGTTAAAAGTATAGACATGGTTTACTCTGCGCGAATGGCCATCAGGATTGAAAATGGCAATCATGACGATCACCGTCTCTTGCAACATTGTGTCTATTTCATTGCCCTGCGCCGCCGCCAAATGATATAAAGTCGGGATAGAGGCATCCATGCCTGCTGATTCTGCGCCGTGCACCCCGTAATTTAGCCAGACCACAGCCGGACCCTCTTCGCCACCAGCGCCGCCTGCGGTTAATCGCTGTTTGTGGTTTTCTTTTATAGTATCAATATTGGCTAGGTTTTCCGGCGAGGAAATCACGAAAGATAAAATCGGACGCCCCTCATGAGAATACCCAATGGTTTGCGCTTCTATTCTATCAGATTGACGGGCCAATGATCGCAGATAGCCCACAAGGATATCGTGACGAACCGGCTTATCCCCTAACCCATAACCAATAAAAGCATCAGGGGTTGTAATAGATTGATCATATTTAACATTGGGTTGCTTGAAATAGGCAATAGGTTCAGCGTGTACAGAAAAACCAGGACTTAACGCAAAAACGAACCACAATATAACTGCTGCACTATATAATAATCTTGCCACTGAACTTTCCTTACAAACACAATTAGAACTATAGATGATAGACTTATAGAGTTGGGACTTGGCATAGAATCGGGACTTTAAAGTTAAAATAGCGATATTATACCCAACAAAAAACCCGCTTATAACCCTTTAAGGGATTGATTAATATCCTTACGCAAATCCTCAAGCCCTTCAACACCAACGGATAAACGCACGAGCGAGTCGTCAACACCAAGCTCGGCCCGGCGCGCTTCAGGAATTGACGCATGGGTCATGATCCCGGGATGCTCAATCAAACTTTCAACACCGCCAAGACTTTCGGCTAAAGTGAACAATTCAACGCGCTCCAACATTTTTGTTGCGGCGGCCAATCCACCCTTCAGAAAAATCGTCACCATGCCGCCAAAGGCATGCATTTGCCGTTTAGCCACCTCATGCCCTTGATGGGACGCCAATCCGGGATAGACAACACGATCCACAGCAGGGTGTTGCTCCAACCATTGCGCTAACTCACTGGCGCTTTCGCAATGGCGTTCCATACGCAGCGCCAAAGTTTTTAATCCGCGTAGAGCAAGAAACGAGTCGAACGGGCCTTGAACCGCCCCCACCGAATTTTGCAAGAACGCAATTTCTTCGCCCAAAGCCTCGTCTTTAACAACCAATATTCCCCCAACCATATCCGAATGACCATTAAGATATTTCGTGGCGGAATGCATAACAATATCCGCCCCCAGATCAAGAGGGCGCTGACACCATGGAGACGCGAATGTGTTATCGCACCCGAGCAAAACATTATGTTTTTTAGCAATCGCTGCAACGGCTTCAATATCAACAATTTTTAATAATGGATTAGTGGGGGTTTCAATCCAAATTAATTTTGTTTCCGGCTTAATAGCGGCCTCAATCAATTCGGGTTTCGTCATATCCACAAAAGTAAAGTCATGATTGGCTGAAGCGCGGCGAACATTTTCAAACAATCGAAATGTCCCGCCATACACATCATCCATGGCGATCACATGGCTTGATGCAGGAAATTTGTCCAGCAATGTCGCGATAGCCGCCGTGCCAGAGGCAAAAGCAAACCCGCGCACACCATTTTCAAGGTCAGCAATACACCGCTCATAAGCAAAGCGTGTGGGGTTTTGGGTGCGGGAATATTCGAACCCTTTATGAACCCCCGGGCTTTCTTGTGCATAAGTGGAAGTTGCATAAATCGGCGTCATCACGGCGCCTGTGGTCGGATCGTGATGTTGACCAGCATGTATCACACGGGTTGCAAAAGCGGGTCTGTTTTTTGTGTCTGTCATTTTTCCTCTTATATTTATTTTATGAGCATTAGGATCGAGTTTTGCCTTCAGACGTTACCATCAAGAGACTTTAACATCAAAAGGGGGTATCGCAAAAATTTAGGGTAAAATTCAATTTAAGAAATCGGTTAAGAAATTAAAGGGTTAAATATTTATCCGTATAAAAACAAATATTTAACCCAATTCAAAACAGAGAGTAAATAATCACATACTGTAATTACGATTTATATGGTGCGGCGCTAGTATCAAAAATAAAAACCCATTTCGCACGAATGCGTAAAATTGAATTTTATTTAACTTCAAGAAGTTCAACCTCAAAGATCAACGCTTCATTAGGACCAATAGGGCCGCCGCGTGTTCCACTCTCGCCATAGGCGAGGGCTGGCGGAATAAAGAAACGGAATTTATCACCCACGCTCATAAGCTGTAGACCTTCAGTCCATCCGGGAATAACCCCCGAAAGGCCAAATTCTGCGGGTGTGCCTCTAGCATAAGAGCTATCAAACTCGGTTCCGTTGACCAGCGTCCCGCGATAGTCAACTTTGACAGTCGATGTGACTTGCGGGCTAACACCTTCTCCGGACCCTTTGGAAATCACTTCATATTGCAAACCACTCTCGGTCGTCTGTATACCATCTTTTTTTCTATTTTCGGCCAAAAATTTATTCGCTTTCACAAGGTTTTTGGACGCACTGGTCGCCCCTAACAATTCAACATCAAAAATCAACGCCTGATTAGGGCCAATGGGCCCGTTGGGTGTGCCATCTTCACCATAAGCCAGATTTGCCGGTATCGTAAAAATAAACCGGTCCCCAACCTTCATCAAAGGAACCCCTTCCAGCCATCCAGCAATCAACCCTTCTTGCAAAGGAAAACGCGCTGCCGCGCCGCGTGAACGCGAGCTATCAAAAACGGTTCCATCAATCAAAGTGCCCGTATAATGTACGTCAACCAAATCACCCAAGGCGGCTGTTTCACCGCCCTCGGCGCCGTCAGCAACAATTTCATATTGTAAGCCACTCGGCAAAACCACAACTTCGGCCTTGGTTGCATTCTCTTTTAAATAGTCTTCCGATTGCTTCAAGTTATCCGCTGCAAGTTTTGAAGATAATTGCGCTTGTTCCGAATTTGTAGCGCCTGATGCAACCGCACCCGACTGAACTTCTGAGCTTTTAGCCTCGATAGCTTTTTGCGCTGCATTGATTGCCTCTTCGGCTTTTTGCGCATCGGTCTTTTCACCGCCGCCACATGCCATAAGGAAAACAGAAAATCCCGCTACCAAGACTGAATTACGGAAAGTTCTCAAATTAGGCTTCATCTTGGGGTTTATATTCATGAGAGTCATCAAGAGCACTCCTTGCTATAGGTCACGCACCGAAGCGCGATCGGTTGAATTATTAATAGTGCTATAGGGCAAAGCCACCAAAGACAAAAGTAAAATTACCAATAGTGCGGTAACCCGTCCTCATCAAGGGGGTTTGGGGGTTCCTCAATGGCTTCGTCATCCAATGCCAGAGGGTTTAACTTAGTAGTCTTCAACAATTCCCTTTCACGGCGTGTCATATTTTCTCGTTTCTTGAGGGCTCTGATTCGGTAAACCGAACACCCGATCACAAAAAACGGCGCCAAATCAGCAAAACGGTTGAATATAACCGCAAAAATACCTGGATCTGGGTTAACCGTGATAAAATAATATAATGCCCATAACAGGCTGATTTGGAGAAAATAAAGCGGAACGGAAAACCAACCACCATCGGAGAGGCGCCAATAAAAGCGCGCCATAAACATTCCCGCCGCGAATAGAAATAGTTTATAAGTCAAGATAGGCAGAAGAAATCCGGCAAAATATAATAAAAGCCCGACGAATGCGATCATCCGTCCGGCTTTCTTAATCACTGAATATCGTGATTTACTTGATAGAAAATATGCCGCGCCAAAAAGCACAACATAATAGGTTGTGGTGACTAGGAGATAGAGAATTGAGATTTGATCCGAGTCCATGGGCCATGTTTGTTGATTTGCTTAAGGGTAATACCGCCCTTATTAGACGCCTCATTCATTAAAGAATCGTGTGCTTTTTCGGTAATTTCCGCTAAATTTAACAAAGCAGATTTCATTTCTTCGAAAGCCATAGATGATTTATCTGTGTCTAACTTCGCATCTGTTGAACGTGCAATTGCTTCGCTCGTTGCTAAAGTCTTGCCCATCTCTACGAGTTGCTTTTCAAATCGTAAAAGTGCGATCTGTTCCTTGCGAACGTCTTGTTTTGACATATCTTATCCTCTTCGATTTATTATGTGTTAAAATCTAGTAACATAATAAAACTATCCCAAAATGGGACATCAGGCAAGTCATGTTAAAATAAAGTTAACCAATCAATGGCATGTAACTTAAAAGGCACAGATGAAGATTTGTATGCTGCTAAATTAGGGCAGCATATGTGGCGGCTTGCAAAAAGAAAAGCGGTGTGTGCGGCGCAACAATCCATTAATTTTGTTACTAAATCCAAATATTTAGGTGTAACTGCACTTCTACCGGATCAATATGAGACAGTTAAGGCATTAGGGGGCGGTCCATTTCCCGATGATAACGCAGATATTGCACAGAAACCTGATTGGCTAATTGATCACGATAATCCGGCAAACGATCGGATAGATCCAGCAATGCCGAATAATCTAGGAGAATTCCTTCAATTATTGGCTCAAGAGCTTGAACAAGCCGAGATTGACCCTGACGAGTCGTAATATTCGATAAGGCGGAATAGGTATTATACACCGCATCTGCCGCAATTGTTAAATCCTGTTTTTTAACGATTGATAAATCAACCTCACGCATATGTGAGAAAACCAGACTCAGGATTTCGGCCAATACAGCACTATCAATCAACTCATATTCATCAAGGTGCGGTGCGCCGCTTTTTTGGTGGCGCCTCAAATCCACAATTTCGCCTTGGGGCAAAGCCGTGCGCTTTGGTTGCGCTTCATCAATCTGGTCATAAGAGTGATAAAAATCGTTTAAACTTATGTTTTGATCTGTTTCTTCAATAATCCGCCGGATTTCGCTGAGGGTCGGGGCATAAGTGCCAGCAATAATAAGCTGGATTTTTTCATCCCCTATGCAAACCCGTTTGGCAAATGCCTCAATAGATTCTTTATTTTCCTCAAGA
>CALLPQ010000064.1 GCA_938015425.1 uncultured Parvularculaceae bacterium | reverse complement strand
GGGCAATGACACCATTGACGGAGGCGGTGATACCGACACATTAATTGGCGGTGCCGGAGCTGATGTTCTAAATGGCGGCGGAAGTAATGATTTCTTTATCGTCAATGATGGTGATCAATCCGAGCTTGATACTTTCTTGGGTGGGAGCGGTGTTGATGTTATCGTTAATGAAACAGGCGGTGATCTGGCGTTAAACCGTTTTGATACGAGTACTGACGGTGATAATGGATTTGGCATTGAAGACATTGATTTGAACGGTGGGTCAATTGCCGGATCGTCTGGTGATGATTTTTATGATTTTTCAACCGGATTTAATTTCTTAAACTTGAACGCTGATACACTTCTTGCTTTATCCGCAGGTGATGGGAACGATATTGTAGTGGGTACCTCTCTTGCCAGCGTAACATCGAACGGTGCAGCTACAGTTGAAGTTGCTTATGATCTGGGAGCGGGTAATGACCGTTTCACAGGCGTTGGCGGATCTATTGAAGATTTTGTTGATGGCGGCGCGGGCAATGACACCATTGACGGAGGCGGCGATACGGATACTCTGATCGGTGGTTCGGGGGATGACGAGCTGACGGGCGGTGCCAGTGCAGATGTGTTTATCTTCTCCACCGAAATTGAGAATTTCGGTAATGATTTAATCACGGATTTCTCCGTCTCGGGCGGGGATATTATTGATTTGTCTGGGGTTTCTGAGATTATGGACTTCGATGATTTGATCAATAATCACCTAACAGCTGATGCGGATGGAAATGCCGTTATTACAATTGATGCAGATAATGTGATTACCCTTCAAGATGTTGATGAGGGAAGTTTGACCATGGGTGACTTCTTGTTTGCCTAACTGGCTTACACTGTTGAAAATGGTTTAACGGTGCGCTGAAAATATAAAGAATGAAACGCAGTTTTGAGAGTAATCAAAGCTGCGTTTTGTGGTTTTGGTTATGGGTGCCTGCTTGGTGCCTTTGCTTTTGTGCTTCCGGTAAATTCAGCATTAGGCAATGAGGGGTGTGCCCCTTTCCTGAATGATTGGCCGGCCAAGGCCAAAAAGGGTCGCGATTTTTTATGGTCGTGTTTTTCCGCAAATATTGTTTTCCCCAGCTATTCTTTTCCCCAGCTATCCTTTACCCAGCTATCGTTTTCCACAGCTACATCACAAATACCAACGGTTTAGGTGGTTTGTTGTCAAATAACACAATATATAGTATCTATTAGATTAAAATATACTATATACAATAAAGCCGTTTGAGTTCATCAAGAATCGCGCAAAATAGAGATTGCAAAGATTAGATGGCCAGTTTCGGGCTTGTGTGCGATAGCAGAGCCATCACGAAACGCGATAAACGAAGACATAATTCTATCAATATGCTTAGGCGATCTGGAAATCGTTATTTGTGTATAGATAGCACAAAAGGGAAGATTTTAAATGCTGGATGCTGTTGATTTAAATAAACCAGGGCTTTTGACTGAATCGCATAGTTATAAACCATTTCGTTACCCTTGGGCCCATGATTTTTGGAAACGCCAACAGCAAGTTCACTGGATGCCTGAAGAGGTTCCTTTGGGTGAGGATTGTAAGGACTGGGCGAATAATCTCACCGATTCAGAACGTAATTTGCTAACGCAGATTTTCCGGTTTTTTACTCAATCCGATATTGAAGTGAATGATAATTATATGGAGCGTTACTCACGGGTTTTTAAACCTGTTGAGGTGAAGATGATGCTCTCTGCATTTTCAAATATAGAAACAATCCATATTGCGGCTTATGCCTTGTTGCTTGAAACAATCGGCATGCCTGAATCCGAATTTTCGGCTTTTCTTGAATATGAAGCCATGGCCGACAAACATTCCTACATGCAGGATTTTGGCGTGGAAACCAATGCGGATATTGCTCGCACGGTCGCTATGTTTGGTGCGTTTACGGAAGGGTTACAATTATTTGCCTCTTTTGCCATGCTTATGAATTTCCCGCGCTTTAATAAAATGAAGGGTATGGGGCAGATTGTTACATGGTCAATTCGCGATGAAAGTTTGCATTGTGAGGGGATGATTAAGCTTTATCATGCATTCAGCAAAGAGACAGGGTGTGTCACCAAATCGGTTGCCGATGATATTATTGATTGCTGTAAAACGGTTGTGAATCTGGAAGATAAATTTATCGATCTTGCTTTTGAAATGGGTCCGGTTGAGGGGATGACCCCTGAAGATATTAAAAACTATATCCGTTATATTGCGGATTGGCGCCTTCAACAGTTAGAATTGCCGAAAATTTATGGCATTGAAAAACACCCGCTCCCTTGGTTGACGGAAATTCTAAACGGCGTTGAACATGCCAACTTTTTCGAGGCACGGGCAACGGAATATTCTAAAGGGGCGACAAAAGGCGAATGGCACGGCAGTGATGGTGTGTGGAGCCAGTTTGACTTGATGAAAGCTAAACGCGAAAATGCGCTTATCAAATAGACTTGGGTAAGCCGATGAGTTGACAGATTGTTAGGGTAAACCTGTTCGTCTTGTTTATGTTTATGGTCAGTCTGCCTACTGCCTGTTTTGATTAAATTGAATTGAGGAATGATAATGGGATTTTTAATTTTTCTGGGTGTTATAGCCCTCATCGTTATTTTTATTATTGGTATCTATAACCGGATTGTTGCCCTTAATCAGCGCTGTGATCAGGCTTATGCGGATGTGGATGTTCAGTTAAAGCAGCGTCATGATTTGGTGCCTAATCTGGTGGAAACCGTTAAAGGCTATGCGGCCCATGAAAAGGAAACCTTTGACGCGGTTGTCTCTGCGAGGAATTCAGCGGTGAGTGCAAATGGACCAGCCGCGCAAGGGGCCGCCGAAGGTGTTTTGGGCGCAAGCTTGGGGCGCTTATTCGCCCTTGCCGAGAATTACCCAGATTTAAAAGCCAACACCAATTTTCTGGAATTACAACGGGAATTATCGGATATTGAAAACAAGATTGCGGCGGCAAGGCGCTTCTTTAATAACTCTGTGCAGGAATTTAATACGATAATCCAACAAATTCCGGGCAACTTTATCGCCCCGATGGGGAGTTTTTCCAAACGAGAATTTTTTGAAATTGCCGCTGAAAACCGCGATGAGGTTACAGCCACACCGGATATTAATTTCTAGGCTTAAGCGTAATATCTATTATGCTTTTCTAAATAGGAAAATCTGATGGGCGCTTTTGGCCTTCAAACCCATATTTGGAATAATAATTTAAAGTCGATCATTTTATTGATCGGCTTTCCTATCTTGTTGCTCATCTTATTTTATGCCTTGAGTATCGGTTATGTGGCGATGACCCAAAGATTTGATAGTGTTGAAGAGGGGTTGATTTTAGCCCTCTATGTGTTGGCGGATAGCTGGTATTATGCTTTTTTTGCCGCTGCTATCTGGTTTGCAATTGCCTGGTTTGGCCACCAGGCCATGATTAATGCAACCACAGGGGCAACCAGCCTTTCGCGCACCCAAGAACCGGAAATATATAATCTTCTTGAAAATCTGTGTATTGGCCAAGGGATACCCATGCCAAAACTCAACATTATTGAGCAAAGGGGTCTTAACGCGTTTGCTAGTGGTATTAATCAAAAAACCTATACGGTTACTTTGACCCGCGGCATTATTGAACGCCTTGACCGCGATGAGTTGGAAGCCGTGATTGCCCATGAACTTACCCACATTCAAAATAGGGATGTCCGATTACTGATTATATCGGTTATTTTTGTCGGTATATTTTCATTTTTAGGAGAATTGTTATTTCGTGGCTTTTTTAGAACCGGCGTTCGCATTGGCGGGCACACCCGTGGGCGCAGCGGCGATAGTCGCGGCGGCGGCATCCTTATTTTAATTGCTGTTGTGGCCATCGCTTTGGCTTATTTTTTGGCCTTAATCATAAGGTTTTCTTTGTCTCGCAAACGTGAATTTTTGGCAGATGCAGGGGCGGTTGAACTCACCCGAAATCCCGATGCCATGGTGAGGGCCCTACAAAAAATTTCTGGTAATTCTGATATAAATGCTCCCGGGGATGTGCAACAAATGATGATTGAAAACGCTAAACCATTTGCCGGTGTGTTTATGACCCATCCCCCCATCGATAAGCGTATAATTGCCTTGCAAAATTTTGCAGGGTAAACAATATCGTCAGGCAGTATCGGGCCTCAATAAGACAAAATATAAACTACCCTGCACGGAGTAATTTCACGGCGTCATCACGGCCAAATAAATATAATAAAGTGCGCAGGGCCTCACCGCGTTTTGATGTCAGGGCCCCGTCTTTATCGATTATCAATTGGGCATCATCACGCGACGCGGCCAATAACTCCCCATGGGCGGTAATATCCGCCAACTGAAAACGGGGAAAGCCTGATTGCGCCGCCCCTAACACATCCCCCGCACCGCGCAAGCGTAAATCCTCTTCGGCTAGCCTAAAACCATCCTCGCTTTCGCGTAGAATTTTAAGGCGTGCGGTCGCCGTTTCTCCCAATGGGCCCTTGTATAAAAGCAAGCAAGAGGCGGGTTTATCTCCGCGGCCTACACGTCCCCGTAATTGATGTAATTGGGCCAAGCCAAACCGTTCGGCATGTTCAATCACCATCACCGTGGCATTTGGGGCATTAACCCCCACTTCAATAACGGTGGTCGCGACCAGTACAGATAAATTTCCTTGGTGGAATTGTTCCATAATCTGGTCTTTTTCTTGGGGAGACATTTTCCCGTGTATCAGTCCCACATGTTCGCCTAACGCACTGCGTAATGATTCAAATCGATCTTGCGCCGCCGTAAGGGGCAATACGTCACTTTCTTCAACTAGAGGACAAACCCAATAGATTTGTTCTCCTTTTTGCACGGCCCGTTTAATGCCCATCACCACTTCGTCAAGGCGCTCCAGCGGGAGGGTTCTTGTGGTGACGGGTTTTCTACCGGGTGGTTTTTCGGCAATGATACTAACATCCATATCCCCATAGGCGGTCAATGCCAAGGTGCGCGGAATGGGCGTGGCAGTCATAACCAATAAATCAGGGTGCAAACCTTTCTGGGTTAAGGCCATACGTTGATGTACGCCAAACCGGTGTTGCTCGTCGACAATAACCAATCCCAAACGATTAAAATTAACATCTTCCTGAAAGACTGCATGAGTGCCAAGTAAAATTTGCGTTTCACCGTTTTCTAATTGCTCAAGAATAGTGCGGCGGGCTATCCCTTTATTGCGACCCGTTAAAATATCGATTTTTATCCCAAGGGCGTCACAAATTGGCCCAAGGCTTTCCAGATGTTGCCTTGCCAATATTTCTGTTGGCGCCATTAAAACGCTTTGCGCCCCTGCCTCGGCCGCGTTTAGCATGGACAATAAAGCCACCACTGTTTTACCGGACCCCACATCCCCTTGTAATAATCGCACCATGCGCTCAGGCAGGGCCATATCAGCGAATACATCTTTTAAAGCGTTTTTTTGGTCTCTTGTTAGTTGAAACGGTAATTGCTTTAGGGCCTTGGCCCGTAAGGTGCCGTCTCCCTTCATGGCTTCGCCTTTTATTTTTTTTCGGTCTCGTCTAATCAGGGCAAGGGCTAGTTGATTGGCTAGTAATTCATCATAAGCAAGGCGCATACGATCTTTATTTTGAGTGGAAAGGCTCATCTCGCTATCGGGGGCATGAACAGATTGTAGGCACTTTTTCCAACTTGACCAACCTTGTTTCTTCAACCAATTGGGCTCTTGCCATTCTGGTAAATCTGGCAGGGACGCAACCGATTGCATTACGGCTTTGCGCATAACCGCACCAGAAAGCCCAGCGGTGAGGGGATAAATGGGTTCAAAAAGAGGGAGGGTGTCTTGCCCTTCGGGGTTCACAATATGATCAGGGTGGGTCATTTGCCGCCCCCCGTTAAACTCTTCCAATCGCCCTGAAATTAATCTTTTTTGATCTATCGGCAGGGCACGCTTTAGGTAATCAGTATGGGCATGAAAAAAAACAAGGGTAATAAAGCCCGTTTCGTCAGAGCAGATAACCTTATAGGGACGGCGTTTTACAGGGGGTGGTTCGTGACTGTCGACGGTGACAGTCATGGTGACCAAAGAACCGGGAATTGCATCTGCGATGGTTGGGCGGTGACTGCGATCGATCAGGCCGGTTGGGGGCGTAAGCGCTAAATTGGCAATATAAGGGCCCGCGACTTTTGTTATGAGGGCGGCAACCTTTGGCCCCACGCCTTTAAGGCGGGTGATGTCGCTATAGAGAGAGTTGAGAATCGTAGGGCGCATAAACCCAATATAGCGTGCGCGGCTTTAATGTCATCAAATTGATGCTTCTATACCGTTGGCTGCGTCAAACTCTTCTGTTGGCAAATTTACGCCCTTTTGATATAAAAGGGGATGGAAGAAAATACTGAAGAAACTATTGAAACGCGCCGCAAACGTTTATTGCATCGGGCCACTTACCGGGGGTTTAAAGAGGCTGATATTGTTATTGGCGGCTTTGCCAAAGCCTATATCCATGAGATGAGTGACGTAGACCTTGATGAGTTTGAAGAATTAATCAGCTTTTCTGATAAGCAAATCTATGATTGGATTATGGGTAAGCAAGAACCACCGTCTAATATGTTAGGGCCTATTTTCCTGCGGATGCAAAAATTTGACGCGGCGCAAGCCGTTAGGGACCTAACAGCACTTTAGCATAACCGATGGTTTGGCGGTCTATGATAAAGAACGGACACCCCTAGTTGGACAAAGCTTAGATAGCTTTTTGGGCTCTTAATCTTATGCTAGGCACTTAATCTCATGCTAGGACTTCAGAATTAATTTCTTACTTGCTTATAGGCAGTGACCATCTTAACAACGGGCACACTTCGAAACGCGATATCATTTTGATAATCGCGCAATAGCGTATGGGCCCAAAGTTTGTAACCCTTAAATGATATAGTGACATTCCATGACAATGACATCCGGTACAGCGATTATTAGCGAGCAAGAAGCGTGGGATTATAAAGGGGCATTGCCGTTTTATGATGTGGCGGAAGGTGCCGATGCCATGATCATCGCCAAAGCCGCTAGAGGACGCAATGAAGGGCGCGGCGGTTTGGTGGTGCATGTTGCAAGAGACGGCGCTAGAGCCGCGGCGATGATCGAGGCTATCCGGTTTTTTGCCCCCGATATTGCGGTGATGGATTACCCCGCATGGGATTGTTTGCCCTATGACCGGGTATCGCCATCATCGTCGGTGTCTTCCCGGCGGATGGCAACATTGGCCATGATGGCAGATAGAGAACCTGATGGCGGTCCTTTTATTGTGGTCACCAGTGTGAATGCGGTTATGCAACGCACCCCGCCGATAGATATTATCCGGTCTGCGTCCTTTTCGGCAAAGCCCGGCGAAGATATTGATATGGATGCATTAACCGCTTATTTGACGGCCAATGGTTATGCCCGATCATCAACGGTGCGCGAGGCAGGCGAGTTTGCGGTAAGGGGCGGGTTGATTGATATTTTCCCTCCGGGATCGGATGAACCGATACGGTTGGATTTTTTTGGCGATAGTCTGGAATCAATACGGGGGTTTGATGCTGCGACCCAACGCACAACCCGCCAACTGCATAAATTCGAATTGGCGGCCGCCAGCGAAGTGTTACTAACGCCGGACGCAATTTCTAAATTCCGCCAAAATTATGTTGCCACTTTTGGCCCCGCCCATGATGATCCGGTTTATGAAGCCATAAGTGCAGGGCGTATCCATGTGGGCATGGAACATTGGCTCCCGCTTTTTTATGACAGGATGGATTGTTTTTTCGATTTTCTGCAAGGGTCCGAAAAGCATAAGAGCGCACACTCTGGTTCAAGGGCTTTATCCAATTCCGGTGCTTTGATATTTACAGAATATTTATCGGAAAACGCCTTTGATGAACGCTTTGTCAGTGTTGAAGATTATTATAATGCCCGATCTGAAGATTTGGTTGACGGTCAGGGAAGTGACCCGAAAAGAAAAAAATCAACGAGAGCCGAGGTGGGTAATCCTTTTGCTTCTCCCGCTTATCGCCCTTTAAAACATGATGCGCTTTATATGGACCGCGGGGAATGGTTATCGGCGCTGGCCTTGGTGGATGTGCGCACACTTTCCCCTTTCACGGCGCCGCATAATAAGCGGTCATTTTCGGTTAAAGCCAAAATCGGGCGTAATTTCGCAGCTGAACGGGCGGCTGAGACCTTAAACATTTTTGATGCCTTGTCGCAGCATATGACGAAACTGCAAGAAAGCGGCAAAAAACCCATATTAGCATGTTGGAGTGAAGGCTCGGCAGATAGAATGCGCTCTGTATTATCTGATCATGGTGTTAGCGTGCGCCATCTGGAAAACGGATCTGCGTTAAACTCTGAAGATAAAACGGCGTGTACGGTTATATTAGGATTAGAAACCGGTTTTGAAACCGACCATTACGCTTTTATCTCAGAGCAAGATGTTTTAGGTGACCGTATTGTGCGGAAGGCACGGCGCAAACGGGCTGATAATTTTCTGACTGAGGCTTCATCGCTTTCTTTAAGCGATCTTGTGGTGCATGTGGATCATGGTATTGGCCGTTATGAGGGATTGGAAACCCTTGAAATCCAAGGGGCACCCCATGATTGTTTGTTATTGGTCTATGCTGGGGGGGACAAATTATTTTTGCCGGTTGAGAATATCGATCTGCTTTCTCGTTATGGCTCTGATGGGGGAGAGAGCCAGTTAGATAAATTAGGCGGTGCCGCATGGCAGGGCCGTAAAGCAAAAATGAAGGCCCGCATTAAGATGTTGGCCGAGCAATTGATTAAGATTGCCGCCCAACGGGCGATGAAAAAAGCGGAAGAGATAATCGCACCTGAAGGGGCGTATGACGAATTTTGCGCACGCTTCCCCTATGAAGAAACGGAAGACCAGTTGAACGCTATTGAAGCGGTGATGGATGATCTTGCAAAAGGGTCTCCCATGGATCGGTTGGTGTGCGGAGATGTCGGGTTCGGAAAAACGGAAGTTGCCTTAAGAGCTGCTTTTATCGCCGCTTTATCTGGACGCCAAGTGGCCGTGATCGCGCCGACAACACTATTGGTGCGCCAGCACTATAAGAATTTTATAGATCGCTTTAAAGGGTTCCCTGTCAAGATTGGGCAATTATCCCGAATGGTTTCTGCAAAGAGTGCAAGCGAGACCAGAGCGGGGATGAGTGATGGCACCGTAGATATCGTTATAGGCACCCACGCATTATTATCGAAGCAAACTAAATTTCGTGAATTGGGATTGATGATTGTTGATGAAGAACAACATTTTGGAGTTAAACATAAAGAACGGCTAAAAGAGTTTCGGGCGGATACTCATGTTTTAACCCTGACCGCAACGCCTATCCCGCGGACATTGCAATTGGCGATGACGGGCATACGTGATTTATCCTTAATCGCGACACCCCCGGTGGACCGGTTGGCCGTGCGCACAACTGTTGGCCCGTTTGATCCTTTAGTGGCGCGTGAGGTTTTGTTGCGGGAACATTATCGGGGTGGGCAGAGTTTTTATGTGGTGCCTCGTGTTTCCGATTTGGCAGATGTGGGTGACTTTCTAGACAATCATTTACCAGAGCTTAAATATAAAACGGCCAGTGGGCAAATGTCATCCGGTGAATTAGAGGACATTATGACCGCCTTTTATGAAGGACAGTTTGATGTGTTGGTGGCGACAACAATTATTGAATCGGGTCTTGATATCCCTGCGGCCAATACATTGTTGGTACACAAATCAGATATGTTCGGGTTAGCCCAGCTTTACCAAATCAGGGGGCGAGTTGGTCGCTCTAAACAGCGCGCTTATGCCTATTTAACGGTGCCGGCGCGTAAAAAACTGACCCCCGGCGCGGAACGACGCCTTAAAGTCATGCAGTCTCTTGATACGTTAGGGGCCGGGTTTACGTTGGCTTCCCATGATCTGGATATTCGCGGAGCAGGGAACCTATTGGGTGAGGAGCAATCAGGGCAAGTTAAAGAAGTCGGGGTTGAACTTTATCAACACATGTTGGAAGAAGCTGTCGCCGAGCTTAAAGATGGGGGCGGCAATGTTGAAGAAAGTTGGTCACCGCAAATCAATATTGGTACATCCGTGCTTATTCCTGACCATTACGTGGCTGACCTTGATGTGCGTATGGCGCTTTATAGGCGGTTAGGGGATGTAACAGAGCAAGAAGAGATTGATGGCTTTGCGGCGGAGTTGGTTGACCGGTTCGGGCCACTGCCCGCGGAAGTCAATTATTTAATGGATATTGTTGCGATTAAAGGATTGTGCCGTAAAGTGGGGGTGGCAAAAATTGACGCGGGCCACAAAGGTGCGGTTGTGACCCTTAGAAATAACGAATTTTCAAATCCTGCGGGATTGATCGAGTTTATCTCCCATTCGCCGTTAGATGTTAAACTAAGACCGGATCAAAAAATTGTTTTCAAACAAGAATGGAAAGATGAACGCGCCCGCTTGAAAGGGTGCCGCCGGGTTCTTGATATTCTATTGGATATTGCCAAAGATGTAAAATAACAAAATACGGGAAATGTTAAAAGGTGGGAAATGTTAAAAGATGTTCGGCGATTATTGTTTCAAATTAGAACGTGCCAGCATGGTTTATCTGCCGTTAACATTATTTGTATTTAACGGCTTAACGGGCCATAATGCTTAACGTTTTATCGAAACTATTTAAGATTAAATCATGGGTTGGTATTAGACAAAACCCAAATCAACTCCCTATCAGGATCATTTAATCATATTATTTTGGTTAAGTTGAATTATGTTAATCAAATTAAGACATTTACATGATATTCCTTGTGTTTATGCATGCAGAAGAGAGCAATTAATATTTACGTTTTGTTAAGAATTATTTTGGCATTTGTTTTATTTCTAGATAATTTTAATGGTACGAAAGTTGCTTCCTACAACGCTAGAAGGCGTTAGTTTTAAATCTGTATTTATATGGTAGCAGCTCAATTAGCCTGTTGAGTGCGAACCGAATGAGCGGAGTAGGAATAGAAATGTTAAAACGGTTTAATCAATCCAATAATGGTAATGTGGCCATTATGACCGGCTTATTTATATTTATCCTTTTAATTTTGGGGGGCGGCGCGGTTGATATTATTCGTGTGACCACCATTCGTGCAGAAATGCAATCGGCTACCGACAGTGCAGTCTTGGCCGCGGCTGCGTTATCGTCAACGCAAGACCCGGTTGTGGCCGCTAATAATTATTTTAATGCGAACTTTGACGGTACTCGATATTCGATTGGTGAAGTGGAGTTTCAAGCCACAGTAGTGGCGGACAGACGTAGGCTAAGAGTTGTTGATGCAACCGCCCAAGTTGATGTGCCTACTTTATTTTTAAAATTTATTGATGTCTTTAATGGTGGTAACCGGTTTGAAACAATTGAAGTCGCTGTGGAATCGCAGGGGCGAGAACGTATTCAGGCTACCGAAATAGCTATTGTTTTAGATACTTCGGGTTCTATGAACGGACCGAAAATTAATAGTTTGCGGACAGCTGCAAGTTCTTTTGTTGAGCAGCTTTATGAAGGTGTCAATCCCAATAGAATTTCAGTTAGTGTTATTCCTTTTTCTGCAAACGTTAATATAGATCCTGTTATTGATGATTTTCTGGCTCCAGCAGATATACCGGCTGCTGGTGATACTCTAGAATCTCCATGTATCATATATGATGATTCAGATTATGATGATGAACTGATTGCTGGTACGCGCTCATTAGTGGTACAACCCAGTGATCCCGGATTTGCGGATATTGGCAATGTATTAGATCCAAACCGCTGTAACCCAGTACCTTTCTTTTTAAATTCTCGCAGACCGCTAGAACTTCAAGGTACCATAAGTGATTTTGTGGCTGCTGGCCGTACGGACGCCCATATTGGCATGTTATGGGGCGTAAAGACACTTTCTCCTAGCTTTAGTGGAATGTTGGGAGGTGACTTCCCTGATCGTCCATTTGATTATGATGACGATGTTATTAAGGCCTTGGTTGTTATGACTGACGGAGATATTAATCCAGGTCTTGACGCTGATGGTGTGCAACGCACTTCGGATGCGTCGGCTGAGTTTTTATCTCTTTGTAATGATTCTAGAGATAATGGTGTGCTTGTGTTCACAATTGGTTTTCAGATTGCAGACGGAAGTCAGGCTGACATAGTACTCGAAGAGTGTGCGTCAAACCCTAGCCAATATTTTTTAGTTGAAGATTTAGATCTTGATAGTGCTTTTGATGCAATTGCTGTTGCCATCGGTAATCTTCGTGTATCAGAATAATTGGGGTAACTATGAAAAACAAATCTATGCATAAATTATTATCTGATCGATCCGGTATTGCGGCGGTAGAGTTTGCTTTGGTTGCGCCTATATTCTTTGCTCTTATCTTTTCAATATTTGAGGCAGGCTGGGTAATAACCAAGATTGCATTAGTCGAAAATGCGGTTGAAAAGACGGCACGGGGGATCTATACGGGGGCCGTCCAAAATAATACGTCAATAACGCCTGATACATTAATACAAGATATTTGTGATGGGATTGTCGTTATTTCTGATTGTAGCGAGAATGTGACCCTTGACGTGAGAACCATAATGTATCTTGGTGTTCAGCCTTCAGATGATGTCGTGTGCCGTGATTCATCTAGCCCTGGGTTTAATCCGGTGACTATTTATGACCCTGGTGCATCATCTGAGATAACTTTTATTCGGGTATGTGTCACGACTGAATTATTTACCCCATTTCTAGGTCTTGGATTGGCCTTGCCTAAAAATGCTAATGATCGATATGAAATTGTTACATCTCTAGCGTTTGCTAATGAGCCATTTTAAGTAAAGGGCATTAATAACTATGTTAATTTATTTTTTGAAAAATAAAAAGGGCTTGGCTGCCGTAGAATTCGCGCTTGTGTTGCCTATATTGATTGCACTATTGTTCGGTTCTATTTCGGCTTTTGATATTTACAATGCTGACCGTGCTATCTCCCGTGCAGTTGATAGCGTTGCTGAAATTGTCTCTCGTCAAGATGGGGT
>CALLPQ010000063.1 GCA_938015425.1 uncultured Parvularculaceae bacterium | reverse complement strand
ATTATTAGGTTTCTTTCAGAAACATTCACAGCTTTGACGATAAGAGATTGAACATTATAAGCATTTAGATCATCATAAGTAATTCCCGCATTGGAAATGGCTGCCTGAAAATATACGCCCGCACACCTTTTCAAAACATCGTCACAAGCAACAAAATTCAAATAGAACCGCCCGCCCCCGGGGGTCATCGCAAGGACTCTGGAAGCGCCTTGATTATCAGAGGGAACCACTTGTGCCTGAATGCCAATCTCGCCAAGCAGTTTAACTGTCTCTTCAACGGTAATAGAATTAATAACAATATCATCATTAACTTGGTTTTTATCCGTCTTAGGTGCCTCTTGCGCAAAAGCTGGCTGCATCAAAGTTAATGGAGGCCAATCTTTATGCTGCCCAAAATACGGCCCCGTATACGGACCAGAAAAAGTATACGGGCCAGAAAAAGTATACGGACCAGAAAAAGAGGTAACAAAAAAACAAGCGGTTACAGCCGCACCCGATAGGGCCAGATTAACAAAAAACTTTCGCGTAAAATTTGATATTTTCTTCGGCCCAATCTTAAACAAAGTCTTAAATAAAGTCTTAAACACTCTGGCGTTCCCTTCGGTCAATTATTCATTTCATTTTTGAGGTTCTGTTTTGAAAACCCGCCGACAGCGCTTACCGGTTAACATGAAAGTGCTGACCGAAAATAACTAAATATGCTTTAAATGATCACTCACCAAACTAAGCATAATTGGCCCTATAATATGACCATCGCAGACCTTGAATATTCAGTCTCATATTAAAGACTGAAACAAATTAGCGGTCACATCAAGGGGCTGGCTTTAAATTCAGGCAATTTATCCCCGTCACCCAAAATTGCTATATTATGGGCAATTATACAGCCCCTTTGGCCCAAATCTTCATTTACGTAAAGAAATCAGGGCGGAATATTGCAATTTAGTGCCATTTATAAGTCACAATCACAAAATATGTTACCCTAATGCTGTTCAATGTTGGTTTTTCAAGATAAGATTTACAAATTGGGTTTGTGGGTTTGCCTCTATATCGGCAAAATATTTATCGATTATCAGGCATTAGGTGAGAGTGATATAACAATGAAAATTTCTCAGATAGGGGTAGACCTCATCAAACGATTCGAAGGGCTAGAACTCGAGTCCTATCAAGACATTGCTGGCATCTGGACCATTGGCTATGGCCATACAGGACCAGAGGTTGAAGCGGGGCAAAAACTATCTCCCGCAGAAGCCGAGGCCCTGTTACGGCATGACCTCATCAGCCGCGAAAAAGCCGTTTCCCGCTTGACCAATGTGCCCCTAAACCAAAACGAATTCGATGCTTTGGTGAGTTTTGTATATAATGTGGGGGCAACCGCTTATTCTGAATCAACAGCCAGAAGACGCTTAAATAAAGAGAACCGGGAAGGCGCTGGTGATGCCCTTACCTGGTTTAACAAAGCAAGAATTAACGGAGTTTTACGCCCCGTAGCGGGATTAACAAGACGACGGGCCGCAGAACGGGATTTATTTTTAACCCCGACAGAAGCCGTTTCACAAAGATCAGAAAACATTGACGACAATTCTCGGATTTCGGCGGTCGAAGACCCCCCAAGGCGTGGTTCATTTGGTGATAGCCGGACCGTGCAAGGGGCAGCAGTCGCCGGAGGTGCTGGCGTCGCCGCTTCGAATATGGGTCAGGATGCCTCTGCGGAACTAGACAGCATAGAGACGAATATAGAAAACGGCACCGGGATGACGGAAACTCCCTCATCCATGAGCACCACTACGGTTACGAACGGTGAAAGCTCCGATAACGCAAGCTCCGATAACTCAAGCTCCGATAACTCAAACAATGAAAACGAAAACACTGATAGCGAAAATACTGATTCACCAGATGATATGGGCACAATGATAGAGTTACCCCATCGTCCAGCAAAGCATGACGTGCACGATGCAGATGCACAAATTCAATTTGCATTAATGATTATCATTGTTCTTGCGGTTCTATATATTTTATATGCCCGCTTTGATGACTGGCTGAAATTTCGCCGGTAACATATCAACCTTAAAGTCTGCCTTGAAGACTAAGCCGCAAACAACATAACCTTGTTGCGGCCGCTATTCTTGGCCTTATATAAGGCTTCGTCAGCGCGTTTGATTAACCGTTGTGAGGTATCATCCTCATCACTTTCTTCCGTAGAAGCAACACCAATACTCACCGTCACCTCGACCACATCACGGCCACCATTAAGATAGATTTTTTCGCCCGCAATATCCTCTCGCAAGCGTTCCGCCACGATAGCCGCAAAATTCTTATCGGTATCCGGCATCGCGATCAAAAATTCTTCCCCGCCATAACGGCACGCCAGATCAATCCCGCGAATAGCACTCGTAATGCGTTCGGCAAAATTTTGAATTACTTTATCACCTGCATCATGTCCGTATGTATCGTTAATGGATTTAAAATGATCAATATCAAGAATAAGCACAGATAAAGATCTACCTGTCCAATAGGCCCGGTCAAACATGGCCGATAAATGACTAGCAAGATAACGACGATTGTAAAGACCTGTTAATTGATCCGTAACCGCCATTTCCAAACTGGCCTGAAACGAAGAACGCAATTGATCCGTATGATATTTACGGCGTAGCTGGGTGTTAACGCGCGCTAAAACCTCATTTTTATCCACAGGCCGCGCCACATAATCATTAACGCCAATATCTAAAGCCCTCACCAATTTGCGGGTGTCGCCCTGTCGCACAATGGCTAAAATAGGGGTTAGGCGCGTTTCTTCCAGCGAGCGAATACGTGAACATAAGCGCAAACTATCAATATCTTCCATCGACATATTGACAATGATTAAATCAAAATTTGATGTTTTGGCTCTACTTAAAGCAATTTCAGGATCAGATTCCGATGAAATTTCAAAGTCATCACCCAAAAAGCCTTTAAGCTTTTCAATCTGCTCTTCACGATCATCCATTATCAATATGCGGCGTGACATTTCACTATAATCATTATAGTCAATATTTTCCACAACCCCAAGGCCCTGCCCCGACGTATGGCGCATCCGTAATTCATCGGTCATCATCTTTAAACGGGTAAGACTACGAACACGCGCAAACAAGGCCACATCTTCGACTGGTTTTGTCAAAAAATCATCGGCACCCGCCCCAAGGCCTGCAATACGGTCCGCCTGCTGATCAAGCGCGGTAACCATTACAACAGGAATATGCATGGTTTCCGGCATGGATTTCAACGCGCGGCAGGTTTCAAACCCATCCATTCCCGGCATCATCACATCCAGAAGGATAATATCTGGCTGCTCCGAGCGGGCAGTTTCTATTGCATCGGGACCAGAGAACACACCGATAACGTCAAAATATTCTGCCCTTAATTTGGCTTCTAATAATTTAACATTGGGTTCCAGGTCATCGACGACCAATACGCGTGCCGTCATAATATCTCCAATACTCCATACTTTTTAATACTCTTCACTTGTATATTATCCGAGATATCTTTTTACTTTATCAACAAAAGCAGAAACGGAGATCGGTTTTGCAACATAATCTTCACACCCCCCTGCTCTGATCCGCTCTTCATCACCCTTCATGGCAAAAGCCGTCACCGCAATAATCGGTATTGCGGCCAAGGCTTCATCATCCTTAATCCATTTAGTGACCTCAAGACCGGAGACTTCCGGCAATTGGATATCCATCAAAATCAGGTCCGGCACATGTTCGCGCGCCAGCACCATCGCATCTTGACCATTTGTGGCTTGCAATACATGGTATCCGTGAGCATCAAGCAGATCATGAAACAATTTCATGTTCAGCTCATTATCTTCAACAACAAGCACTGTTTTGGGCAGAGATGACAGATCAATATTTTCCATAGCAGACATAAATTCAGGCCTATCTCACTAAAACGTCGCCATTCAGGCGTGATCATCATTATGCTTATAAGGTGTTATCGATTATTTAACTTTACCGAAAAGAATGGTAACCCCCTTTCACCTCAACCCCAAATACGACCATAAATGATTGAAAATAATGATAAAATTGGGTTTTGCAAAAATTGTTTAAATTTTATAAAAAATACGAATAATCCTTGCCCTACCTGCTCTTCCCGGCGAATCACCGCTCATGAGGAGATTTTCGACCTTTGCGTCGCCCATTTGGACTGTGATGCATTCTATGCGGCTATCGAAAAAAGAGATGATCCAACCCTAGAACACAAGCCCTTAATCATTGGCGGTACCCATCGCGGGGTCGTGTCGACTTGTTGTTATATCGCCCGCACTTACGGTGTTCACTCCGCCATGCCTATGTTCAAAGCGATGCAAGCGTGTCCAGACGCTGTGGTCCTTCCCCCCGATTTTAAGAAATACAGCAAGATCGGATATGCCATTCGCGAAATGATGTATAGTCTGACCCCGCTGGTTGAACCCTTATCGATCGATGAAGCTTTTTTGGATTTAACCGGAACCCAGCGCATTCATAAAGAACCCGCGGCCATCTCAATTGCGCGATTGCAAAACCAGATAAAAGATGAAATCGGCATCACTATCTCTGTGGGCCTTAGCCACAATAAATTTCTGGCAAAAATTGCTTCGGACTTTGATAAACCAAACGGCTTTTATGTAATAGGCAAAGCAGAAACAGAAACATTTTTAGCAAGCCAAACCATTGATCTCATCTGGGGTATTGGCAAGAAGACCACGCAAAAGCTGGCCCAAGATGGATTAAAAACCATTGCCCAATTACAAAAGATGGACCCAAAAAAACTGATCAGCCGTTATGGCGAGACAGGGCTGCGTTTATCAAAACTGGCTTTCGGTATTGATGAGCGCGTTGTCACCCCCGAACGACAAACAAAAAGTGTTTCCGCCGAAACCACCCTTAACCGCGATCTTGATCAATATAAAGATTTAGAAGATATTTTATGGCCTTTATGTGAAAAGGTTTCTATACGAATGAAAGAGAAAGGTTTTTTTGGGCGCGTTTTAACCCTTAAACTGAAAACCGACAATTTTAAAACAATCACACGGCGCATCACCCTGGAGAGCGCTACAAATCTGGCCCGAACGGCTTTCGATCAAGGCATTAAAATGCTGGCAAAAGAATGTGACGGAAGGCGCTTTCGCCTTATCGGTATTGGATATTCCGATTTAAGTTCTGCCAACAAGGCTCCCCCGCAAAATGACTTTTTTGCTGAAGATCAAACACGCCTTATTGCCCGGGAACAGGCGATGGATCAAATCCGCGAAAAATTTGGACGCGACAGTATTGGCGCCGCGCGATCCTTTAAAAAAAATACGAAAAAAGGCTAGCAGAATGAAGCCGGGGCCCGCTATAGTCACATAATATATTCATTTTTGGAGATGACATGACCATCATTAGTGCAA
>CALLPQ010000062.1 GCA_938015425.1 uncultured Parvularculaceae bacterium | reverse complement strand
TAACCTATTATTATATAAGCTTTATTTCGGGAGCTACCGGCCTCAATGTCTAGCGAAACCATTCAAACGAGCGGCGTTGCATCACGATATGCAGATGCATTTTTCGAGCTTATGGCCGGAAATAAAGCCTTGGACGTTGCTGAAAAAGACTTAAACGCCTTAAAGTCGGCAATTGCGGACAATACCGAGCTACGCGACTTCTTAAAAAGTCCGATTTATACCCAACAAGATCAAACAAGCGCCATCACCACAATTGCAGAAAAAGCAGGGTTTCACGACCTGACCCGTAATTATTTAGTGCTCATCACCCAAAATCGGCGTTTATTTGCCCTAGAAGACATTATTCGGGCATTTAATGCAAAACTCGCTGATCATCGCGGGGAAGTTAGTGCGGAAGCGATTTCCGCTATGACCTTGAATGATGAGCAAACCCGGCGTCTTCGGGTAGAAATTGAAACAATCGTCGGCAAAGCCGTCAACCTGAAAACCCGGGTAGACCCAACTCTACTTGGCGGACTTATTGTCAAAGTGGGGTCTACCATGATTGACAGTTCCTTAAAAACCAAACTCAACCGTATACAATCAGTGATGAAAGAGGCCTAGCACTATGGAGCTTAATGCCGCGGAAATTTCTTCCATTTTAAAACAACAAATCGCAGATTTTGGCAAAGATGCCGAGGTCTCTGAAATCGGACAGGTTCTCTCTGTCGGTGACGGTATCGCCCGTATTCACGGCCTTGATAACGTACAAGCCGGGGAGATGGTCGAATTCTCCAACGGGGTAAAAGGCATGGCCTTGAACCTCGAAGCTGATAATGTTGGTGTCGTGATCTTTGGTGAAGACCGCAACATCAAAGAAGGGGACACGGTCAAGCGGACTAAATCCATTGTGGATGTGCCCGTTGGCAAAGGTCTTCTAGGACGGGTGGTCGACCCCCTTGGCAACCCGATCGACGGCAAAGGCCCGATCGAAGCAACCGAGCGCCGCCTTGTAGACGTGAAAGCACCGGGTATTCTGCCCCGTCAATCCGTACACGAGCCCGTTCAAACCGGTATTAAAGCCATCGACTCCATGATCCCTGTAGGTCGCGGCCAACGGGAATTGGTGATTGGTGACCGTCAAACGGGAAAAACAGCCATTTGCGTGGATGCGATCCTCAATCAAAAAGAAGCCAATGCTGGCGATGACGAAAGCAAAAAGCTTTATTGCATCTATGTGGCGATTGGCCAGAAACGTTCAACAGTTGCCCAGATTGTTAAAACACTGGAAGATAATGGCGCGCTAGAATATACGATTGTTGTGGCCGCCACCGCATCTGAACCGGCACCCTTGCAATTTCTGGCGCCTTTCGGGGGCTGTGCCATGGGCGAATATTTCCGCGATAATGGCATGCACTCCTTGATTATTTATGATGACCTCTCCAAGCAAGCAGTTGCTTATCGTCAGATGTCGCTTCTGCTGCGTCGCCCTCCCGGACGCGAAGCTTATCCCGGGGATGTGTTCTATCTTCACTCCCGCTTGCTTGAGCGTTCAGCCAAGCTAAACAAGGATAACGGGTCTGGCTCCATGACGGCCTTGCCGATTATTGAAACTCAGGCCAATGACGTATCCGCCTATATCCCGACCAATGTGATCTCCATCACGGACGGTCAGATATTCCTGGAAACAGATCTATTCTATCAGGGTATTCGCCCTGCGGTGAATGTGGGTCTTTCTGTATCCCGTGTGGGGTCTTCCGCCCAGATTAAAGCCATGAAAAAAGTGGCCGGTAAGATTAAAGGTGAATTGGCGCAATATCGCGAGTTGGCGGCCTTTGCGAAATTCGGGTCAGACCTTGATGCTTCAACCCAGAATATTCTTAACCGTGGTGACCGCCTGACCGAATTGATGAAGCAGGGCCAGTTCTCTCCCCTCCAAGTGGAAGAGCAAGTCTGTGTCATCTATGCAGGCACCCAAGGTTACCTTGACGATATTCCCACCGAAAAAGTTGGCGAATTCGAGCAAGAATTATTGCGCAAGCTCCACGGCGACCATTCAGAAATTCTGACCTCTATCCGCGATAGTGGCAAACTGGATGATGACATGGAAGCAAAATTAAAAGACGCATTGGACGCCTTTGCAAAAAACTTTGCCTAAGCCGTCATCTAGACACTTAACGATTATCAATGCACAATAGCCAATCTTGAAAAAGGTTGGCTATTTTTTTGCGCCATTAATCCATAACCAGAGAAAACCAGTTGTAAAGGAGAAATCAATATGACGACAAATGATCCCCACAAAGAAGAAACCACCAAGTCTAACTTAAATATACTCTATGCACTCGCTTTAGGCACCCTCTTTGGCGGTGTCATAACCGGTCTCGCCTTATACTTTTTCACACCCTAGAGTTAAGGTTTAAGTCCATCCTAGCTTAAAGGGGGAATTAATATGACCGAGGGTTACCCCAACGAGAAAGAAGCCACCAGACAAGACCTAGAATTTGTTTCTATATTTTTCTGGCATTCTTCATAAGCGTAATCACCGTCGCCGGCGCTTTGTTTTCCGTTGCACATTAATCAACATATCTTGTGGCAGGAATATTTGTTTACAGTAGGTGTACGTCATAAAATATAAACATTGAGAGAGGCTATGAATAAATTTTTGAGCAAAGATATAACAAAGAAAACTATCAAAATAAAAATTTCATTTTTCCTTTTCATACTATCAATTGGTTACGCTATCGCCTCCAAAGCGACACAAACTTCCGAGGATATAACCCCAATTATTCCAATATATTATGGGTCATTACATTCTAGTGGGCCATGGTGGCATAACACTGATTTACAAAAACCCCACCATCAACATTACGCAATCATTAAAAGTCCGGGGTCAATTTACGATACCTTCTCTTATCTTATTGAAGTTGGCGTTTCCGATACTTTCAATTTCCCACCGAAATACCGAATTCGTGTCCATTATTCAGTCACAAATACCGAAACAGCACACAGTTTTTCGAAGACGATCAAAGGAATGACTGCACCCTTAACTCAAGAAGAGTTTGATGGGTTTGTAAAAGCACTTTCACCTAAAACCTTTATTGAGGCTTCAAAAAACCCAGAGGACGGCATTACAACATCACATCTTGATATTTTTGCATACGATTTTATCACCGGAGAAAAGAGGGAAGTTTTTTCGGTCGGTTGGGAAGGATTTGATCGCTTCGGTGATGCGGCCTATCTTCCTAATGTCTTCTATGATCTTGCACATCAAAAATTCCCCTCACTAAAGCAGATAGGTAATTTTCCTGACCCTTTGAAAAATTATGAAAAAAACTTGCCCAATCAAAATATCCAAACGAAACTCACTCAACTATTTTGTCATCCGTTTCGTGCCCATTTCAAATTCTGCTTTTAACATGGCTGTGGTCTTGCGGCTGGCATCATGGGAATAGCCGGGGGGCGCAAATATATAACCGAGCCTTTGTCGCACGCTAAGTCCTTTTTGGGCTGCATCTTTAAAAACATTGATCATCTCGTCAAAAGCAATTCTAAACGGATTAAAAGTCGAAATTTGCTGCACAACCCCATATCGCAAATCAGCTTTGTCCCCCTCTCCTACAAATGTGCCAAACATCCTGTCCCAGATGATAAAGATACCGGCAAAGTTCGCATCCAGATGATTAGGGTGGGTGGAATGATGCACACGATGATGGCTTGGCGTGTTCATGATAAACTCGAACCAATTTGGCATTTTATCGATGGCCTCAGTGTGGATCCAGAACTGGTAAAGCAGATTAAGCCCCACCACAAACGCAAACAAAGCCGGATGCACCCCCAATAAAATTAGAGGGCTAGTTAACAAGACATGCCCCGTAAAATGATTATTCCATGGTTGGCGCAAGGCCATGGCCAAATTATAATATTGCGAGCTATGGTGAACAATATGGGCAGACCAAAACCAACGCACCTTATGGGCTGCCATATGTTTTAAATAATAAACAAAATCCTGCGCGATAAGCGCCGCCACAACCGCCCCGATGGAAAGCCCCCAATCCAACACGCGAAATTGCCACAACCACACTAAAAACCCATAACTTATAAAGCCCAATGCCAAATCAGATACAAGATTACCGGCCCCCATTATTATACAGGCGATGGCGTCTTTACGTTCATACAAACCGCTCCACCGCTTTTGTTTAACGAAATACCACTCCATGGCGATAAATACAGGGAAGAGGGGCGACGCATACAAGATTACAGGCGCAAAATGGGGTGCATTTTCTATCATGGAACATATTTCTTAATTGAAACCTGAAACAAAAACCGTATCCCGTCTTTAAAAGGTTGTAAATCTGACATCCGCTCCAGCAAATTCATACGTTTCGGCTCTCGTTTAGCAGTTTTATTGGGGTAATGCCGGTTTTCATTATTTTTTAAACCCAACCTTTTATAAGGGAATGATCATTCAACACAGTCTTATCGTCCATGGAGCGGCAAACATCATCATTCAGGGTTGAGAATTAGGGGTTAGTAATGGCATTCGGGAAGCAAGCAACACAGCAAGAAAGCTATATACCCCCTATAAATCAGGGTCACAAACAATCTCCCAACCGAGCCTCAACCCAAACTTCCAACCAAACTGGGGCCCAAACTGGGGCCCAAACTGGGGCAAAGCCCAAACAGCAACAAAGAAGATCAACCGAGCCTGATCTTTCTAAAATGCGGAAGTTCACCGCCGTAATCGAAACACCGGAAGAGCGAAAAGTCCGCCTGATCGCCAAAACTATAAACGTTACCTTTGGCGTTATCGCCCGCTTAACCATCCTCGGCGTGGTTGGGTATTTTGCCTGGCAAAGCTATCTTGCGAGTGGTGGCTTTTCAATCCGCCAATTCATACTGCCCGGTTTAATCGCCGCTGATCTAGGGCGGGTTCTCATAAAAGCATCAAAGCCGGGAACGAAATAACAGGCTTTACATTTGCGCCATCATTAGGCATTAAACGGGCATATCGAATTCGCTAATTATCCCCCTTTAAAGCAGGTTGAGCCTCTTATGCCTTCGTTAAAAGATCTGAAAAACCGTATCGCCTCCGTTAAATCAACGCAGAAGATTACCAAAGCCATGCAGATGGTGGCATCAGCCAAATTACGTAAAGCAGAAGAAGCCGCCAAAGCCTCACGGCCTTATACACAACGCATGGAAACGGTTCTGGCTAATCTGACCAATAGTGCGAAAGATAATCCTAATGCCCCTAAATTATTATCAGGGACGGGCGAAGACAAAACCCATCTCCTAATCGTTGCCACCGCTGATAAAGGGTTATGCGGCGGCTTTAACTCATCCATCGTGCGCCTTGCCCGCGAGCAAATTGTAAAATTGCAAGGCCAAGGGAAAACCGTAAAAATTATCACGGTTGGCCGTAAAGGCTACGAACAATTACAACGTTTATACGGGGACATTATTGTCCATAAAGTGGATTTTCTGGACGTGAAATCCATCGGGTTTAAGCAAGCCGATGATCTGGCCACAATCGTCCTTAACATGTTCGAGGGCGAAGAATTTGATGTTGCCACTTTATTTTATGGCAAATTTAAATCAATCATTGCCCAAATTCCAACGGCACAACAAATTATTCCAGCTATTGCGCCAGAAGGTATAGAAACCCCTGACCTTAAAGGGGCGATCTATGAATATGAGCCCGATGAAACGGCAATTCTATCCACATTGCTGCCGCGTTATGTTGGTGTGCAGATATTCAGTGCACTGCTTGAAAATGTGGCCTCTGAAATGGGGGCTAAAATGTCCGCCATGGATAACGCCACCCGCAATGCCGGTGATATGATCGACAAATTATCCTTGCAATATAACCGCGCCCGTCAGGCACAAATCACTAAAGAGCTGATCGAAATCATCTCCGGTGCCGAAGCGCTTTAAGCGTTTTCAGGAAAAATATGCCCGGTTTTCAGTCAAGAAACGCACACCATTAAACCTGACGCAATGGCGCTTGTTCCTCTAAAAAAACCGCTTTAGACGATGGTAACCGGCTATGACAACACATTATTTTTAAAGTCAGCAAGACCAATCGCAACTTCGCGATTATTCTTCATCTTACGTGCAATAAAGCTATCCAGTGCCGTGACCATGGCGTCTGGGGTTGGTCCGGTCCGGAGCGAGGCCAATTTCTCACCCAACAGGTCCCGTTGCGCGGGTGTTGCGATACTTTCTGCATAAAAATGCGATACCGCAAAAGCCGCAATGGCGGGAGACACTTTCCCCAAAACCTCCATTAATGTCTCAATGGAAGATGAAGACCATGCCGGCGGCACTTTATAAAGCGGGATAGTGAGATCACAATATTCCGCCCCCAGCATATTATGCATCAGCTTATTTTCGGTAGTTACTCCTTGCTCAATGTCTCCATACTCACTTTCCAGCAATTGATATTTATCTCCTACAATTTTCCATAAAGGAGATGTATCAAACAGGCTCCGTAAAGAGCTGGGGTTACCGTCAATGTGTATGGGTCCGATATCGTTAATATGGGCGATCATACGCACCACTTGGTCACACAAACCTTCATTGGCGGTTGCTATATTGATTTTATCCGTAGGCGGCACACCAATAAGATCAAGAAAGAACCCCACCGGTCCGCTTGGATGAACACATGCCGTTTTAAAGCTATAAAACTCTGCGGATGAAAAAACAGTCCCTAAGCGCTTTACGGCAGGCATTGATTGGCGATGAGCAACACGATAGCGCCGCCCGGTTTTTAGCCACTCCTGCCCGTCACTACACGTCATCGCATATGGAGAGCGCACAAAACAAATAACACGCAGTTTAATATTTCTCTTTTCAAAATAACGCCGCAGGGATGATAATTCATCAATCGATAAATTAGAAATCTCCTCCCCCGAAAAAAGGATCGGACCTGAAGCTTCATCAAGGTTTTGCTCAATTTGTATTAAGAGGCGCTGACGCTCAGTTTCAGGATTTAACTTATGGCGCACGAAATGGGTGTAATTTTGATAATCCTGCGCAAAGCCCGCATAAAAGGGCAAGGAGTGATTGCGATGGTCGTCACCGCGAAAATTCGTAAACGCACCATACCCTATTCCAGCGTCTCTCAACGCATCACGATTATTGACCAATGTTTTTTGAATTGAAGAGGTCGCTGTCTTGTGAAGACCAACATGCAAAATTACGGATTGAGTCATAATAAGATTGAAGTGCCTACGACATTAAAACGGCGGATTAAAACCATGTTAGTATGACAAGGGACAACCCCACAACCATAATTACTATTGATATATCTTAACATAGATGGTGGGTCTGCCAACACGTATAGTAAGAAAGATTGACCTAAAGGATCGCTGGTTTTATAAGCAAGATAGCTATTGGAGTAGTGATTGTACATGGATACCCCCCAAGATTTACCCAACCGGAACACACCGCCCAAAAACGCGCCTACAAAAGGCGGGCCCGGACAAAGCCTGCCCTCCATGCCGGGCGTACCATTGGTTGAATCTCCCTTTTTTGAAAAAGAGATAGAAGCCAAAGAGTTTTCCAACCATGACCGCCGCGTCGCTTTTGATTTGTATGAAAAAGGCTATGCGGTTCTTGATTTTCCTGATGATGATTTTCACGATCGCGCCGATCACATTATTGATACACTAAAGCCATCATTTGATATTGAGGGATGGCGCGCTAGCGGCCATAAAAACAATCAAGGTTTGCGACTGCAAGATGGATGGCGAGACCATGAAAACATCAAAACCATCGCTAGCAATCAAACAATATTATCGCTGTTAACGCGCCTTTACGGACGGGAGGCTTTTCCCTTTCAAACATTGAATTTTCCCGTCGGCACACAACAACAACCCCATTCAGACGCGGTGCATTTTTCTAGTGTTCCTGAACGCTTCATGGTTGGTGTTTGGGTCGCAATGGAGGATGTGGGGCCGGATCAAGGGCCGCTGGTCTATTATCCCGGCTCCCATAAATGGCCTCTTCTTTACAACCAGATGTTTGATAACGGGTTTAACAAGGATGCAGACGCTGTGTCCGTGCCTCGCTACCGCCAATATCTCAATTTTTGGCAGTCAATGGTTAAAGAACAAGGGATAGAGCCTGAATATTTCCATGCCAAAAAAGGTCAGGCCCTGATTTGGTCTTCGAATATTCTTCATGGGGGCAGCCCCCACAAAGACCCGAATAAAACGCGTTGGTCCCAAGTTACCCATTATTATTTTAAAAATTGCGTCTATTTTGTGCCCAGCCTTTCAGATCCAATAATCGGGCGCCTTAGATTGAAAACCCCTGTGGATGTAGCGACCGGAAAAACCATTAAAAACACCTATATTGATACCCCACTCAGCGATATATCGGGCTGAATTTTGCGGTATTATGGAGCAACCTCACCAAATATGGTGATTCATTATGAATTATTTATGCGCTACATGGGGGCGATGGAAATAATTATGTCAATATTGTCTAGATTTAACCGTATTTAAATCGAAGATGTTGCCCACTTATTGATAAGCTTCCTTTTGATATTAGATCCATGCCTATAACACCATCAAAAAATTGGTTATTTAGGTTAAGGCTGAGCATATTTACCAAATCGGGCCAGTTAGACCATTTTTGAGATAAACCGTCTTCTACAAGAAAGCTTATGGATGATAAATAAATTGGTGCAAATTCTGTGGTTTCCATATTAGGAAACAATACCGGTCTTGAAGACGTTTGCTGTAAGAGCAGGTACTTGGCCACTTGGGTGTCTATAGCGCTATTTGACGCTCCTGTATCGACTAATGCATTAATTTCTCTTGTCTTGATTACCGCAGGAGCCAAGACTCCAGTGGACAAGCACGGAACTTCATTGGATATTCGAACTTTTACAATAGGGGTATTATTGTCGCGTATTTTTCCTAGGATAGTCGGCACAATCTATAAATCCCACGGTTGCCGGTAAACGCTCCACTCTCTGAATTGAAAACGACCCATTGGGGTATTTTAATCCAGACTTTGTGGCCGCTTCCATCAATGTGGCAAAAAATTCACGAATTTTGCCATCAACTATCACGGCAAATTTTCCTTTATTTTCAGAAAATTCACTTGGCGTCATGCTTTCCAAAGCCCGACAATTTTTAATGTGGACATCCGTGCTCATGCTTACCCTCGTAGATTCATATAAATAGTTTTGCTGAAATGGTAAACAAATTATTAACTTTATACTTGTGCGCAATTAAAATACATCAAATTATGGTGATTAGTTAAATAGCCCCTAATTTTACTTTTATCTTGGTAATGTCGCTACATTTACCTCAAGAGCTTCCATACATTGAAGAAAAAAGGCTAGAGAGAAGCCGCCACGGCTTATTTTGTTTTCTAGACCCTTTTAATGCTTATTTTTACACCCAATGCCGCCAAGCCTTCTGCTAAAGCCTCCCAGCTTGGGCCTTTTTGCATCATAGCATTTTTTAGTAACGATTTAGCCTTCCTCTCATACTCGGTATTTATTGAGCTATACTTTCTCGGTTTTTGCTTAGGTGGTGCCGCTTTTTAACACGATAACCATATCGTTTGGCTTGAAGCCCGCTAATTGTGTTGGGACGTTCATATAACATACTGAACCCCATACACATCACCATTTTGGTGAGCTTGCTCCATAATACCGGAATTTCATACCGGAATTTCGCGTTCACTCAAAGACAATAATAGACAGCCAACAGCCCGCGACAATTTTGCACAACTTACCCCCCACTCCCTTAAAAAATGCTGACATAAGGGGCTGGCATAGTCAGCTTAAGAGTGCTATGCCCCGCAAAAGATTTTCATTATTTGACTTTATGTAACGACTTGACGAAGGAACCGACAGGAATGAGCAAGACAGGCAAAATCAGCCAAGTTATTGGCGCTGTTGTTGATGTGACATTTGACGGCGAGCTCCCCGCTATTTTAAATGCGCTGGAAACTGAAAATAACGGAAACCGGTTGGTTCTCGAAGTTGCCCAGCATCTGGGACAGAACGCTGTTCGCACTATCGCCATGGATTCTAGTGAGGGTCTTGTGCGCGGACAAACCGTAACCGATACGGGCACTGCCATTTCCGTCCCTGTGGGCGAGGGCACGTTAGGCCGGATTATGAATGTGATCGGCGAGCCAGTGGATAATGCGGGCCCCATCCCCCACACCAAAACACGCGGCATTCATCAAGAAGCCCCGCCTTTTGTCGAGCAATCAACCGAATCCGAAATTCTTGAAACCGGTATCAAAGTTGTGGACCTGCTTTGCCCCTATGCAAAGGGTGGTAAAATTGGCCTGTTTGGCGGTGCTGGTGTTGGTAAAACCGTGTTGATCATGGAACTGATTAATAATATCGCGAAAGCCCATGGTGGATATTCTGTATTTGCCGGAGTGGGTGAGCGTACCCGTGAGGGCAATGATTTATATTGGGAAATGATTGAATCCAATGTGAATATCGACCCACAAGCCAATGACGGAAAAACCGAAGGATCTAAAGCCGCGCTGGTTTATGGCCAAATGAACGAACCTCCAGGGGCGCGGGCGCGGGTTGCGCTTACCGGCCTTACGGTTGCCGAGGATTTCCGCGATCAAGGGCAAGACGTGTTGTTCTTTGTGGATAATATTTTCCGCTTTACCCAAGCAGGTTCTGAGGTTTCGGCCCTCCTTGGCCGTATTCCTTCTGCTGTGGGCTATCAGCCAACATTAGCAACCGATATGGGTATGCTGCAAGAGCGGATTACAACCACAACCAAAGGCTCGATCACATCGGTGCAAGCGATTTATGTACCTGCCGATGATTTGACCGACCCTGCACCCGCCACCTCTTTTTCCCACCTTGACGCCACCACCGTGTTGAACCGCGCGATCTCGGAAAAAGGGATTTATCCCGCGGTGGACCCGCTTGATTCAACATCTCGTATTCTTGACCCTCGCGTCATCGGCGATGAGCATTATCAAGTGGCCCGCGATGTTCAGGGTATTTTGCAACAATATAAATCCTTGCAAGACATTATTGCGATTTTGGGCATGGATGAGCTTTCAGAAGAAGACAAGCTGGTTGTGGCCAGAGCCCGTAAAGTGGAACGTTTCCTATCACAACCTTTCTTTGTGGCGGAGATTTTCACCGGATCACCGGGTAAACTGGTCTCTCTTGCTGATACAATTAAAGGCTTTAAAGGCCTTGTGGCTGGCGATTATGATCACCTACCAGAAGCCGCATTCTATATGGTTGGCAATATGGATGAAGCCATCGAAAAAGCAGGTAAAATGGCTGCGGAAGCTGCTTAAACATATCACGCCTTTCCCCTTCGGCTGCTTATGCAGTCGGAGGATATGTTCAGCAATTAACCGGATTTAAAAACCATGGCTGATAAAATTGCATTCTCCCTTGTCTCGCCAGAGCGCGAATTGATCACGACCCAAGTCGACCGTGTTGACATTCCGGGTACAGAAGGGTGGATTGGTATTCTTCCTAACCACACCCCCATGATGACCACACTAGCCCCCGGCATTGTGGTTTTAAAAGACGGCAATGATGAGCAACAATTTTTCGTGCGCGGCGGCTTTGCGGAAGTTAGCCCATCCGGCCTGACCGTATTAGCTCAAGAAGCTATGCCGGTTTCGGAGCTTGACGCACAAACCGTAGCCACACTGATTGAAACGGCCAAAAGCGACCTTGAAGCGGCGGGTGATAATGCTGAAAAATCGCTGATCGCACAACAAACGATTGACCGCTTAACAGAGCTGAAAACCGCATAACACTATTAGCTCTTAAAGTTTCTTATAATAGATTTTCACCAAAACATTGCAGCAAATCTTCCATCGTCTCTGGCGTTTGGGCCGTTACTTCTATGGCGGGCTTGGTTGAGGATAGGGGAATCGATAATGCCCGTGCATGCAACATCATCGGGTGATTGCGCTCCTCTGTTGATAATTCACCATAACGGGGGTCGCCTATAATCGGTATGCCAATAGCATTAAGGTGCACCCTGATTTGATGAGTTCGTCCGGTCTTGGGCCGACATTCGATCAAACTCATACCATCCGCCTGTTTTAACATTCGGTATGTAGTGACCGCCCGTTTTGTTTCTATTTTATGGCCATTTATATTATGGGCACCATCTTGATCTCCCGTACGCATTGACCAACCCTGTTTATCCGTATGCTTATAGATTGGCAGATCAATCGTGCCAGACGGGGCCGCGGGCACCCCCTTACATATGGCCCAATAGGTTTTTCGCACCTTCCCCTCTTGAAATAATTTGCCCATCTTCCGCGCCGCTTTGGGGTGGCGCGCCAAAACCAGACATCCTGAAGTGTCGCGATCTAACCGATGGGCAAGCACCGGCAGACGCGGCAACCCAAACCTTAAAGCATCAAAATAATGCTCTAGATTATCCTGCTGTTCCTGACCGTAAGCCGCACCGGGCTTGGCGTGGACGGCAAGCCCTGCCGGTTTATCAATCACCAAGATAAGCCCATCACGGTAAAGCAGGCGATCAATTAGAAAGTCCTTGTCATAAGGCATTTTGTTCACACTATTATTTCGGCTGGGCTTTTAGGCGGTAATGCGTGATTTCACTATACTATAAACAGCGAAATTGTTATTCGTTTAGTATTATCTGCAAAAAAGAAAACTGTCACTTCCTAAGGCAATCTTTTAACCCCCCTCATTGACCTACCTCAACGGTTGATCTACCCCTTCGGTTCTTCTATCTCTTCGGTTCCTATGCCCAAATCCGCACAACAATCAATATTAGACAGGTTGGAAACACGCCGCGTTGACGGCAATATGCGGTCTCTCAAAATTTTTGATGGTGTTGATTTTTGCTCAAATGACTATCTTGGCTTAGCCCAAACCCCGCTCTATCCAGATGCCACACCTTCCGAAGATAGAAATATAAAAACGGGCGCAACCGGGTCCCGATTAATCAGCGGCCATAACCACACCATTGAAACTGTTGAACGCGACATCGCCAAATTTCACGGGTTTCAATCGGCTTTACTTTTTAATTCCGGTTATGACGCCAATCTTGGTTTACTGTCAGCCATTGGCACTAAAGACGATATTTTTATTTGCGATCAACTCATCCATGCCAGCCTCATTGACGGGGCGCGCCTTTCTTATGCCCAACGGTTACGCTTTGCCCATAATGATGTTGGGGATTTAGAAGAGAAACTGAAAACCGCTTCAACCATGGCCAAAGGAACACTCTTTGTCGTGATTGAATCCGTTTATTCCATGGACGGAGATATCGCCCCTTTAAACACTATTTATTCTTTATGTGAAAAATATAACGCCGCTTTAATTGTTGATGAAGCCCATGCCATTGGTCTTTACGGAAAAGATGGGCGAGGCATGATTGATGAGGCTGGACTTGGGGGCAAAATCTTTGCGGGGGTTTATACATACGGCAAAGCAATGGGATTGCATGGGGCTGCCATTTTAGGGTCAGCCGAACTCTCTCAATATCTCGTCAATTATTGCCGCCCCTTTATTTATTCTACAGGGCCGGCGCCTCAAACAATTATTGGTATAAAATCTGCCTACGAACGAATGAAACACGCGAACACCGCACGGCAAGACTTAACCGCTCTAATCAGTTATTTCCAAAAAAAATGTAACTCTTTCCCAATCCACAATTGTTACTGGCTGAAGAGCCAGACCCCCATACAGGGGCTCATCATACCGGGAAACAAAAAGGCAAAGTCTCTCGCCGCCCTGTTGCAACAAAACGGGTTTGCGGTGAAGGCGATCCTTAGTCCGACCGTTCCCTCAGGGCAAGAGCGATTGCGCATCAGTCTCCATCGGTTTAACACGAAGGTCGAGATAGACGCGCTAATGGCACAGATTGCAAAGTTTTTTGAGAGGTCCAACACATGACCCTAATTGTTGCCGGTATCGGCACTGATGTCGGGAAAACGATTATTTCCGCCATTTTGTGTGAGGCCTTAAAAGCGGATTATTGGAAACCTGTGCAAGCGGGCGACTTATCCAACAGTGATAGCCACAAGGTGAAGGATCTTGTAAGCAATCCGATGTTCAACACCCATAGGGAGACCCATCGCCTTATAACCCCCATCTCCCCTCACGCCAGTGCAAGGATTGATAATATCACTATCAAGCAAAGTGATTTCATTTTACCCCACACACAAAGCAAAAAACTGGTCATTGAAATGGCCGGCGGCTTAATGGTTCCTTTATCCGAAGACATGTTGGTATCGGACTTCATTGTGACCCTAGCCCGCCCCGTAATTTTGGTGTCTAATTATTATTTAGGCAGTATCAATCACACCCTTTTATCAATTGACCATTTAAGACAACGCAACATACCCATAGCCGGCATCATATTTAATGGGAACAGGGTAGAAGAGAGCCGTAAGATAATTTTAAAGATGGGCGATCTTCCTTTAATTGCCGACATTCCTCATACAAAAAATTTAACCAAAGCATTTATAAAGACCCATGCAGAACAAATTCAACACCACCCAAGACTGGCTTGCCTTTGATCGGGCCCATTTGTGGCACCCCTATACGTCTATGCATGAGCCATTGCCCTGTTATCCTATTGTCGGGGCAGAAGGGGTTTACCTTAAAACCGCTGAAGGGAAAAAATTGATTGATGGGATGTCTTCATGGTGGTGTGCCTTGCATGGATATAATCAAGATATTTTAAAAAATGCTGCATACGAACAAATTGAAACTATGCCTCATGTAATGTTTGGCGGTATTGCCCATCAACCCGCAGCAGAGTTGGCTGTGCGATTAATCGAGATTCTACCAAAAGGGTTTGAGCACATTTTTCTGGCTGATTCCGGGTCTATCGCCATTGAAGTTGCCCTTAAAATGGCCCTGCAATATTGGCAATCTGCACAAATGCCTCAAAAAAATACCTTATTAACAGTACGGGGAGGATATCATGGGGATCCCTTTAGTTGCATGTCGGTTAGTGATCCCGAAAACGGACAGCATCATTTATTCCCGCGTGCGATAACAAAACATCTTTTTGCGCCCCGCCCCAAATCCCGTTTTGATGGCCCATGGGATGAAGAGGACTTAACGCCTATTCAACAATCTCTTGAGCGCCACCATAACGATATCGCTGCACTCATTATTGAGCCGGTTGTGCAAGGGGCTGGGGGCATGTGGTTTTATCATCCCGCTTATTTGCGCGGACTGCGCCGTTTATGTGATGACTATAATGTCTTGCTGATATTCGATGAAATCGCCACAGGGTTCGGGCGCACGGGCGAGATGTTTGCCATGTCTCACGCTGAAATTATACCCGATATTGTTTGTGTCGGCAAAGCCTTAACTGGCGGTATGATGAGTTTGGCCGCGACCGTAACAACGCCTAAAGTTGCCATGGCCATCTCCCAAGGGGCGGTGCCTATATTGATGCATGGCCCCACTTTTATGGGCAATCCGCTTGCCTGCGCCATCGCATGCGCCAGCATTGATTTACTGACCGGTCAGCAAGATGGTTCCTTAAATTCCTCACCTCTCTACCCAAAAGGGTGGCGCTATAAAGTGCAGCAAATAGAGCGAGGCCTTCAAAGCTTGCATGACATTGCTGACCATAAAGGTGTATCTGATGTGCGCATCCTAGGGGCCATTGGCGTGATAGAGATGGAGGTAACCGTTGATGTGGGAAAGTTACAAAAAACACTCGTCAGTAAAAATGTCTGGGTGCGCCCCTTTGGCAAACTCATCTATATAATGCCGCCCTATATTATTGAGCCTGAAGAATTACAAAAATTATGTGGCGCTATTATCGAAACCATCCGTACACATTATTAAAATGCTTTTTAAATCAAAAATTTAATCACGCAAAAATAAACCACCCCGTATAGGATGGTTTATTTATGACTTTGAATTCTATCAAAACCTTATTTTATTCAAGGAACTTCTTTTTTACTCAAGGAATTTTTTTGAAATTTTCTCCATGGAGAACGGGAACACAATTGTGTTTGTCCCTTGCCCCGCAATCTCTTGCAGGGAATTGAGATAACGCAGCTCCATTGACCCTTCTGACGTGGCAAGAATATGCGCCGCTTCCGCTAGTTTTGCCGCGGCTTGTTGCTCCCCCTCAGCCATAATGACTTTCGCGCGACGTTCGCGTTCTGCTTCCGCTTGTTTGGCAATCGCGCGGATCATTTCGGGGGCAACATCCACATGTTTAATTTCCACATTGCCGACTTTAATGCCCCACGCTTCGGTTTGAAGGTCAAGGATCGCTTGAATATCTTTGTTCAGTTTTTCACGGTCTTGTAACATCTGGTCCAGATCATGCTTACCCAAAACAGAACGCAATGTGGTTTGCGCCAACTGGCTGGTGGCGGCCATATAGTTTTCAACTTGAATTTTTGCGCGCACCGCATCCACAACACGGTAATAAATAACCGCATTCACTTTAACGGAAACATTATCACGGGATATCACATCTTGAGTTGGGACATCATGCACCAAGGTCCGCATATCAACTTTTTCAAGGCGTTGCAATCCGGGGATTAACAAGATCAAGCCTGGCCCTGCCCCTTTTTTACTTACCCGTCCAAGGGTGAAAATAACGCCTTTTTCATATTCTTTCAAAATTTTGATTATATTTGTCAAAACAAAGAATAACCCCACGCACAATGCGATTATAATTGTAAACCCGTCCATGTTTATCTCCTCATTAAAGGCTAGCGCCTTGTTATAATATTGCTTAATACTAACTGTTTTTAGTCATTCTATCGGGACACACATTTAACGTTAACCCGTTGACACTTTTAATCCTTACACTGTCACCGTTCTTTAAATCCGCATCTTTTAAATTTACAAGCTTACGCGGGCTTAATTGTGCGCGCCATCGCTCCGCCCCCACTGTAACAAAACAATATTCACCGCATGGTGATATTTCATCTATCAAGGCGCGACGCCCCCGCATATCATCTCCCAACATTGCTTGTGGCAGGCGGGGTTTTTGGGCAAACCATCTCGCCGATTTAAACGCATAAATCCCCCCACAAAAAAGGGCAACCAGCGCAAATCCTAACGCAAAAACGATCATTTCATTATGATAAATCATATGTCTGTATCGCCCCTATTGAATCCGTCTTTACTTAAGTCATCTTTTTTAAGTTGTGCGCATACTACTCAGCAAGCCACCACTTTCCGCTTTTGCTTTTCTGACGATTAAAACCAATCCATCCATTTCTTGAACCTTAATTTTATCCCCTACTTCTAAAGGCGTTGATGAGCGGGCTTGCCACCGCTCCCCCTCCACAATGACATACCCTTCATTGCCATCCCAATCATCCACAACACCCTCGCGGTTCTTAATCGCTTGCGCCCCTAATAAAGGCCCGTGGGATCGCGACCCCACAATCGCAAACAATATAAAGGCGAGAATCCCCCCCGCAATCGCAACACTGGCTAAAATCACACTGCCCGAAACCCGCAAAGTCTCGGGGAATAATAGATATAAACCCGCAGCAAAACACACCAAGCCAATAAACCCGACAACGCCCATGGTCGGTGTGTAAGCCTCCAATACAATCAGGAATATGCCACCAATAATAAGCCCGACCCCTAACCAGCTAAAGGGTAAAAGTTGCGATGCATACAAACCAAGAGAAAGGCAAAGCACCCCAACCACACCGGGGAAAATTGACCCGGGGTTCCATAATTCAACAGTGAGGCCCAACATGCCAAGAGACATCAAGATCGCCGCAACGTTAGGATCAGCAAAAAACCCTAATATCTTTTCAGCAAAGGTCGGGGCAATTCGCGTTACAATAATATTGTTCGTATTAATTGTCTTGGTGGTTTCTTTCACCACAACCTGCCGGCCATCAATTTTATCCAGCAAGTCAGCCATATCGGATGCAATTAAATCAATGACATTCATCTCTAAAGCCTGAGTGGAGGTAATATTGGCGGCCTCGCGCACGGCTTTTTCCGCCCATTCTCCATTACGCCCCCGTAATTCTGCCAATGACTGGATATAGGCAACGGAGTTGTTGACCATTTTGGCATGCAAGGCTGTGTCATTATTTAATTGAAGTTTCTCCTTTAGCGTATCCGCTATATCTTTATTTACATTCTCAGACGGTGGAATGGTTTCGCTCTCTTGATCTCCTGATGTAAGTTGTCTTAAAAGCTCCGTCTCCGGTGCATTACCACCACCGCCGCCAAGTTGAATAGGCGTTGCTGAACCCGTATTGGTTGCCGGTGCCATGGCCGAAATATGCGCCGCATACATAATATAAAGCCCTGCGCTGGCTGACTTCGCCCCTTGGGGAGAAACATAAGTCACCACTGGCGTGTCTGATGCCAAAATAGCTTTGTTAATCGCCTCCATCGAGGTCACCAAACCACCGGGGGTATCAATTTCGATAATTGTTAATTCTTTTTGCGCTTGAGACGCCGCATTAATCTCACGGACCAGATAGTCGGCTGATGCGGGCGAGACAGCCCCGTTTAACGTTAAAACAATCGCTTCTCCCCGACTGGCCGATTGCCCAATCGCATGAAAGGCCAACAACACAGCCCCTATTAAAGCCATCATTCCCCACAATGCCGTAAGGCCCCATTGCTTTAACCAAGCCGCGCCTATAACCGATTTACCCTCTATCGAATATCTTAACATCACTGCCCCTTATGCATTGCCTAACGGTTTTTCACCCCCTTAAGATGGCGTTTTTTTAGTCGCTTTACAAGGACACGCTTAAAGTGTGGACCTAAGCACCACAGCACTGCGTAAAAGGTTATGACGTACACAACAAAAATGCCGACCCAAAAGGGCCGGCACCATTTATTAAGCCATTGTTTTAACTAACTATTTAGCTTTGCCCGCACACTAGGCCATTCCGCATCCGCTTTTTCAATAAACCCTGGAATATCTTTAAACCATTTGTTCTGAACGCCCCTGCTAACATTCAGATACAAGGTACCATTTACAACTTTAAAGACTTTCGGGTTCCCTGAGGCCTTTTTGCCTTTTGACATAGCCCAAGCACAATGCCCACCATAAGCAGGACGGTAGCGGTCAGGATCTTGAGTAAACAGGTCTAGATTCTCTTGTGACGAAAACAACCATGTTTCTCCTAGATACTGGGTGGAAAACTCGGCACTGCCTTCAATCGCTGCATCTTGTGTGTGATATGCAACCACATCATATCCATCAACAGCTTCACCCCAGCTCCATTTGACATAAACTTCACCAGCAGAGGCACTTACCACCGTGGCAAATGTCCCGATCAATAAGGCTAATAAAAACTTGGTTATTCCGTTTATTGCATTCGTCATAATTATTCCTTTTCATATTATAAGCAGTTTTAAGGCTCTCTTTATTCTCTTGTCTTCAGTTACGCATTACCAGAAGAGTGCCATTATCTAACATATCCTCGTTTGTGATTTATCGTGGTTGGTGTTTCAACCATGAGACAACAATAATACTTAAATGTGGCATTCATAGGTATGTTAGGTCTTATTTTCATCATTCTACGTAAATGTGAGCCACCGTGGTTACGAATATGGTCACAACCTTGAGAGCCAAAACGAGCAAGACAATTATGGAAAGTGTCCTTTACATTTTGTAAAGGGTGCTTATAATACATAATATCACAAGGTTCATCGCTCATGGGCGTTTTGAATAACGCTCCGTCAACCAATGGCATAAAAAGGAGAGAAGCAAATGGCCACATCAAGGAAACGCCTAAATCCGAATAATATTCTATTACTCTCTGCGTTTGGCGGTTTTATAATCGGGATCCTTAACGGATTAGGCATTCAACTACCTCTTTGGACACCGCTAGCTGTTTTGATTTTTCTTTTGATCATATCCATATCATATTGGAAAAATATTGATGAAGCGGCAAAAGAAGCCCATAAATTTGCCTGGTATTGGAGTTCTATAGGGTGGATATCTCTAGCGGCAACATTTTACACCACCATGCAATATAATGCTGTTCCTAATTCTCTGGTTTCATTATTGGAAACCAAATTCAATTCCCCCACGGAAATATTTATGGCCGGAATAATAAGCAGTATCATAATTCAAATCATTTTTTACTCGATAATCTGGATCGGTTGGTGGGCCAGAACGCGTATGCGATAACAAAACGCCCACGAGAGCAACCATCATAAATGCGGATAAAGAGTAAATGGATAATCGATTAAAGGTTCTGCGCGCAGAAAGGAAGTGGTCACAAAATGACCTTGCGATCCACCTTGATATTTCCCGCCAAAGCGTCAACGCAATAGAGACCGGAAAATATGATCCTTCTCTTCCCCTCGCCTTTAAAATTGCTCGGCTTTTTGAAATGCCCATCGAAGAAATTTTTATCGATAAAATCGATTAATGAGGAATTATAAGATTGATCAACCCTAATTTATTTAACCTGTGTTAATATAACCATATTAGTTCATTTATAAAAAAGCTAAAATATTTTAGCCCCCAAATTAAGACTATCAACATCAGGACGGAACATATGACATCCAACTCAGTTTTTAATTTTCTCAATCATATTGTATGTCAAATTGATGGTGGTTTCATAACCTTAAAAAACCTCTCTACCCCAATCATCAAAAAATTTATTGCATATATGGTAATAGGGGTAACTTTATGCACATCACCCATGGTGATGGCCGCACAGAGTGGAGAAAACCGGTTACCTCTAGAACCGTGCCACATTGTAGCCGTAGAGGAATTGGCGGAATGTGGAACCATAAAATTACCGGAAAACCATAACGACCCTGACGGTAAAAAAATTGATATTCATGTGACCGTCCTGCCCCCTAGCGGCGGACAACCCACAAAAGAACCGCTTTATTTTCTGGCTGGTGGTCCTGGACAAGGGGCGAGCGAGCTGGGGGATCTTTATAGCCTGATTTTGCGCACATCACGCCAAGGACGCAAACTGGTATTAATTGATCAGCGCGGTACCGGCAAATCCCACCCGTTCCATTGCCCCCAATCACAAAACCCGCTGGAAAGCGGCGACATTGTCGCGGCGGCTTGTCTAAAAGACGCCAAACATGATCCGCGATTTTACACTTCAGATGCTTTTATCAAGGACATAGAAACCATCAGAGCAGAATTGGGCCACGAGAAAATTTCAATTATGGGCATTTCCTATGGCACACGGGCGGGGCTTTTATATGCCAAAGCCCATGCTGATCGTGTTAGCGCCTTGGTACTGGATAGTGTGGCACCCCCGCATATTCCCGCTTACTTGAACGATGCACTTTATGCAGAAAACATTTTAAATAAGACTATCGACAAATGCATAGAAACCGAAGAATGCCGTAGCGCGTTTCCAACGTTGAAATCTGATTTTGCCGCTTTGTTAACCAACTTAAAAGCGTCACCACTTGACCTTCGCGTTTTAGAAGGGGACGGATTTACCCTAACAGTGGATGACACACTTTTCTTGACCGGCTTTCGCGGGCCGCTTTATGCCCCGCCCACAGCGCGTATTATACCTTTTATTATTCACGAGGCCCATAAAGGCAATTTTGAACCATGGCTAGCCATTACAGATTTCGGCAATCAGGAAACATCAGGCGGCATCGCCACAGGATTGTTTTTATCCGTGCAATGCGCAGAAGAAATTCCGCCCCTAAAACAACAAGAACAAAATATCGCTGAAACAAAATTCCCCAGTGCTTATATCAGCACGCTACGCGATGCCTGTTCTGTTTGGCCCACAGGCGAAGTGCCAAGTGACTTTAACGCGCCCGTAAAAGTCACAACACCAACACTTTTATTATCAGGCGGGCTTGACCCCATCACGCCGCCCGCTCTTGGAGAGGCAGCAGCACAATATTTACCGAATTCTATTCATCTTGTGGCTGACAATGTTGGTCATAGTGTCACTGGCAATGGCTGTTCTGAACGCCTCATCAGCGAATTTTTAGACCATAAAGATCCGGCGCGAATTGAGGGTGAATGTTTAAATGAAATCTCACGGCCTGCTTTCGTTATCGGTCGCTTTGGACCAAACCCATAATTCCCAATAGCAAAATTTCCCAAATTCATAATCTTAAGGGACGATCATGATAAGAGTAGAAAACCTTTTTAAAAGTTTTAAAGACGTAAAAGCGGTAAACGATGTCACCTTCACTGCCCGCGATGGTGAGATCACGACCTTGCTTGGCGCGAACGGGTCCGGCAAATCCACAACGATGCGTGCGATTTCAGGGGTGATCAAAGTCAATGGCGGGGCGGCTTATGTGAATGATATTCATGTGGCCAAAACGCCCGTGAAAGCGCGCAAACAACTTGGCGTGTTTCCTGATCAATTCGGCCTCTATCGCCGTCTTTCGGCCCGTGAGGAAATTGCCTATTTTGCCGGTTTTCATGGCATCAAAGGGGCAAGCCTAAACAAGGCCATTGATGATGTGGTGGCATTATTGAATATGGAAGATATTATCGACCGTAAGACAGAAGGGTTTTCTCAAGGGCAACGCATGAAGATAGCCTTGGCCAGAGCCCTTATTCACAACCCTAAAAACCTTATGCTGGATGAGCCGGCACGGGGGTTAGACGTTATGAATATCCGCTTATTACGGCAAATTTTACAAGAGCGGCGTAATGCCGGCCATTGTATTTTAATGTCAAGTCACGTCATGGCCGAGGTACACGAACTATCTGACCGTGTTGTTATTATTGATCATGGTGCCATCATTGCGGACGCAACCCCCGATGCCCTTGTTGCCCAAACCGGCACCGCCTCACTTGAAGACGCCTTCGTCGCGTTGATCTCGTAAAAGGATAAATTATGTTTTCCCAACTCTCTAATATTATCATCAAAGAATGGCGAGAAATATCACGTGATCGGCGCTCTATGCTGACCTTATTAATGATCTCTTTTGGCATGCCTTTATATCTATATTTTATTATCTCGATGATCGCCAGCAGCGCCGAACGGGAAACCGACATTAATGCCTTATTGGTAGGCGGAGAAATGGCCCCCAATATGGTGCAGTTTCTTGAAGAGCAAAATATTACCTTTAAAACCCACTCAACCCTGGAAGAGGCCCAAGAGGCATTAGAAGCAAAAGAAGTTATTCTGGTGATAGAAAAAGAGTTTCGAGCAAACTATTTAAACTCTCTGCCCGCGCCCGTCAGTCTCTACGTGAACCGAAAAGACAACACAGCCGATGGCAATGCAGGGGATATGAAACGCCTAATCGAAGCATATGCGGACACGGTCGAGCAAGCCCGATTAATAGCACGCGGCATTTCCCCTTCGCGCACCGTCGCCATTAATGTAGAACGTTATGATCTAACCGCGGCGGGGGGTATTAGTAACCAGCTGGCGGGCATGATCTTGATGATGTTGATCATCGCTTCCATCAGCGGCACCATTTCGGCCACTGCTGACGTTATTGCAGGGGAGCGCGAACGTCAGACATTGCAGCCCTTGCTTACCCAACCGGTCTCCCCCGGCACACTTATTGTCGGAAAATGGTTGAGCCTTTGCATTCTGGGGGTGTTGTTTTGTATTTCCGCCTTCTTCATCAGTGGCTTTACCATATCACGCGCGCCCCTAGAAAAAATAGGCGCTACTTTCTACCTTGATATTCAAACCATAATGATTGGATCACTATCAATTTGTGTACTGGCTTTTTTCATGACCAGCGTACAAACATTATTGGCAACCATTGCAAAAAGCTATCGTGAGGCTATGACCTATCTGCCCATGGTAATGATCGTGCCAACGGCTGTTACTTTTGTGCCCCTATTTCTGGATGTGGGCTATGACGGCCTTATGAGTTTCTTACCTGTGTTTAATCAAACATTTGTATTGAAAGAATTACTATTAGAAGGGCAAGTGCCTTTGCTACAATATTTTGGTGGCATGGCCACCACCATGGCGGCTTCTCTGGTCATGATCGCCATTGCGATGCGCCGCTTTGGTAGTGAGCACATGCTAGATTAA
>CALLPQ010000061.1 GCA_938015425.1 uncultured Parvularculaceae bacterium | reverse complement strand
TCGGTGCTTAAGCGGTTATCCAAAAACACAAAACTGCTTAAGCGGTTTTATGAAAGATTGCATCATATCGTTTTTTATAAGGCTGTTTAGAAGCAATCTCGGTTAGATAATTCTCTAACTGACCTTGCCCTTGTGACCATAAGTCGGGGCTTAATGCTTTTGCTCGCTTGACGGCTAACTCGGCCACCGCAATATCACTAATTTCATTCAAAGCTGGGTTTTCAGCGATTAATTCTTCAAGATTGGAAAGCAAACTTTCTAACCGCATTTGTTTTTTTGTGCTTGAAGCTTCACCCCCACCCTGACCCGCACTTTTCCTAGTTTCAGAATATTTTATAGCAAGGGGTTCTTGCTCTATTAGCATCGTCATTTCACGCCAAAGATATCCAACTAAAAAATCATCTTCCGTTACGTAATGGTTAAAAAAGATACGCGCGGCATAACTAACCAATGACGTATAGGGAAAATTACTTAGAGTGAAATCTGTCATTAAGACGGTAAGCCAGTTGTCATTAAATTGTTTCTTTGCCCATTTGATTTTTTGCTTGGGGATACGATCAAGATGCTCTTTTTTAAATTTATAGCTTTCGTCGATAACTCCCGCCCCAAAAAGGGCTTCATAACAATCACCATGGAAATCATCCGTAGCGACAGAAAATAAATCATCTAAATCACTCCCCATCGTCATATGTTCATAAAGGCTAATAGTATCCCAACCTTCAGGTAAATTACCTACGTTATTAATATCCGCGATAATCTCATCCAAATCACCTTCACGAACAATATAAAAATTAAGCTTTGGCCTATCCAACCCTATTTGACTTTCAACCATAAGTGTTACTTTACCAACCTTATGATCTGGAACAGGTATCTTAATTCCTGGATTTAATATTGATTCATCTGCATTTATCACTTTGTAATCTAGAAATTTTGTCTCTCTTCTAGCAGATGTGTAATCAATTTCCTTTTTATCTTTCATAGAAAACTACCCCGCATTCCTGTCATGACCCGTCACATAATCCGACCACCGCTCAATCAAAGCACGCCTTTTATCCAAAAGCTTTGATCGCGCATAGGCCCGTTCAACATCAGACCCCACCTTATGGGATAGGCTCATTTCTGCAACTTCGCGCGGTGCATCCGTAACCTCAGAAGCCCAATCCCTAAACGTGGACCTAAACCCATGAACCGTAACATCCCTCATCTTCATGCGGCGTAACAACATCAACATAGACATATTCGACAAAGGTTTATGGCGTTTTTGGCCCTCAAAAACATAGGTTGAAGCCATGGTCTTTAAAGGCTCTATAATATCAATCATCTCTTGCGTAAGGGGCACTTGGTGCTCTTCGTGGCCTTTCATGCGTTCAGCGGGGCAGGTCCACAAACCAGTCTTAAAATCAATCTCTGACCACTTAATCCCCAACACCTCGCTAGTGCGCGACCCAGTTAGGCACGTGAACATCAAAGCCTTTGCACTCATAGCGCTGCGTGATTTTAGATCGGCATAAAAAGAAGGTAAATCTTGCCACCGCATGGCTTTGTGATGCTTGGGCTTGGCCGTCACTTTGGGAAGGACTTTAGCGTCTTTAATTTCAGTAACCGGATTTTCTCCCGTTCTAAATCCCTTTGATTTTGCCACATCCAATACGGCCTTAATGCGTTGCGACACGCGTTTTGCCGTTTCGTGTTTATCTGTCCATATAGGGCTAAGACAGGTCAATATTTCTGGTTGCCCAATCTTATCAATCGGCATCCTGCCAATTTTAGGGAAAGCATATTCTTTTAACGTATTCAGCCATTGCTGACCGTGTTTAGGATTTTTCCATGTGGGTAATCTGTCAATATGGACTTGCCGCGCCACTTCCTCAAATGTGGGTATCTCGTTTTTCACATTAAAACGCGGGTTCAATCCTTGCTTAGCCATGCGCCTATATTCTAGCGCCCGCTCTCTCGCGTCATCCAAAGTAACGACATCCACGCCCCCCAAACCAAAATCAGTACGTAACGGCGAGCCATTTTTGTTCTTCTGCCCTTTGACCGTAAGCCTAACAATCCAACGCCGCGCCCCCGATGGATCAACCACCAAACACAACCCACCGCCATCACCATGACGGCCAGCCCCCAAGCTTTGCACTAGCTTTTTCGTCAATTTTCCTTTTATGGGGGCCATCTTAAAATATACCACATTTCATACCACACAATGAATGTATATCAGTACAATCTAACAAAAGCCAGAAAAACCCTAAACTTCACAAAAACCTTATAAAACCTGTTATTCAGGCAATATATGAAAGAGAGTAAAACTAGAAAAAAGGGAGGGGTGGCGGACAGAGCGGGATTCGAACCCGCGGGACGCGTTAACGCCCACACGCTTTCCAAGCGTGCGCCTTAAGCCACTCGGCCACCTGTCCTTTTGATTACCCTTTTTTGGGGACCAATTGAGCGGAATATACGCATGGTTGAGCAACACACAAGGTTTAATTGAGGGAAAATGGCATTTTGCTGCGGGTCGGGGCTTGGCAGAAGGGCAAAACCTTCGGTATGCTATGTTAGATGGATTTGGATTGAGTTGAAATATTAGAGAAGGGGCATTTTGTGGCATTATTTCGATTTATTGCGTGGATATTTGTTGCGATAGCCATCGGGTTATTGGGCGCTGATGCGATTACGTCGTTGGAACAGCAAGAGCCTTATGTTCGCGGGACAGCCTCTATTCTGGCGCTGATCGGGATTGATGGCCATGGTGTGGCCGAGGCATCGCCAAACGGGATTAAGCAGGCGCTTTCAACATTAATGGATATTCCGCTTTGGTCCATCTTCGGGCTTATTGGGATTGTGCTTACACTGATCTTCCGGCCTATTGATTAGGCTTTAGCTTTTTTCTGGCTTTGCATTTTTTCTGCCTTTGCTTGCAAGTCGGTGCTTTGCTTATGCCATAGATCGGCATAAATGCCGGTTTGTGCCAGCAAAGTTTCATGGGTGCCGCTTTGTACAATGGTGCCATTATCTAGAACGATAATTCTATCTGCTGCCGCGATGGTGGAAAGACGGTGGGCAATGGCGATGGTGGTTCGGCCTTTGGCAGCTTCGCGCAAAGCCAATTGCACTTCGGTTTCGGTTGTGGAATCTAAAGAGGAAGTGGCCTCATCAAGAATTAATATAGACGGATCGGCGATGATCGCCCGGGCTAGACCAACACGTTGACGCTCCCCGCCGGAAAGTTTGAGCCCGCGCTCCCCCACAATTGTTTCCAGTCCTTTTGGTAATTTGTTCAAAAAACCTGTAAGTTGTGCTTGTTCAACAGCCTTTAAAATTGCGTCTTCCCCGATGTCGGGTTTGGCATAGGCGATGTTCATGCGCAATGTATCATTAAACAAAGTGACATCTTGAGGCACGGTACTTAGCGCTTCGCGCAAGCTTGCTTGGGTCACCGCGGCAATATTTTGCCCATCAATGGTGATGGTGCCTTTATCAGGATCATAAAACCGGAATAACAATTTTGCCAAGGTTGATTTCCCGGCCCCCGAAGGTCCCACAACGCCTAAAAAGCTTCCGGCTTTAACGGTGAAGGAAACATCGTTTAAACTGCGATCCCGCCCTTTATAGGCAAAGCTGACGCCATGATAGGCGATGTCGCCTTGTTTGACTTTAAGAATGTTTGCTGTTGGTGCGTCGCTAACTTCGGGTTCTTCTGCCATGAGTTCATAAAGATTTTCAACGTCTACGGAGCTTTGGTTAATTTCCCGCCATGCAAACCCTAGAATATTCAGGGGGCGATAAATATTGGTCATCATTAAAATAACAGCGGCGATATCACCCACTTGCATTTGCCCGCGCTGAACGCTTAGCCCTGCGATTAAGGCTACGAATAACAAGCCGCCAGTCATGATAAATTCTTGCCCCGCATTCATGACATTCATACTTTTCATTGACCGTATGAAAAAATGATTGAAGTTTTTCATG
>CALLPQ010000060.1 GCA_938015425.1 uncultured Parvularculaceae bacterium | reverse complement strand
ATCTGTTAAATTTGTGCCAGTCAACTGTTTTCTAATAAAAATTCTGATCAAGGCTATAGACACTGCATCTTTTTTGCACCAAATTTAATGAAACATGTTAGGGTCAAAATCATTCGCGTTAAAAGAGATTCGGGAAGAAAGACTTTGTGGATCGTCATTTATTGGGGATCAACCATTATTGGAACATATTGGCCTAAATTAACACTGATAACATAGGTGAAACATAATAGGTTAAACGGATTAGGTAGACTTAATTACTAACATTGAATTCCATAATTATGTGCTGGGCTTATAAATTATGACAAAATCAATAAAACTTATTATCGCGGCGATTGCTTTTATTATCTATGGGGCGGTTGTCTTATATTCCGGCTTACCGGGGAATATTCGCTCTGCGGAGGATAAGTTGGACTATTCGGCCAACACAAAATTGTCGCGCCTTGATCCTAATAAAAAAGTGAGTGTCGAATTAAATGGTCAAGTGGCCACTTTAACCGGCGTGACTAATAGTGAGGTTGACCGCAAAGATATTATTAAATCGGTTAAATCATCACGTTGGGGCGGCGGAATTATTGTTGGCGGCGTGACTAAAGTGCGAGCTGATGGGCTAAAGGTTTCCGCGCTCCCGCCAAAACCTTTACCGCCTTTTAGATGGGCGGCTGAAAAATCACAAGATGGCGTTACCTTGGTTGGAATGGTCCCTGATGAGACAACGCGAAATGAAATTGTAGCATATGCTGAAGGGCAATTTCCCAATGGCGTTACAGACCGGATGAATGTTGCAAGAGGTGCCCCCGCGGGGGATTGGCTTGGCGCGGCCAAGATCGGTTTAAACTCGCTAAGCCGATTAAATTCGGGGCGGGTGACAGGAAACGGTTCGGAATTTGTTGTATCTGGACGCGCTGAATCCCGTGAAGTTCTGGAACGGGTCAATGAACGTTTTAGTAAATTACCCAGTGACTATACCGGCGAGGTTATTGTAACCGTTCCCGGAGATTTAAGAGTTCAATCTCCTTATGATTGGAGTGCCACTATGGGGCCGGGGAATGCGCCGGTTATTTTAACAGGCTATGTTCCATCTCGTAATGCGGGCGATAAAATTGTTGCTCATGCACGCACAATCATGACGAATAGACGCGTTATCGATAGGCAAGTTGTGGCAAATGGCGTTCCGGAGGGACCTTGGGAAGATCTGGTTTCAACAAACCTTAATGTTCTATCACAATTGAAAAGCGGTAATATTACGGGCCGTGATAATAAATTTGTCATTTCGGGCATAACGGATGATAACGCCGTTGTCGATGAAAGCCGCATCAAAATAGAAGCTTTAGGGAATATTCCGTTTAATACTGAAGTTGATATTGATGTGGTGGCACCGCCCGTTGTTGACCTTGTGGATGAATGCCAAACGCTTTTTGATAATGCAATGCGTAATAATACGATTAACTTTCAAACCAGTAAGGCCATTATTTTACCTGATAGTAAAGCTTTGTTGGACCGCCTTGGGGTCGCCGCCAAAAGATGTAGAAATTTTGAAATTGAAATTGCGGGACATACGGATAGTTCGGGCTCTGCTGAATTAAACCAGAGTTTAAGTGTTTCCCGTGCTCAGGCGGTTGTTAGATATTTAATTGGGGAAGGCGTTAATGAAGGGCAACTTAAAGCCCGTGGATATGGGGAAACTACACCAATTGCCGATAATTCGACTGATGAAGGTAAAGCTCAGAATCGAAGAATTGAATTTACGATTAAAACAAAGAAGGGGTCTTAGCCATGGTTTGGTTATCATTTCATATGTGGCTGCTTTTACTTGGAGCATTTTTGCTTGGACTATTCTTCGGCTGGTGGATATGGCGCGAAAGAAGACAAGAAATAGTGCATGCAGCCACCGGCGCGGGTATGGCCACTGCTGGTGACAAGCCCGATTTTGATGCTTCTGCGGGTACGCGAAATAATCTGGTGTCACAACCTTCGGTTATTTCTGAGGGCAAAAAACCCAAACTCTATACCAGCGAGTCACAAGGCCCCAAGGATGATCTGAAGAAAATTAGAGGCATTGGGCCGGCGATCGAGAAACTACTCCATTCATTGGGAATTTATTATTATGAACAAATCGCCTCGTGGGAAGAAGATGAAGTGACCTGGGTAGATAGTAAGCTGCAATTCCCTGGGCGGATTGTTCGTGAAGAGTGGGTTGAGCAAGCGAAGATTCTTAAAGGGGGCGGTGAAACCGAGTTTGCACAACGGTATGAAAAGGGAGAAACCCCCTCATCTTATTCATCAAAAGATAACAAAACCGACGGGCATGATACATAACGCTTTTAGGCGAAGTTAAATAATTGAAATGCGCCAAAAACTTGGTTTTATCTCTCTCTTGGTTCATGACTATGATGAGGCTATCGATTACTTTACCCATAAGCTGAGCTTCACCTTGACTGAAGATACAGATTTGGGGCTGGGGAAACGGTTTGTCGTCGTGCACCCTATGAATGGTGGGGACGGTACCGGCATTGTCCTTGCAAAACCCATAATAAAAGATCAGATATCATGCATCGGTAAACAGGGCGCAGACCGTGTCATGTTCTTTTTGCATACTGATGATTTCCAAAGAGACTATCACTCAATGCTGGAAAAAGGGATAGAATTTCTAGAAGAGCCAAGACACGAACCCTATGGGAGTGTTGTCGTCTTTGCGGATTTATACGGAAATCGCTGGGATCTGGTTCAGCCGGTTGGGTAATACCTTTAGGGCCTAGTCTAGAATATAGATAGGCATAAAAAGCTGTGAATCAGACGTCAGCTTGCCTCAAGCCAATGCATTTCAGACTTTCAACTGTTTTAGGCGTCTGTTTCTAGTTCAACATTAGCGAGAGAGGCCATATCGCTATCCAGCGTATTTGATTTTTCTAGGCGCAAATATTGTGTGTAAAAATAAACAACAACCAAGTCGAAGATTATTAAAGAGCTTGCGACGTAATGACTACCACTGATCATAAACTCGATACCTATACTGACCATGCTTGTAATCGCAGCAATGGCTGAGTGGTGAAATGCGTTTTTGTGGCCTAATTTTACGGAAATACTAAGGGCTGCATAAATGAAACCAATGAGAAAAACCCGGATATAAGAAATATTAGGTATCTCGAAGGTGGTCATCACCAAATGGGCCATGCCGGTGCAAACGAGCACCCCAAATAGATTATGCCTTAGTTTATGTTCTGGTGAGCGTTCAATTGCTGGACCATCATCTTCATCATCAAATATCATATCCCTGCCTTATATTATCGATTGCTCCTTGTAAGATAAAACTCGCTGCCATTTGATCAATTAATTCTGCTCGTTTGGCGCGGCTGGTATCAAGTGCAATCATCTCCCGTTCCATTGCTTGCGTTGAAAGGCGTTCATCCCAAAATGCAAAAGGTATGTCAGTCAGTTTTTCTGCATTTCTAACGAAAGCGCGTGTTGATTGGGCGCGGGGCCCCTCGCTTCCATCCATGTTTAAAGGCAATCCAATAATAAACCCGACCGCATTGCGATCATTAGCCAATGAGAGGATTGCTTCTATATCCAAAGTAAATTTACGCCTTTTTATCGTGGTAACAGGGGTTGAGACAGTCCTTGCTGGATCGCAAACGGCAACTCCGATAGTTTTTGTGCCAAGGTCGAGCCCAAGTAAAGGGCCTGTCTTGCCAACTATTGATATTACAGTTTGCGGTTCATTCGTTTTCATCTCATCCGCTTATCACCAATTGTTTCCGCTGGAAATCCCTGCTATTACGGCAAGAAAGTCTTAGCATTAAAGCTAATGGTTAAAGCTTAACAAGATAAGAATATATCAAGGTGAAAACTGCTAAATTGTCGGATATTTTAAAAAAAACTAGTAAATTACTATCTATACTTTGGGTTGGGCTATTATTATTGAGCTGTTCCAGAAAAAATATTACTGAAAACACTATTAATCCGGACTTGCCCAATAACGAAAATAATTCGGTTGAAATATCAATCCGGCAAGAGCCGAAATTCTATCTTAACGTTAAATATCAGCTAGAAGTTCCTGTTTTTGCGTTGGATTTTGGCCCTGCACGTACACAATTGCAAACCCTGACGAGGCAATCTGCGACTGTCTTGTCCAAAGAACAGTCTCTATCAGGTCCCATAATACCGGGCTGGGAGGTTTTGGACCCAAACCTTACTTTCGAGGTTAAAGAAGGGGAAGCGAGTGCCAGGAAAGTTAGTGCCAGGGAAGCGAGTGACGGGAAAGTTAGTGACGGGGAAGCACGTGATGGGGAAGCCGATAGAAGGCGAATATTATTAGTATCCAAAGATGGAAAGGCTTTCCATCAAGCCAATTTGCGTGTTTCGAGCGTTAATGAAGGGCCCTCCGCACAATATCAATCTATTTACCGGTTTGGCGGACAAAGCGACGGGGAATCTCTGGTTTTCTATAGTGGATATTTCTGGCCTTTCGCGCCGAACGGTCAACGCATGGAGACGGTTTTTAATGTAAACCCCTTAAAGGCTAAATCTAATCATGCCTTTGTAAGTGTTTACGGCCAGCACTCATCTGCTTTGTACAAATGGCAAAGCCAGATAGACCATCCTGCCTTTATCTATTTGGGTTCGGGCCGCGATAATAATCCAGCTTTTCAGCCGGAAATAGACCATAAGGATGGCAAATCCGGCCCTTATGACGGCAATAAATTGTCTCTTGTTTTTGATGAAAGCCTACCGGATTGGATTAAGGTCTCGAGTACTGAAATCACCCAACAGGTCTATCCTTGGCTTGAAGAGGCTTTTGCCCATCCGCTTGAATTAAATCCAACGCTTTTTATGACGATTAATCAATCTTCCAATGAGCAAGATGCGGCGCAAACCAAAGGGTTTATCTTTTCGGGAGATGCGTTACCGGGGCAAATTATGGTGACTTTAACGGGGCAAGCGTGGCAAACCCCGTCAAATGCCGGTCATGATATTCTAAAGCGATCTATAACCCATGAGATTGTGCATCTATGGCAAACACAGATCAGACCCAGCTTGGAGCAAGGAAAAGATAGAGTGCCCAGCTGGATCCATGAAGGGGCAGCAGATGCGATTGCTGTAGAGGCCCTAATGGGGGTTGGTTTATGGGATGAGTTTGATGGTACTAGCTTTTATAACGAAACCCATGCGACTTGTGTAAGCGCAATTGCCGGACAAACAATCAGGGAGTTATCAGCAAAGGGCAATATTAAAGCGGTTTACGCTTGTGGTCATATATTGGCTTTGCTGGCTGTATCGGGACCGATAAATGAAATAGGGGGAGATAAAGCCATCAATAAAAGCAGGGTTACCGCGTTCTGGCGTCACTTTATCGAGCAGACATTGGCAAGTGGTGAAGGATATTCCCTTAATTCATGGCTGGATTTAGTGGATAAGCAATCAACTTCTCCCTATCTGGCATCGGGGTTAAAAAGTTTTATTGATACACCCTCTACGCTGCCTGCGTCACAGATCCACCGGTTGCAATCTCTTGGGGGACCATTACCCTAATCACATTGGTCGTTTATCCCATTTCCTATTATGGCAAGACGGATTAGAATAACTGCTTGCGATCACTGGCGCTGATTGTTAAGGGGTGGGGGAAGCGTTGACACATATTCGCGTGAATAGATGAAGAATTTATCTAAAGAGAAAAATTATGAGCGTTGATAAAAAAACTGCTGAAAAAGTTGCACGCCTTGCAAGATTGGCGATACCCCAAGATCGCCTTGAACCTTTGGCCGATGAAATTAATGGCATTCTTGGCTGGATCGAACAATTGAATGAGGTGGATGTTGACGGCGTAAAGGCAATGGCTTCTACGGTGGATATGTCTTTGCCATTGCGCGATGATAAAGTGGCGGATGGTCCAACTGGCGGCGGACAACCCGATAATATTGTGGCGAATGCACCGCAGACGGAGGAAAATTTCTTCGTTGTGCCAAAGGTTGTGGACTAACAAAACGGGGTTTCCTGTTAGTGCAAACATTAAATAGATATTGGTAAAGTTTTGCCTCGTCAGATTAAAATAATAGATCGCATATTCTCCTAGGACGACTTCTTTTATGACAAAAATTGAAAATCACACGCTAAGCTCTCTTCGGGATGCATTAAAAAATAAAGACCTGTCTTCGACCGAGGCAACACAGGCTTATCTTTCCCGTATTGAAAACGCCAGTTCGTTAAATAGTTTTATAACCCTCACCGCGGATAAAGCCCTTGATATGGCCAAGGCAAGTGATGCCAAATTGACCAAGGGGGAAGGGGGTGACCTTGAAGGCATTCCCCTTGGAATAAAGGATTTATTTTGTACGAAGGATGTTTTAACCACGGCGGGTAGTCATATTCTTGATGGATTTAAACCCGGTTATGAAAGCAGTGTAACCAGCAATTTATTTAATGATGGCGCGGTTATGCTGGGCAAGCTTAATCTGGACGAGTTTGCCATGGGGTCATCAAACGAGACGAGTTTTTATGGTCCTGTGATAAGCCCATGGCGCCGCAATGGGGACACAACAAAGATCACGCCGGGGGGATCTTCGGGCGGATCAGCCAGTGCGGTTTCCGCCGCTTTATGTGCCGGGGCAACTGCAACCGATACGGGTGGGTCTATTCGTCAGCCTGCGGCCTTTACGGGCACAGTTGGCATTAAACCGACTTACGGGCGTTGCTCGCGTTGGGGCACTGTTGCGTTTGCCTCATCCCTTGACCAAGCAGGGCCGATTACACGCACGGTGCGTGATGGTGCGATTATGCTCAAATCAATGGCTGGTTATGACCCGAAAGATTCAACCTCTATTAATCAGGCTGTCCCCGATTATGAAGCCGTTTTAGGGCAATCGGTTAAGGGGTTAAAAATTGGTATCCCTAAGGAGTATCGCATTGACGGAATGCCAGCCAAGATTGAAGACTTATGGTCGAAGGGTATTGAATGGCTTAAAGATGCCGGTTGTGAGATTGTCGATATTAGTCTTCCTCTGACTAAATATGCATTGCCGGTATATTATATTGTTGCACCAGCGGAAGCCTCTTCCAATCTGGCCCGTTATGACGGGGTTAAATATGGGTTTCGTGCTGATGGCGATTTGCCTATTGACGAATTATATGAACAGACCAGAGCGCAAGGTTTTGGTGATGAAGTCAAACGCCGGATTATGATCGGGACGTATGTTTTATCGGCTGGATACTATGATGCTTATTATTTGCGCGCTCAAAAGGTCCGTAAAAAGATTTTTGACGAGTTTCATGATGCGTTTAAAGCGGTTGATCTGATCTTAACGCCGTCTGCGCCTTCTGCGGCTTTTGGCCTTGGTGAAAAATCCGGTGATCCGGTCTCGATGTATCTCAATGATATCTTTACAGTCACCGCGAACTTAGCGGGTCTTCCTGGGATGAGCGTGCCCGCCGGACTGGACGAGCAGGGGTTGCCCTTGGGTCTGCAATTAATTGCCCGCCCTCTTGATGAGGAAACCATGTTGAAGGGGGGCTATGTTCTGGAAAAAGCGGCTAATTTTAAAGCAAGACCTGAAGATTGGTGGATTTAGATAATTATTTCAATAATTTGAGTTATTTTTGTAATTTTGATGAATAGACCAAGCCGTTTAAAAGAGTTCATGGATGAGCGATAAACGCTACGAATCTTTTTCTTATACTGCCAATATACTCGGTGGTGATTATCCCATGTCAGGGTTGATCTCGCGTTCTGATCGTGAGGGGGGATGGCGGATAGTAGCGGTGCCGGGGTCTCCGAGTCGCGATTATATGTTCAAGCGCTTTTTATCTCGCGCGCCTGCTGATACTGAAGTGGTGATGGCGCGTAGGGCTGGCTATGGTGATATGAATTATGGGGACGGGGTTCAGCAACCGGTTTTTGATTTTAATGATCAAGTGCGCGCATTAGCGCCCTTATTTGATAAAGATGATGCAAAGCACACTATTATTTACGGGGTTTCTTATGGCGGAGCCTTGGCCTTAAAGGCCGCATTAGATTACCCACACCGGATTGCTGGTGTGTTGACAGTGGCCATGTTGGTGGATGAACCGCGGGCTTATGTTCGGGGAATGGTGCGTCTTGGCGGTTTGCCCGGTATCCGCCACGTTTTGCCGGCTTATTTAAACACGGCGAGGCAGGAAATTGCTGAGCGACGCCCACAAATCCGGGCTTTGTTTGAGCGCCTACCCTCGATAAAACAGCCGGTCACTATTTTACATGGTAATCGCGACACACTTGTTCCCCTTTCCGCAGCGCGGGACTTGCAGAATTATTTTGGGGATAAAGACGATATCGAGTTTCGAATGATTAAAAACGGCACCCATTATCTGGAGTGCGAACGACCAAACATGTTGTATGAAGAAATTGAAAAATTAAAGCAGAGAATACATTAAACCCTATCAGGGCACATTAGATATGATTGCCAAACCATGCTAATTGCGCTTTATCATAATTTTTACCTCGCTGATCATCGGGGCTAGCTTTACAAAGCGTATCGCAAAAACAAATTGAGAAAGACCACATTATGGAGCTTCGACATATTGAACCGCGTCATTTGCTACAAGGGGATACCGGCGATTGGGAGGTTATCATTGGCCTCGAAGTCCATGCGCAAGTGAGCTCGGAGTCTAAACTGTTTTCTGGTGCGCCGGCCACTTACGGGGCTGGACCAAACGAAAATGTTTCACTGGTGGATGCGGCAATGCCCGGTATGTTGCCGGTGATCAATAAATATTGTGTGGAACAGGCTGTGCGCACGGGCCTTGGTTTGAATGCGCAAATTCACCTTTGGTCACGCTTTGACCGGAAAAATTATTTCTATCCTGATCTGCCTCAAGGTTATCAAATTTCTCAATTCAAAGATCCGATCGTGGGAGAGGGCGAGATTGAAGTAGAGGTCACACCGGAAGATACAATCACGGTTGGTATTGAGCGCTTGCACCTAGAACAAGACGCCGGAAAGTCAATTCATGATATTAGCCCCAGCAATTCACATGTGGATTTAAACCGCTCTGGCGTTGCGTTAATGGAGATTGTTTCAAAACCCGAAATGCGATCGGCGGATGAGGCGGCGGCATATTTTGGGAAATTGCGCACAATTGTCCGCTATCTTGGAACCTGTGACGGCAATATGGATGAGGGATCAATGCGTGCTGACGTTAATGTTTCGGTGCGACGTCCCGGCGGGGAGCTTGGTACACGGACGGAAACCAAAAACGTTAACTCACTGCGGTATGTACGTCAGGTGATTGATTTTGAAGCCCGCAGGCAAATTCAGGTTTTGGAAAATGGCGGTACCATTGATCAGGAAACACTTTTGTTTGATGTGAAAACCGGTGAAACCCGTACTATGCGCTCAAAAGAAGATGCCCATGATTATCGTTATTTTCCGGACCCAGATCTTTTGCCCTTGGTGATTGAGCAATCATGGGTTGATGAGATCAAGGCCGGATTACCTGAACTACCGGATGTGAAAAAGAAACGCTTTAGCAGCGAATATGGCCTTTCCGCTTATGACGCGAGTGTTTTGTCGATGGAACGGGACAAGGCGGATTTTTTTGAAACTGTGGCCAAGGGGCGTGATGGTAAATTGGCCTCAAACTGGGTTACCACGGAGCTTTTTGGGGCGTTAAATAAAGAAAACCTTGAAATCGGCCAATCACCTGTTAGCGCGGGGCATTTAGGCAAACTGATTGATTTAATCAGTGATGATACGATTTCGGGACGGATTGCAAAAGACGTGTTCGAGATTATGTTCGAGACGGGCGATGATCCGGCAAAGATTGTTGAAGAACGCGGTTTGAAGCAAGTGACAGATACAGGCGCGATTGAAGCCGCCATTGATAAAATCATTGCCGATAACCCCGAGCAAGTGGCGCAAGTCAAAGAAAAACCGAAAACCTTTGGGTGGTTCGTTGGCCAAGTTATGAAATCAACCGGGGGCAAGGCAAACCCGAAAGCGGTGAACGAAATTTTAAAGAAAAAGCTGGGTGTTTAACCCGACTTTGAAATGCAAAACAGACTAATTATTGATTTCTTTGCGGATAAGTTCAGCAATTTTTACCAGCCTTGCGTTTTTGGCTTCATCAGTCGGGTCCGTTTGATCCAGTATATGCCCGTTTTCAAAAACGGGAATAATATGAAAGTGCAAATGAAAAACAGTTTGTCCCGCTGCGTTCCCGCTAAATTGTGCAAGTTTTATCCCGTCAGGTTTTAATGCAATTTTTGCAGCATTACCTATTTTTTGGGCCCCTTTAATCAGATGGCATAAATTGTCTTGGTCGATATCAAATAAATTGACCGCCGTTGCTGACTTCGAGATAACAAGACTATGCCCCACTGATTGCGGAAACATATCCATAAAAGAAAGGATATGATCATCCTCATATAATTTAATGCAGGGGATATCACCCTTTATAATTTTAGCAAAAATATTTTCCTGATCATAAGGTGTATTTAAATCCATTGCAGGTTTCCTTCATCCATACTATAGGGCTGATTATGATTGTTCTTTTTTAAAAGGCGTAAAATCTTTTAAGGCATTTATTTCTTGTTCTGTCCCCAGTCGCTCTTGCTCAAGATAATGGGCGATGGCGCGGTTGAAATTGGGGTCAGGAATATAATGGGCAGAAAATGTTGGGACGGGTTCGTATCCTCGTGCTAATTTGTGATGGCCTTGTGCGCCGGCTTCAACACGGCTTAATTTATGCTCAATCGCATATTCAATGGCTTGGTAATAACAACATTCAAAATGTAAAAACTTTGCCTGTTCACGGCATCCCCAATATCGACCATATAATGTATCTCCGCCAATCATATGTAAGGCCCCAGCAATGGGCTCAGGATCATCTTGCTGATAGGCTAGGACTAACAATAAGGATTGCCCCATACGCTCGCCCAAAAGCGTAAAAGCTTCCCGCGTTAAATAGGGCGTACCCCATTTTCTAGCCCCCGTATCTTGATAAAACTCCCAAAAAATATCCCAGTGATGGGATTTTATATCGTCCCCGCTCAAGGCTTTAATAGAAATATCATCTTTTAACGCTTTGCGACGTTCTTGGCGGATGGTTTTACGTTTGCGTGAGGTGAGGGCGTTTAAAAAATCATCGAAATCTTGGTAATCGCGATTATGCCAATGGAATTGTTCCCCCATGCGCCGTAAATATCCGCGGTCTGCTAAAAGGTTTTGTTCGTGTTCGGATATAAAATTAACATGGGTCGAAGACAATCCCATTTGTTGCGTTAGCTGGCCAATGGCATTGGCAAACAAGGCAATGTCATTATCTGTTTCACATAAAAGACGGCGCCCCGGCACGGGCGTGAAGGGGCTAGCGATCACAAGTTTTGGATAATATTCCCCCCCCGCACGGTGATAGGCATCCCCCCAATGATGGTCAAAAACATATTCCCCTTGGGAATGTCCCTTTAGATAAGCGGGGGCAAGGCCGATAATCTGGCCGGAATTTTCCAATACTAAATGATAAGGCATCCAGCCTGTTTGGGGGCTAACGCTGCCGCTCTCTTCTAGTAGTTCTAAAAATTCATAGGCAATAAACGGATTATAACC
>CALLPQ010000059.1 GCA_938015425.1 uncultured Parvularculaceae bacterium | reverse complement strand
GCACTGCTTGGTGCTTTTTTAATGGCGTATTATAGGGGCTTGGTGCCAACCGGGCTGACCACCAATAAAATGGGTTTTTTAATTTCGTCAATGAAGCCCTTTTTTGTGCCGAGCTATTTGGTGATGCTCAATCTTTTTATTATCCCCTTAATTTATTGGATCGATAAACGCCGTTCAATGATATCTGATGAAACCTCACAACGGCGTCGGACTGTGGCCAAAAAGGCAGGAGTTAACGTTAATTTATATCGTGTCCCCGAAAACTCCCTACACGTATTAACAGCAATGGGCGGCGGCGTGGGGGCCGTATTTGCTCAAAAAATGTTTCGTCATAAAACTTCAAAAGCTTCATTTCGGAGAGTTTTTTTCTTTACATTGCTGGTAAATATTCCCTTCTATTATTACCTTTGGGATTTCTATAAACATCTGACAGGGGCTTAATAAAGTTAAGGATATAATAAATGGGGAGTGCAGGGAGTTATAGGAATAGGGTTTTGCGCGGCATGAAAACGGTAGATCGCATGTGAATAACCCTATGCAGAATAACCCTATGCAGAATAAACCGGGTTTCCATAGTCATCCACTTCCAAATCACTGGCGAGATTTGAAAACTGGGTGAACTGCGCTTCGAATTGCAGCTTGATGGTGCCAATGGGGCCGTGGCGTTGTTTACCGATGATAACTTCGGCAACATTGCGCAATTCCTGATTACGCTGTGACCATTCTTGAAACTCTACACTGTTTTCATCGCCCGGCATGGCACGACTATGATAATATTCTTCCCGGAATAAGAACATGACCACATCGGCGTCTTGCTCGATTGATCCGGACTCACGTAAATCAGAAAGTTGCGGACGTTTATCATCGCGATTTTCAACCTGCCGCGAAAGCTGCGATAGGGCTATGATCGGAATATTGAGCTCTTTCGCCAAGGTTTTAAGCCCCATAGAGATCTCTGTAATCTCTTGTACCCGATTGCCGGCGAATTTTCCGGTGCCGCTTAATAATTGCAGATAGTCAATGATTAATAAGTCTAACCCGTGTTGCCGTTTTAGGCGTCTTGCCCGTGCGGTCACTTGAGCAATAGAAAGCCCGCCTGTATCATCAATATAGAGGGGGAGGGATTCAAGCTCCCGCGCCGCATGGTAGATACTGTCAAATTCTTCTTGGTCCACATCGCCGCGGCGGATGCGCTCGGAGGGAACGCGCGAGAATTCGGATATTATCCGTGTAGCGATTTGTTCTGCCGCCATCTCTAACGAGAAAAATCCGGTTATGGCGCCGTTTACGGTTTTTATAGTGCCGTCTTCCTGGCGTTCGGATACGTGATTTTTGGCAGCATTAACGGCGATATTGGCCGCTAGTGCTGTTTTACCCATTGAGGGGCGGGCCGCTAAAATAATTAAATCTGATGGGTGCAAGCCGCCGAGCTTTTTGTCGAGGTCAATAAATTCGGTTCCGACACCTGACATTTTACCTTCACGGCGTACCGCCGCATCAGCCAGTTCGATAGCTTCGGTGATGGAAGAGCGAAATGATTTAAAACCGCCACCATATTTTCCGGTTTCCGCCAGCTTATAAAGGTCTTGTTCTGCGGCGTCTAATTGTTCGCTAGGTTCATCATCAATAGTGGACTGGCGTGCGCGATCCGACATGCGATCACCGATGGCGATTAAGCCCCGACAAACAGACATATCAAACACAATGCGCGCATAGTCGCCAGCACTTGCAGTTGAGGGGAGGGAGGCGGCTAATTGCTCTAGATATTTACGGCCACCGGCTTCGACAAATCCTACTTCGCTGGACAGGAATGTATCTAACACCAAGGGGGAGGCAAGGCGAGATGAATTAATCAATTGCCCGCAAGCATTATAGATAAGCTGGTGTATGGGATCGTAAAAATGTTCTTCCTTCAGGAAAGCGGAAATACGATAAAAAATTTCATTATCAAATAAAATAGCACCAAGAACCGCCTGCTCAGCCTCAAGGCTAATCGGGAGTTTATCGTCTATCGATGAAGGCTTGCCTTCATTATTATCAAAATCATTTCTTGCGCCATCTGCCATCATGAGAAAGTGACGATTAAACAGCCTTTGGTAAACAGTTTTTTCTTAATTGTGGAAAACTATTAAATTCAATAATCACTATACAGATTAAAATATCCAAGCTCCATATTACACATAAGCGAAGGGCGTTAAAGATGCAATTAAGGCAAAAAAAGGCAACCCCATAAGGGTTGCCTATAATTTTATTGTTTATCCATATTATAATTTACTTATTCAGAGGGGCTGTCTACTTCAGAAGCGCTGTCACCGCTCTCTTTCGATGTTGCCTCTTCGCCTGCAGCTTCTTGTGCTTCAGGATCGAAAAATTCAGCCGCATCCTCTTCATTGTTGCCTTGATTGTCATCTTCAGTGGCGTAAATGTCTTCGCCTGCTGCTTGGCGCTCAGCCTCTTCGGCTGTGCGGGCAACATTGATTTCAATTGATGCATCCACTTCGGGGTGTAGGCGGATACGAACCGGAACAATGCCCAACATTTTAATCGGCTTATCAAGACGCACTTGGGAGCGGTCAATTTGCACCCCGTCTTGTGATGCTTGCTCGGCAATATCACGGGTTGAAACAGAACCGTATAGCATGCCTGTTTCTGATGCCTGGCGAATGATAATGAAAGAATTACCATTCATTTTCTTGGCGGCCGCTTCGGCTTCGCCTTTACGCTCAAGATTGCGTGCTTCCAATTCAGCGCGTTGTGCCTCGAAGCGCTTTTTGTTTTCTTCGTTGGCTCTAAGGGCCTTTTTTTGTGGCAATAGGTAATTGCGTGCATATCCTGCGCGAACGCTGACGACATCACCAATTTGGCCTAGATTATCCACTCTTTCTAATAAAATCAGTTCCATAATTCTTACTCCCCAACATATGGCAATAAAGCGAGGAAGCGAGCGCGTTTGATGGCACGGGCTAACTCTCTTTGTTTCTTTTGGGAAACTGCCGAAATACGTGATGGTACAATTTTACCGCGCTCTGAAACGTAGCGTTGTAAAAGTTTTGGGTCTTTATAATCAATCTTGGGAGCGTTATCACCTGAAAAAGGGCAGGTTTTGCGCCGACGGTAAAATGGTTTTGCCATGAGGCTATCCTTTAAATGGTCAATAATTCTGTTCACAATTGACGGGAAATTTAAATCCCCATCAGTTTTAAAACGTTATGAGTGGCTGCGGCTTTCGCGATCGCCGCCCCGGTCACCTCTATCACCACGGTCACCTCTAGGGGGACCACCACGGTGGTCTCTGCTTTCGCGGCTGTCTTTGCGGGTCATAATCGCGGAAGGGCCTTCTTCATGCTCTTCTACTTTAATGGTTAGAGTGCGCAAAATATCTTCATTGATTTTTTCTTGGCGCTCTAATTCGTGCATCGCCGCAGGGGGGCAATCAACATTCAACAGGCCGTAATGGCCTTTGCGGTTTTTGCGAATTTTATATTGTAATGTCCGTAAACCCCAATATTCGGATTTTTCAATCTTGCCGCCATTATCTTTGATAATCTGGCTGATGGTTTCGGTTAGGGCTTCCATTTGCGCAGTAGAAATGTCCTGACGCGCAATATAGATGTGCTCGTATAGTGGCATATGTGCCAGCTCCTTTTTCAATGATGGAGACTTTCAAGAGCGGCTGGTGCTCTGTCTAGCCTTTGGCTCATCGAACGGCGGGACCATCCCGCATCTGTCTGGCATCTGATTGCGTGCCAAATGTCAATGACCATCATTTGTGAAGCTTGGGTGTTAGCGGATCATTACTAAAATGGCAAGCATTTAAGGGCCCTAAATTATGCAAAAACATTATGCAAACATACTGTGAAGGAGCAAGGAAAAGGGATTTCAGACTAAAGAGGGCAAATCATAATGTGTCCGTCAAAGACAGCCCCCACCAGCAATTTGCCGCCGCTTTCGCCGATATGGGCGGCACCGACGCTTGATCCGTTGATAATGCCCTTGGTGTCGATAAAAACGTCTTCCCGATTAAAATTCGGGGGAGTGATTTTAATAACATGAGATGGGGCAATTTTGGCGGCGTCTTTTGCATGGGCTTGAAACGCAAACCCTTTGGAATGGCCAGCAACCCACAAATCACCATTTGCATCCACATCAATATTATCTGGGCCCGTGTTAAGAGGGATTTTTTGCTGTCTTTTCAGGCTTCCATCAGTTTTATTTCGGGTAAAAACGGAAATGCGCCGCTTTAAAAATTCCGCCACATAAAGCGTATTCCCGTCGGGAGATTGATTGATGCCATTTGCATAATACATCTGTTTTTGAACGTGCTGGCCATTCTCTCCATCGAAATAAACGATACTGGAGAAGGGTAGGACGAAATATAACTCCAATAGGCCGGCAATCCCGCCATCAAAACCACGATCATTCGTTGCATAAAACTGGTTTGGGCCAACAGCAACCACATCATTGGGGGAGTGCATAGCGTCAAAAGAGACGGAGCGAAGATGGGTGAGCTTATGATCGTTGGCGATTGAAAATATTTCTACAACCTCCTCACCGCTAGAAGGATGGTTGATCACAAATAGCCGTCGCTCACCGTTCGGGCCTTGCCACAGGCTGATTCCGTGGGGCAGAAAATCCGTAAATTCTGGCGGAGAAATTTTTTGTAGGGTTTGTGGATTGTTGATATCAAAGGCGTATATCCCCCCTTGGGCAGGGCCTGTTTGATGGGGATTATTATACCATGATCGCCGCTCACCGGCGGCAACAAAGGCAATATTATTTTGATGGTCAATCGCAATGTCTTCTGTACCCGGAAAGATATCCAGCCGATTACACTGATCGACCAGTTTTGGGGTCAAAGATGTTAGCGCGCCAGAAATAGGCACGATATGGACCCCCAAATAGATTAGTATAATCGAGATGATAGCAAAGAGGGGGACCAGTAGTTTTTTCATAGGGTTTCACTTTGTTTTGGGTTTTACCTTGTTTTGCCTTTCTCCTTAACTCTATCATGTTCTGTAGCTTAATAAAACGGAAGCAATATTGGGCCATAGTTTAGGGTCAAGGGAGGGGGAGAATAAAGGTGGCGTGCGCCGGGGTAATTTTAAAGGGCGCACTGGCGATAAATGTTTTGCTCCAGTGCTTGCGTCCTTTAAATTCTGCTCTTATGACTATCGGCGTTTATCCCTTCATATCCAGATAACCTGTCTTGGGTTATTGTTTAAAATTCAGGAATGTTGATATGTCACGAGCCTATATTTTCCCCGGTCAAGGTAGTCAATCAGTTGGTATGGGGCAGGCTTTGTGTGATGCGTTCCCCATCGCCCGCGAGGTTTTTCAGGAGGTGGATGAAGCTTTATCCCAAAATCTCTCGCAGATTATTTTTGAAGGTCCATCTGAGGCGTTGACTTTAACATCCAATACCCAGCCCGCATTAATGGCGATGTCTATGGCGGTTGTGCGGGTGTTGGAGAAAGAGGCGGGCGTTTCTATTAGTGACGCTATCTTTGTTGCTGGCCACTCTTTAGGGGAATATTCGGCTTTGTGCGCAGCGGGTAGCATTAGTCTTTCGGATACGGCGCGATTATTACGGATACGCGGTGACGCGATGCAGGCGGCGGTGCCTGTTGGTCAGGGGGCGATGGCGGCATTGATTGGCGCTGATATGGAAAGCGCAGCTAAGGCGATTGAGGGAAGTGACGCAAGTCTTGGAATATGCGAGATTGCCAATGACAATGCACCGGGTCAAATTGTGATTTCGGGAACCAAGGCGCGGGTTGAGGATTTGTGCGCTAAAGCCAAAGAGCACGGTATTAAAATGGCGAAATTATTGCCGGTGTCGGCGCCGTTTCACTCTTCTTTGATGGCGCCTGCCGCCGAGCGTATGCAGGCAGCGTTTGAAGAGGTGGTGGTAAAAGCGCCTAGTGTTCCATTAGTGGCGAATGTTACGGCCCAAGCGGTTCAAGATCCGTCAGAGATTAAATCCCTATTGGTGCAGCAGGTAACCGGTCAAGTGCGATGGACATCGTCTGTACGCACCATGATTGATCAAGGCGTAACCAATTTTGTAGAACTGGGTGCGGGTAAGGTGTTATCGGGCCTATTACGCCGCATTGATAAAGAGGTTTCGGGCCAGTCCATTGAAACGCCAGCGGATATTGAAGCGCTTTAATCTAGGATCTTTAATTTCTCACGTTTATGGGCGCATTTATGGGCGCATTGTGTTGAATAACCCGGCAATGGTCTCTTCAAGGCACATTCCTTTAGGGCGTCTGAACAGGGCGTTTTCAACGTCGAAGGTTATGGGGTTACCAGCTTTATTGTTAAACATTGTGTTTTGCACAACACTGACAACTCTTCCCGCGATTTTATCGGCGCTGCGGCGGTCAATATTATTGAGTAATATGCCGTAGGTCACGCGATCCTCTTTGGTGTTGAGACGGGCAAAGAAATCTTCTGCCCGGATAACCCGATTGATGAGGGGGGCAACTTGGTGGGATATCTGTTCTGCGGTCATGCCGGTATGGTCTTGGGGAGATATTTTAACTCCTAAAAAGCGCACATTATGACCCCGTTGATCCGCATCATCACAAATCGTTGGAGCATGGTTTGCGAAAAATTTAACCGAGAAATCGCGCCCGATTTTTTCACGAAAAGCTGGGATGCCCATTTGACGAAGATAGATATTCAGGGATTGATTATATTTTCCCTCTCGCAATATTGAGTATAGCATGGTTTCGATATGGGCGCTGGCTTGTGAGCGATGCAATATATTGCTGGTAGGGGTGTTTTGATATTGATGGTCTGTATCATGAACAATTAAGGCAACGGGAATGTTTTGATACCGGTTATGCCTTTTCATGGCTCTGGTCAAAGCAAATAAGGGATCACCGGCTTGTTCGGGCAGGAAAATTGCGCAATCGATGGTTTTGCTTTCTAGGGCTCTGATGGCTTGTCCGGGGCGATAGGCACAATAGATATTGCCGGCGAGGTTTTTGACTTTATTGATGATGGATAATGCGACTGGTCCGGGCGGGGCTGCAATTAAAATGTTTGGTTTTTTAAGGAGGGTTTTTCTAACCGGAATGCGGGTATTTTTATTAAGGGAAGCCAGTGTTTTCTGGCGACGTCTTACTTCTTTTTCTAAGGTTTGAACTCGTTGTGATTGTTGACAATGGTTCGGGATATGAACCATGCCCTTATCGCCAATACAAAGCTTGCCAACCGCCTGCAGCTTTTTTGCATTAACGGGATTGATTTTATCATCAACGATAAATGTAAACCCTGAATAGGCTTGTGGGATTTGATTGGTAATATTGATTATTTTTTGATTGTCTAACCGGCATCCCCGTAAATCAATAATCCCCTGATCAAGGGGCGGTGTTATTGATGGGTCCTGATTATTATTATCCCTCAACTTTTTGGAAAGAGGGTTTGGTTGCGTTATTTCTCTTACATTAAAGCCGAAGCTTTTTAAGGAGGCAACCATGGATAGAGATGTTGATCTTAAGCTGTATTCTTGAGTGCTTTGCTCTTGGAAACTGTGTTCTTGTGACGTGGTTCCCTGATGTTGATCGTCATTATGAAAATGGTTTAATGCGCGATCACGTTTATCTTTAGGAAAAGCGGAAATTAAACCAATTGTTCCTTTAGCAATAGAGGATGGAATATCGTTGCTAACGATCGATAATAAACCGTTTTTCATAATCAGTATATTGGCCCAGTTTTTAAAGTGCATTCATGGATGCACCCTTGATATTGTTATAAGGCTAACGGTTTTGGCCGCTGCGCAATACTCTATTCAATATTCGGGCCGAACTGTTGTTTTCTTCATTCACGAGAATGGGCTCTGGGGTTTTCGTTTTATCTTTGAAAAAATCAAGGTTTTCTTGGGAATAAGAAAAGGTTTGATCTTCAATGAAGCAATAATCTGTATCATCTTGGTTAAAGTAGCTCGCTTTAGCGCGGGCTTGTTCACGATAGCATTCTATGGCCGCAAGAAACTCTTGCGGTTGGTCTTTTGGTCCGGCCTGATGGTAAAGAGTTGCGTTTTCCGGTCCGATATAGCGCCAATGCCAAGGCTCATAGCTGTTTTCCCCCGGAAGATAAGTGTTTCCTTTTGGGTATGATAAGATAAACCCGTAACGGTGGGCGCTTTGGACAAAGCATTCATAGCTTTTATCGGTTTCTTTCATAAACCGGCCATTCACGTCTATATCAGCGGCAAGACCGGTTTGATGTTCCGAAGTTCCGGGCGGGGTTACTGTCCCGCGATGGCGCAATCTCTCAAATAGATAAAATTGTGTATTATAGGAACGATAACCCGACCGAAGGGAGATTTTTTCGTCGATAGATTGTGCCATACAATAGTTTAGCAATCCGGCTAAATTAGCGGGTAAACTATTATCCGGGTTATTGGATAGGGCGTTACGATGTGTGGTTGAGGTTTGCCCGAACCGCAATTTCATTTCATCGATTGTCGGGTCTTTGCTAACCGGAATGTTATAATCAAAAGCGGCAATAAGATCGTTCGGCAAATAGGTGGAGTTTAATGTCAATAATTGGGTCACGGGCTGGGTGATTTTGAAAGGGCTTGTTTCACTCAACGTTTCTTGATGGTGATGGTGGGCTTTATATATGATATTATACATCTGTGCACGAATGGCTTTTGCGTGCAGTGTCATGCCCTGACGGTCATATATATCGGCCAATAAGCCCACATAAAACCCAAGGGCTGGATTTTCTATGGCTTCTGCCTTGTTATGATTGCCGTCATCAGTGATAATGTGAAGGTCTTCTTGCGCTTTTAATGCGCTTATATATAGCGACTGGGCTTCTTTGTATCGCCCTTTGGCAACGAAAGCGGGACCATTTTCAAAAGCTCTTAATGCGGTTTTTTCTGCGAGCAATCGCGCACTGTTTGAAGCTATTTGTGTTGTGGGCGTTGATAACGCTTGGTCTTTTTTATTTTGGTTTGGATTATTTGCATAACTTGGATTATTTGTATAACAATGTTGATTAATGAATATCTGCGTGCGATTGCGGTTTTCACCAATGCATTCAAGATTAGCCAAGAAGTCTTGTAGCGTATGCAGGGGTCCAAGCTCTCGATATAAGACCGATGCGTGTGTGCCGATATAGCGCCAATGCCATGGTTTAAAACTGTGTTCAATAGAATTGTTTTCATTATACCGAATGGTATTTTGAGGATAAGAGAGAACAAACCCGAACTTCCATCCATTTTCAATAAAGCAAAGCCAAGTGCTATCTGATTGACGCATTAGCCGCCCATTGATGTTTACATCTACGGCTAATCCGGTTTGATGCTCGTTGAATGACGAGTCATTATCGTCGTGCGAGAAACCCTTGGAGATTGTGATGGTTTCATCATGGGTGTCGCTTGCGCAGAGTTTCATTAATTGCGCTAAACGAACGGGCAAGGTGTCATTTTGATCAACCGAATTGGAATTTAGCCCTAGACTTAATTCTAGAGAAAAAGCTTGGCCATTGTCTTGTTGCGCGGTGTTTCCTGTCTGGTTTTCGCGTGGATTAATGATAGGAATGCCATAGGCCGCGGTGCGGACAAGATCGGTCGGTTCGAACCCTTGGGGGAGGGGATGGTCTGCGGAGACGGGGATTGTCAGATTTGGATTATCATTGCCTCTGTTTGCGAGTGCAAAAATGTCAACGTCATTTTTCAGAATTGACTTCACAATATTATAAAATGATTGTGCTTGTGTTTGATGGCCTTGTTTTTCATAAACATCGGCGAGCATTTTTATATAGAGACTAAATTCATCTGAACTCTCGCCCAGAATATCTTTTTGGGCGAAGAATGCGTCCAGATATAGTTGTTCCGCTTTGTCTAACTGATTACGATGTAGATAAAGCGGCCCTAAGATAAAAGTAATGGCTGTTATATCGCGGGCATGTTGGGGTAAGTGTGTTTTGCGAAGGGTATAAGCGGTTTCCAATAAAGTGACGGCGGTATCAAAACTTTTGGGGTGTAAGGCATAATAGGCCCCAAGCTGAACCAATTGTGTGGCGCTGGCCAATTGACTTGCATTATCGTTCCCAAAATTAAGGGGAGGACGATCAAAATTTGCATTAATGACGGAGCGGGCTTCATCTAGGCTTTGAACATATAGGGTTTGCAAATTGCCCGGCTGATCTGATGAAATAGTTTGATGGCTAATATTTCCGGCAAACTCGACAAATGAAGACAGAATTTCTAAGCCTTCTTCATGCTGATGACTGGCAAATAAAGTGGTTGCATGCAGACTTTCTAATTCTACGCGTTTTTTAGGGGGCAGTTCTGTGATTGCATCTCTTTGCAATAATGGCCTTACGAGTTGTTCAGCACGCGGCCCATTATTGTTTTTTAAATGGGCATGGGCTAATTGCGCGCGTAAGTCGATGAGTTTTTGAAAGTGATCGCGATTGGCTTGGGGTGCGGCTTGCTTTTCATCTAAGTGGGCTTGTTTTCCATATAAGTGTAGAGCGCGTTCCCCATGGGTAATTTGTTTTTCAACATTATTGTTCGCGGTCGCTTTCACAAATCGTTGATGGGCAATAGACGGGCTGATATACCCTGCACCGATATAAAGGCTTGTTCCAAGGGCGGCGCAAATTCCTAAAACAAGCACAAGAAAGACTGTTTTCTTTACTGTCACTTTCTTAACTGTTAGTGGCATGGTTATGAGTGCGCTCCGCCCGTTAATTAAGGTTTCGAGATTACGGTTTTGACTTATAATCTCTTATGATGCTTTAGTGACGTTTGGGCAAATGATATCAGGGTAAAACGTCTGATTTCAAGCTACTCTCGAATCACAGGGATGAAAACCCCTAGCCGGCCTAACCCAGTCATGAATTAATGCAGAGTATAACTAATATGGCAAAAGATGATCTTCACGCGTTGACGGGGCGGCGGCGGCTTTTTTTATTACGTCATGGTCATGTAGATTATTTTGATAAATCAATGACGGATCCGCGCACTGTTAATTTGACCGGGCTGGGGCGAAAACAGGCCGAGGCTGCGCGCGATGCTTTATCCGACTTGCATTTGGATAAAGCTTTTTGCTCTGGGCTGCCACGGACCGTGCAAACAGCAAATATTATTTTGGAACGTCATAGAAATCAGGAGGGTCAACCATTTGACCTGCAACAAGATTTGCGGTTTGAGGAAATAAAAAGTGTTTGGATCAAAGATTTGAGCCGTGAAGAGCTGGCAGCACGATTGGCTTTTTGTTTTGATAATGCTGGGGGTGAGGGGGCGTGTTTTTTACCTGATGGGGAAACTTTTAAACAGGCAGAAACCAGAATAATTGAAGGGTTAAATGACCTTATAGCCAAATCTTCATGGAAGACCGGGCTTTTGGTGGCGCATGAGGGCGTTAACCGGATTTTGCTTGGGTGGTGCACGGGTGGCGGCTTGACCACTATTGGTGCTTTCGAGCAGGATTTATGTGCGATCAATGTTATTGACTTTGACATAACGATCTCGCCAGAGGGGGGGCAGCTGCAAATTGAAAGGGCAATTTTAAAGCTGGCTAATTTTACGGCTTATGATGCTTCTAAAAAGCACCTTACAAAAACCTGTCTGGAGCATCTATTTGATGTGGATTTTGGCGCTAGCCGCCCCAAAATAGACTAGATTATAGGGGATTTTGGGGTGAACTGCGCAAAATTAGACACATGCCGCATTATTTTGTGCTTACAACCGATGTGCCTGCAGATTTAAGTTTGAATAATGGCGCGTTTTGGGGCTATGCTGTTTTAAGAGACTAACCGAAAAAGCGAGATAACATTTAAAAGGGTGTGGATCAGACATCAATTTACCCCACCTCGTTACCCCTCAGGCTCTTAGCTTTAAAGAGATAGAGCCGAAATTGTATGAAACTGTTGAAACAAACGTCTGATTTACAATTTGCTGAAGGTGTTTTTCGATTTTTGATTTAGGCTCTATGGATTGGGTAATATTGTAGGAGAATGACATGCCATATGGGGTTAGACGCGGTCTCAAAGTACCTGGAGAATTTGGAGTTGGCGATATTGCGGGTTTAGCCCTCGCGGGTTCCGCTGGCATTATTGCCGCTTTGGTTACCGATTATCAACAAAGCGCAGAATCTTCGGCCCTATATACGCTTAATCGGTGGGCGATTTCTGCGGGCTCTATTATGGGGTTTGATAATATTCCTCTATTTGCTGTTATTCTCGGTTTGGTGGTGATGGGTGCTGCCTCCGTGTTTTATTTTCAGCCCATAACGCGCCAAGGGGCTTTTGCCCAAGGGTTTGGTTTGCTGGCTGTTGTGATGACGGCCATTCCTTCTGATCTATCGGCGGGTATTGAAGATATCCTCAATGATGATAATTTACCCGGCTTGTCGGCTTCCCTGACCACGCCCCAAAATGGGGAGGGTAAAGCTTATACCCAGATTGCACAGTTGAATGACAATGCCAATAAAATTTTAATAGAAGATAAGGCGCGGTTTTCTAAAATTCGCAATGATGTGGTGCCATCGCCGCAGTCTCCGACACCGGATCAACCGATTAATGCGGTGCTTCCGATTGCAGTAACGCAAAGTGCTACGCCTTCGGCAAATGCGACTGCAGCACTCCAAACCGCTTCACGGGTGGCGCAATATCGGGTCCACCTTGAAATTAAATTTATTGGTGGTTTCCCTAATGATGTTGAAACATTAATCAGGCGAGGGGGGCTACGCGGGCGTCTTCATAATCAGGATACGGGTGAAACATTTAATATTTTCCGTAATGCCGGCGGTGTTATTCGCTATGATGATGAAACCATAGTGGTTGATGCGGGCGTGCCTGCCCGTGCTGACAATGCCAGATTATGGATCCGTATTGAATGTGATGACCATAAAATCGAACAGCAATCAGCCGTTGCGCGCTTGGGTGAGACATTGAAATGGAAGATCACTGTGAAAGAAACGAAAACACCAATGTTCTTGCAGCGTCTTAATCAGGTTTATTGGTTCTAAATCCCCCTTTGATTATACCCTGTTGGTAACGTAGCAATGGGGAGAAATTAAGAAGCCGAATTATGTCTGAGAACCGAACAGGCACATCCTTCGATGATGACCTTCTATGTGATGCTCCACTATTTTGCGCGCCCCTAAAAGCCAATCACCCTTCTATCCAAATGCGGGACGCTTTATTTTTGCGGCGGTCGACCCAAGCGGATATGTTGCAAGAGCCGGGACCCTCATCGCAGGTTTTAAGAGATATACTGACGATCGGGGCAAGAGTGCCGGATCATCGGCGGGTGTGTCCTTTCCGGTTTATTTTGTTTCAAGGTCAGACCCGCGCCAAGGCGGGGGATATTCTTGCGAATGTATTTGCCCAAAATAACGCTGATGCGTCGCAAAAGGCCATTGATAAAGAGAAAAACCGTTTTTTACGTGCACCGGTTATTGTGGGGGTTGTCTCTAATGTTGATGAAACCCATAAAACCCCGAAATGGGAGCAGGTGCTCAGCGTTGGCGCGGTGTGCCAGAATATCTTATTGGCCTCAAGTGCGCACGGATTTGCCGCACAATGGCTGACCGAATGGTATAGTTATGATCGGATAGTGCTGGAAGCATTTGGTTTGAAATCGAATGAAAAAATCGCCGGTTTTATTTATATTGGTAGTGCAAAAGAAGATCCAAAAGAGCGACAGCGCCCCGATATAGATGCCCTTATTTCGTCTTATACCTGATATATACTTATATCTAATATATAATGAGCAAGTTAAGTCATGGGTGGCTGCATTTGAAGGATATTTTATGCTAAAAGCCTTTTCAATTGCTTTGTGTGCGATCTTCTTGGTAAGCGCTGTAAGCGCTGCAAGCCTTCAAGAGAACGCCAATACGCTCGGGTTTTATCAATCTGATTTGCAAAAGCCTAATATGCCTATACCTCCTATTGTGCCTTTACCTAATGTGCTGACACCTGATGCGCCTAAGTTGAAAAGATCAAATGCTGACAAAACTAAAGTTAACTTAAGCCAATCAGATGCAAGAATATCATTAGATAAAAATGGTAAGGCTGAACCTCCTTGCAAGGATATTACCGAGAAAAACAATAATTATACGGTTTGCAAATTTGATCTGGGTAAAGACAAATTACGCCTATTCCACCGTGGACGTGACGGGGAAATCCTTGGCTCATTCGCAGCTCTTGAAGCCGAGCTTTTAAAAACCGACCAGACCTTACGGTTTGCGATGAATGCGGGGATGTATGATCGGGATTTTAAACCGATCGGCTTGTATATAGAAAAAGGTAAAGAGATTAAGAAAATTAATCACCGCGATGGCTATGGAAATTTTCACCTGAAACCGAACGGAGTATTTTATCTTGGCAAAGATGGTAAAGCCGGGGTGATGGAAACTGGACGCTATAGTCGTTTATCACTGGCTCCTGACTATGCTACCCAATCGGGGCCTATGTTGGTGATTGATGGCGCGTTGCATCCAAAATTTATAGAAAAATCTACATCAAAAAAACGTCGTAACGGTGTCGGGGTGAGTGAAGACGGGAAAACGCTCTGGTTTGTGATCTCGAATGGACGGGTTAATTTTTATGATTTTGGATCTTTGTTTCGGGATCGGTTAAAAACAAAACAGGCATTATTTCTTGATGGCACGATTTCAAAACTTTATGCGCCAAACCTTTCCCGTCATGATAAGGGTATCCCCCTTGGACCGATGGTCGGAGCTTTATAGTTGTTGCCCTATAGTCGTTTCCATATGTCGGGGCTCTAAAGTTGGGGCCTTATGAATTGGGGGGACGTAGATGCGTTCGAATAATGGCAGCTCAGTAATGCATTATGGTGTAATATGGAAAAGAAACCGGATAATTCTTTCCTTTTCTTGTGAAATGATAAGGGTGTGATTTGCTTGCGTCTTAAAAAATGTTACCTTTACGCCTAGATGTTGGCTTATCCAAGCTGGCCGTAACCTAAATAGTGTCCAATAGTTGGTGAGAATGTAAGAATGGCAACGAGTACCCGATATAGTTTTGTGGCAATGTTCTTTCATTGGTTGATTGCGCTTTTGATTATTGGCCAATTGATTGGCGGTTTGGTTATGGTCAAACTATTGCCTCGGGCCAGTTCTTTGACCTTCGAGCTTTACCAGTTTCATAAATCAATCGGGATTACGATTTTGGGGCTTTCGGTTTTAAGATTATTGTGGCGATTGACCCATCGTGCCCCTGCTTTGCCTGAAACAATGCCAGGGTGGCAACGGGTGATGGCTGGTTTTAGCCATATCGGGTTTTACGTTTTTATGATTGGTATGCCTCTCATCGGCTGGGCGATGGTTTCTGTCTCTCCTCTGGGGATACAGACTTTTTTATTTAAAACCATTCATTTACCCCATATGCCGTTTTGGAACGGGGTTGAAAACCTAGAACCGATTGAGACTTTGTTCAAAAACATTCATGAATATGTGGCTTATGGTGCTATAGCATTAATTGTGCTTCATGTGGGCGCGGCGTTGATGCACCATTTTAAAGATCGCGATGATGTTTTGATCCGTATGTTGCCTTTGTTGAAAAACCGTTCCGCGAATACGCTATCCAATAAAAATTAAAGGTCTATAATGTTTGATAATCAAGTAATGGGTTTAAAAAAAACAGATTGGTATGCGAAATTTTTAGCGCTCGTCTTTTCATTATTGTTGATTGGGGCTTGTTCCCCCGACACGTCTTCGTCACGCGATGGGGAGGTTGCACAGGATGTAAAAAACGAGACACTGGATACAAGTGAAACACTGGAAATAAGAGAGGCAGATACACCATCTATTATCCAGCCGGAAGTAATAACCTCATCTCCTAAACCCGCAGATAGTAAAACTGAAAAAACAAGTGATCTAAAAGCGAAACCTGAAGAATCTGTATCTCAAGCACAAACGCAGAAAAATGAAGCAACATTAGATGAAGAGGCAAAGTTAAGTGAAAACACAAAGTTAGGTGAAAACACTGGGCCAATTGAGGCAGTAGACTCTGAGTCGGTTGCTTCTCCCATTGCTGCACCCGTCATTGCTGCCCCCGTCATTGCTGATCGTAAAAAACCGGATCAATGGTTGGTGAATAGTGGCACATCAAAACTTACTTTTGCGGGGACGCAAACGGGCACAAAATTTGAGGGTCAATTTGAAAAATTTGAAGCGACTATACGATTCGATCCGGAAAACCTTGACCAGTCGAGCATTGAGATTCTGGTTGATATGTCCTCGGCCAAAACGGGGGACCGGCAACGCGATACAAGTCTTCCGGCTAAGGAATGGTTTCATATAAAAGAACATCCAACGGGGATTTATATAAGTAACCAGATCACAGCGGTGGGCGCGGGTGCTTATGAAGCTAAAGGCACGTTGAAGATCCGCGATATTGAAAAAGAAATTGTGCTCCCTTTTAGCCTTGATATTGAAGGGGATAAAGCGGTTGCGAAGGGGCGTGTCACCATTATCAGAACCGGCTTTGAAGTGGGCCAAGGGCAATGGGCCACAGATGAGTGGGTGGGGCTTAATGTGGATGTCGGCTATGAAATTGATGCCACTCGCAAACCAAATTAAAATTGGGTGGTTGTAAGTCCTTAGCTGGCTTACTGAAAACATTCTTAAGCATAAAGCTGTCGTCTATAGGGTTTTAGTGTGCGTGTTCTTCGCTAGATTTTTTAAGCGGTAATTTTGTGCTAATCGGGCCCGCATTCTCGAATGTGAGGTTTAGGGTTAATGTGTCACTTGATGCCACATCTGATTCTAGGTCAATCAACATAATATGATATCCACCAGGTTTTAAGGCTATACCTGCCTTGGGAGGTATCGTCAGATCATCCACCCGCTGCATAGAAACCCTATCCTCTTCAAGGGTTTTGGTCTCGTGCAGTTCGGCTGCGGCTGCCTTGGCGGTTGTAATGCTTAAAAGTCTATCTTGATCGCCGGTTTGGTTACATATGGTGAAATATGCAGCAGTAATTTTTTGCCCCTTCTGCGGTGCGCGCACCCAACCTTGGTGAATAACCAGACTTTGATTGTTTTGAATGCCATTACATAATGTATCTGCTTGTTGCTTGTGTTGATGTGTTTGCCCACAAGCAGTTAAGCAAAATCCCGCAAAAAGCACACTAGTGCATTGCTTTATAATGTTATTTCTCATCGAACTAGCTCTCTATTTGAATCTCTTTATCGGGTTGTTTTTAGGCACAGGGTAAAATTAGCCCAACTATTGGATAGCAATTTTACAATTATTTTTATAGAGCTTAGGCAAATGAAAAAGAGCCATACTGTCACACGTAAAAGATACATTTAGGGTAATGGTCTAGGAGCCTGAGTCAAAATCGTTAAACACCTTCAGTAGATTGTAAATCAGACATTCATTTCAGCAATTTCACACGATTTTGG
>CALLPQ010000058.1 GCA_938015425.1 uncultured Parvularculaceae bacterium | reverse complement strand
GACGCCTACAATTTTGCAAAACGGTTGAAAACGCTGCAGGGCCTCACCGTCTTCGAGTATGTCAACAAATGCTGGATCGAGAAACCAAAGCAATTTATCAATAATCCAAACCATCACTTCCCGGGACTAAACACCTAGTAGCGCATCAACATCTCTAAGTTGTGCTCGCTTTTGTTCTCGTTTTCTAAATGATTTATTTGATGATACGGGTAAAGGAACCTGCATGGCAGAGAGAAATATGGGTAAATCGATGCTTTGTTCGGTGAGCTCGCCATGCTCATTAGCAACCATAATCACAACTACTGTAGTCGGTACGCCAATAGCTATTATTGGATTTCCTGTCATCATACCAAGCGCAAGCCCCGTTGCTGCTAGGGTTATCCCGGGCATAACCAAGTCATTTTCATAACTATTATCGGCGCGGATATACCGTTGGTTATATTTTTTTGGAAAAGCATTTATGTACTCACTAGAAACACGCCCATGTTTTTTTAGCCTATCAATTTGACGAACATATCGTTCTTGATTGAGAGGCTGTCTTAATTCTTTCAAGGATAAAAGATAGTCTCGAATTTCTTCTTGGGTCTCACCGTCCAAATGAGGATAGCTCTCCGGTGATTTTAGATAATTTTCACAATGACGAATAGTATTGCTGCGCACTTCAGAAATTGTTGGGAAGATATCTGGTGATATTTTTGTACTCTCATTCCCTGCTGGATGCATGGCAAAACGATTTCTTAATTTTTTTTTAATTTCATGTTTAAAGTTTTCATAGGGTATAAAAAATTTTATTTCTTTAGGTTTACTTTCATCCAGATTTTGGATTCTATTTAGAAAGCTTGCCATATCAACCTGAGAATAATCTAATTTGGACTTAGGTTTTGTGAAAACATCAATATTTCGAGTTGACAGGAGGTGCTCGCTTTCCAGTAAGGCCATCATAGCTTCATACTTCAACTGCTGTGAATAATGTAATATTAAACCATTTTCTTTAAATTCAGCGCCTATACCTAAATTAGAGTCCCCATTATTTTCAGTACTTGGGGTGATGTATTCTTGGTTAAAAACACTAAGGCCAAATAGCTCTTCCAAAATAGACATGATAATTTATCCTTTTTTCAAATATGCTGAATCCGCTATATGCGAATAATTGCAATTTGGAGACATATCAGAACTGATATGTTGACGATTAAACTTCTTTTGGAGAAAATGTTTTTCATCCCCAATATCACGATCCCGTGGCGGTACACTGCCATTGAAGCATGATATTTTCAAGTCTTGGTCAATACGCAAGGAATACCGTAATATTGGGGGGTGTTATATTATAAATTCTACTGCGATTTTTGTTGTTCGCGCACATAGTCTTCAAAGGACGGGGTTTCATGATTGACCACACTGCTGCAATAGCCAATGAGTAAGAACCCAATCACAGCCAGTATCATACCCCATTTGACCAGTCCCATGACTGTGTCAAGGAATGCATTATAAAAGCTTTTTTTCTTTTTTGTCTCAGTCATATCAAATCCCGGTTGCTTTGATTTTAATCCAAATACTCATAGCCGCGTTCCCATTGGCGAAGTCTCGCCCACGCAGCAATATTGTTTCCATTCGCACTGCCAAATACAGAATAGCCCCAGATAAAAAACCCAATAAAAATTGCACACAGGATCAGCGTGATAATCGTCCACGGTATTCCAATAAAAATGCCTGTCATCGGTCGCCCGGTGAAAAAATATACAAAAGGCGGCCAGATAAGCGTTAACAGATAGTGGTAGAAGCGTACTTTTTTGATGCCCATTTAAAGTTCCAATAATAGATAAAAAACACGAAGACGATTGGCCTATCAGGGTTACGGATATCTGGGTAGGTATCAGAATTGATACGTATGACGCTTACCTCACGGCACACTAAAGTTCATTCGATTGTTCATCTCATTCACTAAGTGTTTAGTGATAACCCACGCAAATTGATCTCCCAGATCAATTCTGCGGGTGAGTTATCCACTAGAAATAGGTTCCTTTTTCCGCTATAGCCTTTTAATCACTGTATCCCAGTATCCATCACCCTTTATTGCTTGGCCAGAAATAGCGTTCTAAAGGAACCTTTATGTTCTGTCAATTCCTTGGCCTTGCGGTCGCGCGTAACAATAATTTGAAAGTTTTTATATGCGTATTGGTTATGCCAGAATATCCATCCATGATCAGAATCTCAATCTACAACTCAATGCTTTAAAGCAATCAGGCTGCGAGAAAATATATAAAGATGAGGGTATATCTGGGACTAAGGCCAAAAGACCGGGTTTAGACAAAGCTCTAAAAAGCCTTAACCGTGGTGATCATTTGATCGTATGGCGGCTTGATCGTCTGGGGCGTTCTGTGCGTCACCTGATTGAGTTGACCAATTTGTTTGAAGCGAGAGGCGTTGCCTTTACCTCACTCTCTGACGGTATTGATACCTCCACGGCCAGCGGCAAACTCTTCTTTCATATAACCAGTGCCTTTGCAGAATTTGAACGCAATCTTATCAGCAAAAGAACCAAAGCAGGGATGGCGGCTGCCAAAACTAGAGGCGTTAAATTAGGTCGACCTAAGAAAAAAACGCCTATTCAAGAACAAGCTATATCGGAATTTGAACGTCAAACCCTTGATGATACTGCACGCGCGATGGGTGCTTGTGGATATCTACCAAATAACAAAGTGAAACAATGATATAGGGATGAGCATTAAATCATCAGTATAGATATTATTTTCTTGCATTTGACATAATCTCTATGATATTGTTCTGTATATGTTCTATTTTATGAGAGATAAAACAGAACATAAAACAAACAAACCCAAAAACTGAACAGAAAGGAGCATGCTATGACGCAGGCTGATATTACATCTATAACGTACCCAAACCCAATTGAAAACACGATCGATATTCATCTACCAACAGGTGTTGATGTTGATCGCAAGAATTTTGATGTTGGGCAGTATCTGAGCCAGCTTGATGATTTCGAAGTGTCCGAGAAAGAGAAAACAGAATTACTACTTATTTTGCACGACATTATGAAACGTTTTGTTGAATTAGGCTGGGACATCGATTCCGTTTCAATGTTAGATAGTACTGATACAGATAATAAGAACAATACTGAGTAAATTTAAGAAAGGAGCATTGTCATGTCATTAATGATAGAAAGTTCAAAACCACACCAAGCCAAACATGCCGTTATTTATGCGCGTGTTTCATCGACCAAACAAACAACACGTGGTGATGGGCTGAATTCTCAAATTACACGGTGCTCTGAGTATGCTAAATATAAAGGCTATGAGATTGTTGAAACTTTTTCTGATGATGCATCGGGGTCGCTTAAAACACGCCCCGGCATGAAATCTATGCTGACATTTTTAAAAGCCAATAAGAAAACATGTGATCATGTGGTGATTATTGATGATATCTCCAGATTAGCACGCGGCATCGAAGCGCATTTATCGCTGCGCTCAGAAATTGCAGAAGCAGGGGGCATATTAGAAAGCCCCTCTATTGAGTTTGGGGAGGATTCTGATTCTCAGCTTGTTGAGAATTTGTTAGCCGCAGTCTCTCAACACCAACGTCAAAAGAATGGTGAGCAAACCAAGAACCGAATGAAGGCGCGTGCCCAAAATGGCTATTGGGTGTTTCACGCACCCTTTGGGTATAAATTCGAAAAAGTGCCCGGTCATTCTAACCTGCTTGTTCGACACGAACCTATGGCCTCTGTTTTACAAGAAGCCTTAGAGGGGTTTGCCTCTGGTCGTTTTGAAACCCAGGCCGAGGTTCTAAGATTTTTCGATTCACTTCCGCACTTCCCAAGAGATAGCCGCGGCATCATCCGACACCAAAGGGTGAGAGATTTACTCACCAACCCAATCTATGCTGGAATGGTGGAAGTTCCCAATTGGGATATCTCAAGACGCAAAGGCCATCATGAAGGCTTGATTTCTTATTCAACCTTTCAAAACATTCAAGACAAGCTGAATAAGCCCAAAGTGCCAATCCGAAAGAATGTGGCGCATGATTTTCCGTTACGCGGATTTATCACCTGTAGTCACTGCAATACTACTCTCACCTCTTGCTGGGCAAAGGGTAGGTATAAAAAATACCCATATTATCACTGTCCCACCAAAGGCTGTGTCTCTTACGGTAAATCGATCAAGCGTGAGACTATAGAAGGAGAGTTCGAAGGGCTTCTCGAAGCATTACAACCCTCACCAAAGCTTTTTGATGTTGCTTATATGATGTTTAAAGACGCTTGGAATCATCAGCATGATCATATGCATGAGATGACCAAGCGTATGCAAGCTGAGCTTAAAAAGGCTGATGATCAAATTGCCGGGTTGATGGAGCGTATTATAAGTGCGGAAACAACGACAGTTATAAAAGCCTATGAAAAGCGCATAGGCATGCTCGAAACAGATAAGCTGTTATTACAAGAAAAGATCGCTCAAACGAGAAAACCTAAAACCCCCTTTGAAGAGTCATTTAGAACCGCCTTTGACTTCCTCAAAAGCCCAGTAAAATTATGGCGTACAGGCAATCTCGCTGACCAGAAAACAGTGCTGAAACTCACCTTTGCCAAGCGATTAAGCTATGCCAAGAATGAGGGATTTAGAACCACCTCACCAAGCCTACCTTTTCAATTAATTCAAGGGCTTAAGGGTGATTGTGACTCAAATTTTAGCGGGAAAAACAGTATGGCGCACCGGGGAAGCGTCAATACTTGACTATAAACCCAATAGTTTCAGTAGGTTATGTGTCTTGCGAGGGTCATATGATACCCATTCTGATATTCAATTTGATACCCAAAATCTATGAGCATTGCGTCTGAAGAAGGCCTGTGAGCTAGGGCATCGAGCAAAAAATAAGAAGCATTGAGAATATTTTTCATCGATGTTCAATTGTGGTTCACCGTTATTGGAGGTGACACATAGGACGGTTTAAATCACTTGATCTTCGTCGGCGGATTGTTCGTGGCATTGAGAATGGCAAGTCGTGTCAGGCCGTTGCAGCGCAAGTCGAAGTTGGACCCTCGACGGGCTTTATTTACATTACAAGCGTACGGTATCACTTGAACCGGTCCTACAGGGCCATCGCCTAGCAGCAGCTCGGAGCGCACCGGGACTTTAGTCTCGCTGGAGTGAAAGAAAAACCGGTATTACGCTCCCTGAACTGGGTGCTAGCGGGGTTTCGTTATAAGACCCTAAATCACCATCAGGATTGCTCCTCGTAAAGCCCTAGATGCTAAGAACCAACTTGAAAATAATGTGTCTTTAAACCTAACAATAACGCCAAATCATAAAAGTGATATTTTAGCAACAAATTCGACCATTAATACAAACGATTGTATTTTAAATTGCAATCGATTGGAATATACTCCATTCCTATCATGAGAAAGAGTACGACCAATCATGAATTGGCAATCAAAAAGATATTCAGGAGGAATAAATCAATGCGTATTAAAACCAAATATAAGCTATTAGCGACGGTCGCCACAGCGGCGCTCATTACGGCCCCTTCTTTCGCGCAAGATACTGATGATAACGTCGATGATGAAATTATCGTAACCGGTGTCGCCAAAGCGACTACTGTATTTCAATCCTCTTCATCTGTATCTGTCCTTCCAGCAGAAGAAATTCAAAACTTGGCACCTCGTTCCATTAACGAATTATTCCGCTCTATTCCGGGGGTCAAATCAGAAGATACCGGTGGTGATGCAAATGCAAACATCAAAGTGCGCGGTTTACCCATCGCAACCGGTGGCTCTCGCTATCTTTCATTGCAAGAAAATGGCTTTCCTACTTTACTTGTCGGAGATGTATCTTTTAGTACTGCAGATAGCTATCTTCGTGTCGATAATACAATTGGGTCAGTACAATCAATTCGAGGGGGGTCATCAGCGACCCAAGCCCCAAACGCGGCTGGTGGTATAATCAATTTAATTTCCAGAAAACCAACTGAGCGCGGTGGTTCGATTGCGGGTACTTTTGGGATTGATTTTGAAACATTCCGTATTGATGCTGAATATGGCGATGCCTTTGACAATGGTTTCTATTATCATATTGGGGGGTTTGCCCGTACTGGCGAAGGTGTTCGCGATACGGTTGGTAGTTTTGAAGAAGGATACCAAATTAAAGCAACAGTGGGTAAAGATTTCGACCGCGGTAATGTTGCCCTTCACTTTAAACGTCTGGATGATCGGGTTCCAACGTTCTTGCCATTACCAGCAACGGTTCTTAATGATGGATCAATTGGTGCACTGAATGGTCTTGATCTGGGGGATGGCACAACATCACTAGGTATTACTGATATCGCAGTGCGCTTTGATGATGATACAAATGGTAATGTGACATCTACAGATACAGAAGGCGTTCAGTCAGAGGTGACGTCTATCGGTCTTGAGGGGTCCTATGAATTGACCGAATTTTTAACCTTTGACGCTAAGGGACGTTGGGCTGATATTTCCGGCAATTTCTTTGCACCGTTTCCAGCAAGTCTGGACAGTACAAACCCTGATGGATCGTCCAATATTAATTTCGTTCTTTTTAATACCGCTGTTCCTGATGTTGGCAATCTGTTTGGCGATGCCAGTCTAACCGGGAGTTTTGAATTCTTAACCCTTAAAGCCGGTATCTTTTATGCCAACCAAGATAGCGTCCAAATTTGGAGCTTCAATGATGCCCGAGCTACATTAAGTAACGGGCAATTCATCACCGACGATCCAAATAATGCATTTTTAAACCCCGCAGACGGTTCCTTTATTAATGGCCAAACCTTCGGCAATAATAATTTCGGTAATTGCTGTACAGTGTATTGGGATTTTGAAATCGAACAAATCGCCCCTTATGTTTCCGCGAATATCGAATTGGGTGACTTAACGGTTGAAGCCTCTTACAGACGCAGTGAAAATAATGTGTCTGGTGAGTTTATTGATTTTGGTAATGCAATCATTGGTCCTTTTGACGTGAATGGAAATGGCGCTGTAGACACAAACGAACAAAGCGCTCAAATATTTGACTCATCCGCAATTACTACAACAGATTATGATGCGGATCATGACAATTTCTCAATCGGTGCAAATTATGAGATCAACGATACCATCGCCATCTTCGGTAACTATTCCGAAGGCGCTTCATTAACGGCCCCTGAGCGCTCTACTGGTAATCTAGTCACAGCAAATGGTGTTGCAACGGCTCCTGATGGAGATCTCTTTCTTAATTTCGTCGATCAGTTTGAAGTTGGTTTGCGCTTCCGGTTTGACCAAGGCTATTTGAATATTGTCTATTTTGATGCCCAAGTTGCAGAAGCCGCGCAATTTGAGGCTTCAACGCAAAGCGTTATTCAAACTGAGTTCGATACAGATGGTATTGAAATTGAGGGTGACTTTGACATTGGAAACGGTTTTGGAATTAGCGGTAACGTAACTTTCACGGATTCCGAGATTGCTGGCCCTGCAACCAACGCAAACTTTGGTAATGGCGCGCGCCGCCAAGCGCCTTACACGTTAAACATAAATCCGCACTATGTTGGCGAGTCATTTGATTTTGGGCTGAATATATTCAGTACGGGAGATGCACCCGTGCAAGATGATAATCAGTTCGATCTGCCATCCTACACAACTATCGGTGCTTATGTAAATTATGAGATCTATGAAAATATGGTCTTTAGCATTAACGCAAACAATCTATTTGATGCGGAAGGCTTTACAGAAGGCGAAGAAGGCAACCCTGCCATCGGAGATTTCATTCGTTTCCGTCCCATCAATGGTAGAACGCTGTCAGCGACTATTCGCTATAAATTCTAAATAAATCCGAACTCATATCCTCCCATTGAAACTCGGATATTTTGAAAAGCCCGGCCCATGGCCGGGCTTTTTATATCAACTGCTAAAGCCATTGGAATTTGCACTAAATTTGGGCAAAACTTGCACATTTGACGGTAAACTTGGTATATTTAAGCCTATGGTAAAAAAAATCACGATGGCTGAACTCGCCCGGCTTGCCGAAGTTGATGTCTCAACGGTATCAAGGGCGCTGAATGATAGCCCATTGGTAAAGCCCAACACAAAGAAACATGTCCTCAAAATCGCAACGCAAACCGGCTATGCGGTAAACGCCTCAGCCAGAAACCTACGCCGACAAGCCTCTCAAGCGATTGGTATTGTTATTCCCTTGGCACCTGGCTCAGGACAAACAATTTCCGACCCGTTTTTTCTGGAAATGGTTGGCGCAGTATCTCACGCTGCATCAAAACGGGACTATGATTTAATTATATCAGTTCCGCAAAGCGAAACAGAAATTGCGGAAAGACGACTTTTAATGACAGGGCGTGCCGATGGCCTGATCGTGATTGGTCAAGCAGGACGCGGAGAACGATTGAACGAATTAGACAGAACACAAAGCAATATTGTTGTTTGGGGCGGGCGCGATAAAAAACACCCCTACTGCGTGGTAGGTAGTGATAATGTAAAAGGCGGGCGATTAGCCACGGACCATTTACTTAAATTAGGCCGTAAACGGATTTTATTTCTGGGTGATATCGAATTACCAGAGGTTGCTTTGCGTTACAAGGGATACAAAGATGCGCATAAGCCGTTTAATCAAGAAATTGATCCGTCATTGATTTTAAAATTAAATTTTGGTGGTGAGACAGCGTTTACTGTCATTAAAGACTTCATTGCCCTTGGTATAAAGTTCGATGCAATTTTTGCCGCCTCTGATGTTCTGGCAATGTCTGCGATCCACGCCGTCCGCGGTATGGGTAAAACCGTTCCAACAGATATTCCCATTGTCGGTTATGACGATGTTGGCCAAGCAGCCATGTCAACACCGCCCTTAACTACAATCAACCAGAATATCACAAGAGGGGGAGAAATGATGGTTGATATGTTGCTTAAAAAAATGGCAGGTGAAAGCGTGAACAGTGCTTACACCCCAACAACATTAATTGTCAGGCAATCTTGTGGAGCACAGAAGTAGCCCCTTGACGATCACGGTTTTGCTCAAAAATTTTAACGGTTTGGATCGGCGCCAATGTTAACTGAAATTCCAGTGGGGCCTGTTCGGTTATTGGCGCAATCAACTTGAGTTCGCCGCTTTCAAAATCCGTTTCAATAATACTCGCGCCGAACATATCCGGCAGGTTCAATAAGACAGATGTGTCACCTTTATAACTTTGCCAAGGGCCGCGTAGGCTTTTCGATTTGTAGAGTCTTATATTTTTAGTGACATCACAATCATCTTGACCTTCATAAAGCCTGTCACAGGCAGAAACAAGGCAATAATAAATGCCCGCACGATCATCAAAACACACCTTCGGGACTTCAGCTTGAGTAATTGTTCGACCATCGGGCAAGGTTATTGGAGGATGAAGCGTTTTTATTTTAAACCCATCTTGCGTTTCTATGAGTGTGGCATGGGCGATAGCCCCTTCTTTTGGGCTTATTTTTGCCGACCAAAAACAATGGATAACACCGTTTAGATCAATAAAGATATAGGGGTCACGCCACGCAAGAATGGGCCCTTCTCCTTCTCCATCTTTGCTGCCAAGGTCTTCTTTAGGGCCAAGATAATAACCCGCCGCAATAATGGATTCATAATCCCTGCGTGGACAAGAAAGGGGTTCTGACGCAAAATGCGTAAAAGCAGAACCATCTCCCGAAGTCGCAAGGCCAATGCTTTGTAAAAACGGGTGTTCATCATCAACTTCGCGAATGCCCGTAAAACCCATAAGGGTGCGGCCATCGGTAAGTTTTGTTACCGAACCACTCCAGACATTGCGACTGAAGTAAGAAGCAGGATCAGGGGAGGCACTTAGAACAGAGCCAGAATCAGTCCATTCTTGTCCATGATCAGTACTTTCAAAATGTCTTATATGGAATACATGGTCATTGCGTTGAGCAGGCGTAATAGCTGATCCATCTTTAGCCTTACGGTTCAAAGCTAATGTATAAAGGTGAATTTTGCCGTCGTCACGATAGGTCCAACTATCCCAAAGCATAAGCTCGGGATGATTAATCCCATTAGTGAATCTTTGCAGCGCTTTAGCTTTGGGAATGGATACTTTAGAACTCATAATTCCATACCCCTACAGATCATATTCAGTGGAATCTGCGTGTTGCAGAGCAGCCGCTGCAGGGTCTTTAAAATAGTTAAAGATCATGCCCAGAAATAATATACTCGCCAATATGGTTGCCAGTATAAACCCATATCGCATATCACCGTTAAAATAATCAGCCACAACGCCCATCAACGGCGCTATTGCTGCTGCAGAGACAGCGGTAAAAAACAAGATTAACCCGGCAACAGCACCGTGCTGTGTTTTGGGAAAACAACTAATTCCTTTTGAGTTGAGCGTTGGATACATCATAGACATGAAAAGGCCGGAGAACGGCATAGCAAAAGCGGCCACCGTCTGGCCAAAGAAAGCACTTAAAGCAAAACAAAAAAATATAATTCCCGAAAACACCATCATCACTTTTGTCCAATGGACATGTTTTAATATCCAAACCCCAAGAAAGCGTCCCAGAGCACGAAACACGAAGAAAACAATAACCGCATAAGTGGCCATCCAGGTCGCCAATTGCCCGCCTGAATATCCGTCAAGAAAAGAGGGAAGCCAGACAAATATAGAAACTTCAGCGGCCACATAGAGGGCAATAGCCAGAGAAAACCCCATCGCATATTTGTTGCCCATTAAAGAGAATGACTGCCAAAGATTGACTGGTTCATCACTAGTTTTTTTAGTTTCCGGAAATTTCGTAAATGCAGCCCATATAATCATTGCAAGGCACAAAGCTGCAGCGAATAGATAAAGATAAGTCCAGGATACGCCCTTTGCATGTAGGGATACTACCAATAAGGGGCCGATTATAGCGCCAATTCCAAAGAACCCTTCTAACGCATTCATGGTGCGCGTATGTCCCTCCGTCGAAGTGGTAATATCGCTGATCAGTGCCAGCGCCGCAGTTTTAAAAATCCCGATCGCTAATCCGCTTACGAATAATAAAGTTAGATAAAGGTAAAATATTGAACCTAGAAAAAAAGAGGCGCTCGCGAGACCATAGATCGCTAAGCCAAAGATGATCGTATTTTTACGTCCGAATTTATCGGCAAAATAACCGAAGAGAATTCCCGACAAGGCAATCGCCGTCATTGTTGCCCAATGGAATGCGCTTGCTTGAGTATTGGTCAGATTCAAATCAAGCTTGGCAATCTTGATAATTTCACCAACTGCGTCGGTTGTCATGGCAAACATAAAAAACATAGTGTAGGTTAACGCCGTCACAGCGAAATAATTCTCGCTGGGTTTTTCTACTTCTAACGCCTGAGTATGATTGACCATTGAATACCCTTTTCATAAAGTAATAGCCAAAAATGCAATCGATTGCAATTTATTTTTCCATCCCTATTTTTAAGCCATTAAATTGGTTTAAAAATGCCTCATTGGACTTAAAGGAATGATTAATGGAACAAACCCCTCAATCAGATGATACTTCTCAGCTCTTTGCGTGTCTTGATGCTGGTGGCACCACCTTTAAGTGTGCCCTCATCAATCAAACCCAAAATGTGGTGGCCGGATTACGCGTTCCAACAACAAGTCCGCAAGAGACTCTGTCCGCCTGCGTAGACTTTTTCAAAGATCAAGAAACAAAAGGGTTACGAGCCCAGTCCATGGGCATTGCTTCTTTTGGCCCCCTAAATATTGATCCCAAATCGAAAGCATATGGTGTCATTCTTGACGGACCTAAATCCACATGGGCCGGTACCGACCTAAAGACATTTTTCGAAGAGGCATTAAACCTATCTGTTGGTATTAATACAGATGTAAACGGTGCTATGCTCGCTGAATTACATTGGGGGGCGGCTAAGGGTTGCAAAAGTGCAGCCTATGTCACCGTTGGAACGGGTATTGGCGCAGGTCTCTATACTAATGGCAATTTAATTGGTGAGCCGGCCCATCCAGAATTCGGTCATTTTCGATTAAAACGCCACAAGAGTGATTTAAATTTTACAGGTACATGCTCCGTTCACGGCGATTGCCTTGAGGGACTTGCAAGTGCCATCGCTTTAAAAACCCGTTTTGGCGATCCAGAAAAACTACCAAGCAACCATATTGCGTGGGAAATCGAAGCTTATTATCTTGCTCAAGCCTGTAATGTGCTTTCCCTTACATTGCGTCCTCAAAGGATTATTTTAGGCGGCGGTATCATGCAAGCTCCCCATTTGATTCATATGATCAGAACGCAATATACAAAATTATTGCAGGGGTACCTAAATCAGTCGACTGATGATATTGTAGAACTCATCGTAACTCCAAAATTAGGCGGCGATGCAGGGCTTTTTGGCGGCGCTTATCTCGCAAAGAATATAGTGAGCCAAGAAAAATTCTAACCTATTAATGAATTTATATAAGCCAAACTGCATAAGAGTACACTAGCGAGAATCCTAGACATAAAATAATGTATTGGTGGATGATGATTTTGCGGTTAATTTAAACAATCAATTGAAGAGCGAACTATGCGGCTTACAAAAAATAAAGCCAGAATAATTATCGAAATGAAAAGATACATACATATCTCATCAGATCAAAGCGATATTGCAGTTTCCGTGTTGCAGGTTTTTATGCTTTCAAGCCTAGCTCTCAGCCTTGCACTTTTGGACTGCCGAGTTTCTAATTCGTCTTCAAGACGTTCAAATAACGGCCAATATTTATCTCCATACCATTCGATCAACGAAGCAAGGAATGTCAAAGCCTCTTCGATCTCTTCGTTTGAATATGTGCGCTTGCTGGTCATAATTCAATGCGGATAACTTGTTAGCTTTCTTGCGGTTTGGGACGTGACCAAACAAGTTCGGCTTTGCCATCACGCTCGAAAAGTGCGGCCCAGATCGGTTCTTGAAAACTTGGGTCATCGAGATAGACACTTAGGTATGAACGGGGGTTTTTACCCTCAGACATTTTATATCTTGCGAA
>CALLPQ010000057.1 GCA_938015425.1 uncultured Parvularculaceae bacterium | reverse complement strand
GTAACCCCTAATGGTAATGGCATGACAGGCGTATTGGTTGAATTGAATTCAGAAACCGATTTTGTTGCGCGTAATGAAATTTTTCAAACAATGGTTTCGGATATTGCCCAGACAGCATTAACCGTTGGCGGTGATTTAGATAAGCTAAAGGCTTCTCCTTATAAAGGGTCTGAAAAGTCTGTTGATGAACATATCTCCGAGATGGTTGGCCAGATTGGCGAGAATATGTCCTTACGCCGTTCTGCGGGGCTAAGCGTTGATGAGGGCTGCGTTGCGGCCTATGTGCACGGACAGGTGACCGAAGGCGCGGGTAAAATTGGTGTTCTTGTGGGCCTTAAATCTTCTGGTGATAAAGCTCAGTTAGAAGCTTTGGGAAAACATATTGCAATGCATGTTGCAGCCTCCCGGCCATTGGCCGCACGGGTGGAAGATCTTGACCCTGAGGTTGTGGAACGCGAGAAAGCAGTCCTTGCGGATCAGGCGCGGGCTTCTGGTAAGCCGGAAGAAATTATCGGTAAGATGGTCGAGGGACGTCTTCGCAAATTCTATGAAGAATCAGTTTTGCTGGAGCAGATATTTGTGATTGATGGTGAAAATAAAGTCGGTAAAGTGGTCGAAAATTTGGCCAAATCTCTTGGCACCCCTGTGGAGTTAGTCGGTTTTGAACGGCTAGAACTTGGTGAGGGTGTTGAAAAAAGTGATGATGAGGATTAATGACCTTTTTTGACTATCGACTATTTTCAAACTTTAAATCACTCTTTTTATCAGAGTGCCTTAGGTTTATAAATTTTGAGTTTTATAAATTTTGAACATTTATACAGCCCGGGCTTAACAGTCCGGGTTTTTTATAAGAATAGAGCCGTTAAATAGGGTTTTTTGAATAAGGTTGGCTAAGACCAATACAGTTAGATTTAGATAGGATTGGGTACGAGGATGGGAAATCAAAAGAAGACTGAAGTTGATCCAAGTTTGCGTTTTAAGCGCGTATTATTAAAGGTCTCTGGTGAGGCCCTGATGGGGGATGGTCAGTTCGGTATTGATAATAAAACTGTTGAACATATAGCCAAGCAAATCAGTGCGGCCCTTGATTTAGGCGTGGAGCTTAGCCTTGTGATTGGTGGCGGTAATATTTTTCGGGGCATATCCCAAGCCGCCAACGGGATGGAGCGAGCCAGCGCGGATTATATGGGCATGTTGGCAACAGTGATGAATGCTTTAGCCATGCAAAATGCACTGGAACGTCTAGGCATTTACACGCGGGTGTTGTCAGCCATTGAAATGACAGCCATTTGTGAGCCCTATATTAGACGGCGCGCCATGCGCCATATTGAAAAAAGACGGGTGGTTATTTTTGCGGCGGGTACGGGTAATCCCTTTTTTACGACGGATACGGCGGCGGCTTTGCGGGCTGTAGAAATGGGATGTGATGCCTTGTTTAAAGGCACACAAGTGGATGGGGTCTATTCCGCTGATCCTAAAAAAGACCCTAATGCAACCCGTTATGAGACTTTGACCTATCGTGAGGTTATTAATCAAGAATTGGCAGTGATGGACCAAACAGCGATTACGTTGATGCGCGAAAACAATATCCCGATTGTGGTGTTTCCCCTTGGCGGTGAAAACCCGAAAGATGGCGGAATTGTCGGGGCCTTAACGGGTCAGGGGCGTTTTACAACTATATCGAATGAGTGATGATCATCGATCTATTGTAGCTTTGTGAACCACGCTGATTTTGGCCGCTAAAATTCGGTTATTGGCTGGCCGTGAAATAATTCAAAGTGAATGTTTGCTTATCTCCCGTGAAGCGTGCATTTATAGGCCATAAATCGAGCTGATTGGATATACAAAGGCTTTCCATTAAGGTTTGTTGCAGGGGTTCGTTGCAGGGGTTCTTGGGGAGTTGCCCTGAAGTCGACAAGCATGCATATGTAAAGCATAATAAAGATTGAAATAAATATCGATTTATTCCAATCATAAGCCTGTAGTCACGATGTGGCCATAAGTGCTGACTATAAGAAAGTTGGAGAGAATAATGAGTATTGACCAAATCGATCTAAAAGACCTGAAAAAGCGCATGGATGGTGCATTAACTTCGTTAAAGGGTGAGTTTTCCGGCTTACGCACGGGGCGCGCTTCTGCCAGTTTGGTCGAGCCTATTATGGTTCAAGCCTATGGGTCGCCAACACCTATGACCCAAGTAGGCACAATCGGTGTGCCGGAACCCAGAATGATTTCAATTCAGGTGTGGGATAAAGGTCTGATCGGAGCCGTTGAAAAAGCGATTCGCGACTCAGGATTGGGCATTAGCCCGGTTGTAGATGGGGCCAATGTTCGGATACCAATTCCGGCCCTAACGGAAGAGCGCCGTAAAGAATTGACAAAGGTAGCCTCTAAATATGCGGAACAGGCCAAAGTTTCTGTGCGTAATATTCGCCGTGACGGCATGGAGGCCATAAAAAAGGCTGATGGTGTTTCGGAAGACGAGCAAAAAAAGCTCTCTGGTGAAGTGCAAAAGTTAACCGATGATTTGGTGGCTTCAATTGACGAGGCTTTGGTGGCAAAAGAAAAAGAAATCATGCAAATCTAGGGTAGGCGAAAAACGGTACGTATACGGTTTTTAATTTAAGGAAAGCTTTATTTAGTGGCTATCAATTCAGCATCATCATTGACAAAAGAGACGCTTTCCTTGGAAGAGACAACGCGTTCATTTGGTGATGGTCAAAGTGCACGACATGTGGCGGTTATCATGGATGGTAATGGTCGTTGGGCGGCATCTCGTGGATTGGAACGCGCTGCCGGTCACCGCGAGGGGGTGGAAGCGGCGAGGCGAGCGGTGGAAGCGGCCGGCGAACTTGGGGTAAAATATTTAACGCTCTATAGTTTCTCTACGGAGAATTGGCGTCGCCCAGCCCGCGAAATAAAAGACCTGATGGATTTGTTGCGTAAGTTCATTGCGGCTGATTTACCCAAATTGATGAAAGAAGGCGTTTGCATAAGGATTATTGGAGATCGACGTAATCTAGATAAATCACTGCGCTTGCTGGTTGAACGTGCCGAAAAAGATACAGCCCATAATGATAAGTTTTTTCTGCAAATTGCTTTTAATTATGGTGGGCGTGATGAAATTGTGCGGATGGCGCAATCTTTGGTGGCGCAAGCCAAAGCGGGCCAGATTGATGCGGAAGATATTACCGAACAAAAATTATCCTGCTTTTTGGATACAAGCGGAATTCCTGATCCTGACTTAGTGATTAGAACCAGTGGCGAAAAACGGGTGAGTAATTTTTTAATCTGGCAAGCAGCTTATGCTGAATATGTATTTTTGGATCAGCATTGGCCAGACTTTAACAAGGCTTTGTTTGCTGAAGCTTTGGCCGAATTTAATGGCCGGGAACGTCGATATGGCGGCGTTACAAAACTGGCTGCATCAAGTAGCGATGCAGCAAGGTAAGCGTGGTAATGGTTGATAAGTCTGATAAGCAACCTTCAGTCTCTCCTACGGGGGCGTCTAGTTCAAGAGTATCCATTTCAGGGCTTGGTCCCAGTGTGGTTGTGCGGTTCTTTTCTGCTCTTGCCATGGTTCCTGTTGCCATAAGCGCCGTTTATTTTGGTGGGTTGCTATTTTCTTTTATTGTCTGTGTGGCCACCATTATTATGATTTATGAATGGTCAAGAATGGTTGATGGTTATGCCTTTTCCATTGGCTTTTATTTATTGTGCCTTGCCGCCATTGTCGCCTTTGGTTTAGCCAGTCAGGGATATTATGCCTACGGGTTTATTACGGCAGGATTTGGCGGGTTTCTGGCATGGTTCATTGGCTCGCGTAAATCGGAAGTCGGGTTTTGGCGCGGCTTTGGCGCTCTTTATATGATTGTGCCCTCCCTTGCTTTAATCTGGTTGCGCCACGAACCTGAATATGGACGTCTACTGACATTTATGCTGTTCTTTATTGTCTGGGGCACTGACAGCGGTGCTTATCTATTCGGTAAATTATTGGGCGGTCCAAAATTAAGCCCCGAGATATCACCAAAGAAAACCTGGTCGGGAACGGTCGGAGGTATTACAACGGGGGCGTTTGTGGCTTTCGGGTTTGCCTATTTTGCCTTTGGTGCGCCGTATGCGTTGGTTTTCTTTGCAATCGGATGTTGTCTGGCCATTGCCTCTGTGTTGGGGGATTTAATGGAATCGGCTGTGAAACGTACTTTTGGCGTTAAAGATTCAAGCGGATTAATCCCCGGGCATGGGGGCGTATTGGATCGGTTAGACGGGATGTTAATCGCGACTATGGCGTTGACTTTACCTCTCTATGTATTTTTGATTTTTGGTGTGATTAAGGGGTAATCGAATGTTCGCAGAAAAAACGGATGCACAATCAATAAAAAATAATCAAGGCATTCAACGCACTGTCACCATTTTGGGGTCTACCGGATCGGTGGGCGAAAATACACTGGATCTTATTGACCATGCGGCCCAGCGCGGTGAAAAAAATATAAAAGTCGTTGCTTTAACGGCCAATACAAATGTTGCGTTATTGGCTGAGCAAACCCGAAAGTTTTCACCCTCTTATGTTGCGATTGCCGATGAGAGCCGACTTGATGATTTACGCGCGGCTTTAAGCGGTGTCGAGGTCGAGATCGGTGCGGGAAAAGCAGCTATTCGTGAGGCGGCGGCGCGGGATGCTGATTGGGTGATGGCTTCGATTGTAGGGGCTGCGGGTCTTGACCCGACTATGGAAGCGGCGCGGCGCGGGGCGACGATTGCTCTTGCCAATAAAGAGTGTCTGGTTTGTGCTGGTGACGTGTTAATGGCCACCATTGAAGAAAAAGGCGGGCGACTATTGCCTGTTGATTCAGAGCATAATGCGATTTTTCAAGTGTTTGATTTTGATCGTCCACACCGTATCACGCGTTTAATCCTGACCGCTTCGGGGGGGCCGTTTCGAACATGGGCCAAAGAGGATATGGGACAGATTACGCCGGCTCAAGCCGTGGCTCACCCGAACTGGTCAATGGGGGCTAAAATATCGGTCGATAGTGCGACCATGATGAATAAGGGTTTAGAGCTTATTGAAGCTGCGCATATTTTTCCTATTCATCATGAAAAAATTGATATTTTGGTGCATCCTCAATCGGTTATTCATTCCATGGTCGAATATGTGGATGGATCGGTCCTGGCCCAATTAGGATCTCCTGATATGCGCACGCCGATTGCCTCCACCCTTGCATGGCCGGATCGTATGCCCAGCCCTAGCCCGCAACTGGATTTTGCCAAAGTCGCCCGTCTTGATTTCGAAGCGCCGGATCTGGAAAAATTTCCAGCGCTAAGACTGGTACGGGAAGTGGTGGCAAAAGGCGGGGCTTTTCCGGCATTATTGAATGCGGCAAATGAAATTGCTGTTGCGGCATTTTTGGATAGTGGATTGAAATATCTTGATATTGCCAGAGTCAGCGAAGAAGTTTTGGAAACTGCTTCTAAAAATCAATGGCCTGATACTTTAAGCCATTTAGAAGATGTGATGAATGCGGATGAAACGGGCCGCCGGCTGGCCCGTGATTGTGTCGAAAAATATAAAATTTAGTTTTAGTGAATTTTTCAAACACTAAAAGCTACCTTTATAAATATAGCCAAAGCGGGCTTGGATATTGTGGGTGCAATATTTTTGACTTAATCTTTTTGGCTTAAACTTTTTGGGTATGGCCTCGATGGGATGGAAACAATTATTAAAGTGAGTATCTATGAGCGATTATTTTAATCCCGTATTTTCTGGCCGTCCTGTAACTATATTTGCGGTTATGTCCGCTCTGGCAAATAAACATGATGCGATTAATCTGGGGCAGGGGTTTCCCGATGAGGCCGGTCCGCAAGCGGTTCTGGATTTCGCGGCGAATGCGTTGCTTAATGGAAATAATCAGTATGGGCCGGTTACCGGGGTGCCTGAATTGCGCCAAGCGGTGGCCCGCTCCAATAAAAGATTTTATGACCTTGATGTGAATTGGGAAAATCAGGTGTTGGTTACTTCCGGCGCATCCGAAGCTTTGGCCGCTTCATTCTTGGGTTTATTACAGCCCGGGGATGAGGCAATTTTATTTACGCCTTATTATGATAGTTATGCGCCCATGGTTGAGGCAGCGGGCGCCCATCCGGTGTTGATTGATTTGCAAGCCCCTGATTGGCGTATTGATGCAGATATTTTAAATGCGGCGATTACGGATAAAACTAAAGTTATTGCTATTAATTCACCTCATAACCCGTTGGGTAAGGTGATGGACCGCGAAGAATTGTCAATTATTGCCGAGGCGGCAATCCGACATGATCTTTATGTGGTGTGTGATGAGGTTTATGAACATCTGGTTTTTGATGGATTACCTCATATTCCTTTGATGACTTTTCCGGGAATGCATGAAAGATGTGTACGGATTGGTTCAGCGGGAAAAACTTTCTCGTTAACGGGATGGCGCATTGGTTATTTGACAGGGCCTGAAAAACTGGTCACCGCGATTACGAAGGCGCGGCAATTTATGGGGTATACGACACCCCATCACACGCAATTGGCTGTGGCCCATGGGTTGGATTTTGGT
>CALLPQ010000056.1 GCA_938015425.1 uncultured Parvularculaceae bacterium | reverse complement strand
CACGCGGCTAAACTGATTTGAACACCTTGATTATCATTGCCGTCAGTTGAGGCAATAATTAACCCGAACTGCCTTGCGCTTTGATCAAGGGCACTTTTTAGCGGTGTGGCCTTATCAATAATCGGGCTTTGAGTATTGGTTTCGTTGCCATTATTTTTACCTTCCCCTACAGAGTTTTTAGAAGAATTCCCTTTGGTTTTTGCCGCTAAAATGACTTGCTCATAAATGACTTTTTGTTGGGCGCGCTCGACATAAGCTTGCGTCCGCCATGCCCCGATGGGGGTCAATATGAATTGATAGGCAATAAACAAGAACCCGGCGATGATGGCACATGTGACCATAACCGTTTCCCTTTGGGAGAGAGATTTCCACCACTTTTTGATCATAAGCGCACCACCAGATCACCAGTAAACTGCCCGCTGTTTGTATTGTTCATTCTCCCCTCGTCGGCGTTGATGCCTTTTTCACGCAATGTTTTTATAAAACTGTCCAGATTCGGTCGTCCTTCAACCCTAATTGAAATGCGTAATGATTGATTATTTTCGGCGTATGTAATTGCATCTATCTCGATCCCCTCTTGGGCATTTACGGCTTGACCAAATCGTAGCCATAGGTCCAGAAAATCTAGCTGTGTAGTCCGTGTACCTAATATCTGTTTTGCAAATTGAGCGGGGTCTTGTCCTCGTGCATTGGGAAAAGCCTGATTGTGAATAGCTAATGACAAGTCTTCATATGCATTTGCTTCGCGTGAGGCCCGCAATCCATCCAACATCCAAAGGGAAGATAATAATAACGCGCACACACTGGCGGCAACCGCAATCCCGCGTAAGGGCATCAGGTTTGCGCGCCAATCAATTTTGCGAACATAATCACCGCTCAATAAATGCGGGATTGTTGCATCGGCTTTATTTATGGAACCAGTTTCAAATAGTTTAATTAAACCCTGATAATTATCAATCGGTCGATAGTTTATATTTTCTATGTCCGTATCAAGAGCAGCATTTTTTTCGCCGTAGAGATCGATAGAGCTTGGCGCCCAATCATCAATAATTGTGGGCAATATGGTTTCACTTAAAGCGTAATCCGTGCTAAATCCGCCTTTATAACCATTGACCATCACTTTATCAGCTAAAACACTAATGGAAAGCGTATCATCTTCGCCAAGGGGCATCGCCAAAAAGTCGGCGGTCATTACATCTGGATAAAGATTATGGTCAGTAAAACACTCATACCATTTATCCATAATCCGTTTAGGGACGGCTAGGCAAACCCCTTGATTAAGCGATTGTGTTTTATGCTGCCCTGTTGAAAGGGGTTGCTTGTTTTCTTCGGTGTTGGTCTTTGCCGTTTCAGGATTTAAAGTATAGGTACGCGTGGCTGTGGCAATGTGTAGATTTTCTATGTTTTCAGCAAGGGCATCTTCAAGCAGATAGTGCGCCGCCGCTGTGAATTGTGTGCGACTTTTTGGGGGTGTCGGTAAAACGCGCATAGCCACACATTCCCCCGGCAAAAGAATTATAAGCTTGCTATCAGCGATGATCTCCCCTGTCTGTTTTAAAAAATCATCATAATTATCCGCGCGACCTTCAACTATATTTTGAAGAGCGCCATCGACCTTTAGCCACACCAAAGGCATTGACGGAAGTTCCCCCGTCAACAAATAGACCTTATGGATGGTTTTCTGACTCAAAAACTACTCCCGAATTGGCGCGACACAAGCCTTAACCGATTAGCATTATCGACAGAAAATAGCATACTGACTTGCAATAATGTCTTACCATATTCCATTTCTAGGCGGCCTTCTAAAAATTGTGATCGCAAAGTTAGGCGGCTTGTTGCGTTAGTAGGCACTAAATCACTATTTTCTAGTGCAGATTGCAAAATAGGCAGCGTTAAGACTTCGGTAATATTTTCAAATCCCCCAATAGGCCGATTCTCGATAATGGCCTCGGCATCCGTTAATGATAAAGCCCCGCCAAACAAGCTCGATAATAGCGGCGCGTCAGCCACCCGCAACATATTTACGTTAACAGATGAGGGCGCGGTTTGGGGATGGGCACATAAAAAGGGCGCAATAATTGTCATAAATACGGCATCAACCCCGATCATGGATCGTAATTCGGATTTGCTAGCCAGTAATGTACCCCCGGTACGATAAGGCACGGGTAATCTTAAATAAATATCATCTTCTGCCCCGCCCGGCGTGGTTTGTTGGTCTTCATCAATCCAGTCGCGGATTACGAAAGCCAGTTGCCGCGCATCATTCTCACTTATGCCGATGGTAGATAATAATAATGCAAATTCTTCAACATTTTGATCGAAAGAGGTCGCCGTGGAGTCGTCAAGCAGGGAGTTCAAGTTAAAACAATTCCCCGCATCCCTAAACGATATTTCACCGCGTTCGTCAGGCGTTGTTGCCAAAGCATCAAGCCTAATGGGTTGAACGGCCCACGGATCATCAAGGCTCATAGATTCGGGGCGTTGTGATAAAGCAGCCGTTAACAATCGTTCCGATAGGGTTTGTGCACCAATCATTTTCCAATGTAATTGTGTGCGGGCTTGCTCATTACGGGAGCGCGCCGCCGCTAATTGGGTCAACTCGGTTAAGCCTAAGGCAATCACCGATAAGGTCGCAACCAATAATAAAACAATAATTAAGGCCGCTCCTTTTTCGTTATTACCCTTTAAGGGAAATAAATTTTGCAGTGCTAGGTGTTGAAAGTCCGCATTACAATCTGATGTTTTATGGGTGATCATTTATTCTTGCCCCCCATCATCAAGACTTAAAGTTTCATCTCCTTCGATATCAATATCTTCATTATCAATTTCATCATCAATGTTGTCATCGTCAATGTTATCATCGTCATCAAAGCTTGAAAAATTATTCACCGAATAAGGACCAACCCAGAATAATTGTCTGATAGTGCCAAAATAACGATCTTCAATGGCCATCTCTATTGCGATGGGGGGAGCACCGAATGCATTGTTAATAAAGCTACCGTCTGGCCGCACAAAATTGTCATTTAGGTTTGCCCACTCATCAACCCAAAGGGGTTCCCCATTTTGAAAAGACAATAAAAACCGCGCTGAAGCGCTTTGAATATCCGTCATTAATAATCGGTCAATCACAGGTTGATTTTCAATATCATCAAGAAGCGGATAGCTGCGCCTTATTAAGCTATTCCCTTTTACGATATAGTAAACAGATTGAATGGTTGAACGCGGGGATTGATAATCAGGATTGGCCCACCCTGCCCGTGTAATATGAAATAAAGCCTGCCCCTGCTCACTTCTGGCCTGCTCAGTAAGGTTCTGCTCGTTAAGGATTGAATTATTGCGGGCGTTATTATTTACGCCATTATCTCTATCACCATTATCATCAATAATATATTCCGGAATACCGCTCGTAAAAGAGCCTATGGGACGCGTGGCATTCACCCCTCTAACATCTCGCTCGACATATTGGGCTAGGTCATCTTTTATCAAAAGGCGGGTTAATTGAAGTTTACGTAAACGGTCATCACTTTGTTCTAACTGTCCTCGTGCATTAATTCCTACCCGCAGCGCATAAACAGTTGATGTGGCGATTAGTGAGAATATAAACAAAGCCAACAATACTTCAACGAGGGTAAAGCCTTTTTGTGCTTTATAAACGAAAACTGACTTCATATCTAAATGAATTTGGCGTTGACTTTGAAGCATTATAATTGCTCCGTTTTTAAAGTCGTAATCTCAGCTAGAACTTGCTCGGTATTTTCTTTCCTGACACGGACGCTAATTGTAATAATACCCGCAATGCTGCTTTCATCGATTTCGCGGTCAAAGACGAACTGCCGCCCGCCCATGGTCTCTTCTCCTTGAATAAGACCTCTTTCTAGAACACTAGGATTGGCCAATGTCTCAACAATCACATTATCGGCGACGATAGAGGCTAATGCCTGCTCTTCAGCATAAATAGTATAGCGGGTGTTTTGTCCGATTAGGGTTAAAATTGTTGCCGTTGCAACCCCCATGATAAACAAAGAAATTAAGGTTTCGAGTAAAGTAAAGCCTTTTTGTGATTGATAATAATGTTGTTGTATAAGGGTTTTCATGATTGATCACCGACGGACGTAATCGTGACTTCCCCCGCTCGGGAATGGGTGACCAACCAGCTTTGCGCACCATCAGCAAATAAGATCGAAAAGGCCGTGCTTGTTCCTATAGGGTGGAATTGGATAGTGGGTGAAGAAATTAAGTCGCCTTGCTGTGTATTATCCTGCCCCCCATTATTACGTCTTGGATCACGCACTGATGCAATAGATGCAATAATAGAACCGCCGCCGCTAATAATTTCGTTATTCGCGCTTAATCCTTCCGCCTCAAGAATGTTAGCATTAACATTAATATTATTATCTAGAGACCAGGTTGAAAATACCCGCCCTTGTAGTTTACTCCAACCTCGATCTCTAAATCTTAAGAATGAATATTGGTTGTTTCCAATATCCAGCCCAATCACCTCACCTGTAGTAATCGCTTCATGTGAGGCCGCAATTAATCGGGCCGCAAATCGCTGGGCCTCGCGATGAACATTCTGGTTAGAAGGCGGCAAGTTCAATACCACGACGGATGTGGCAAGCCCCAAGATTGCAAGGGCAATTAATATTTCAACAAGCGTAAAGCCGGTTTGGGAATGCCTAGCCCTCATAGGATTATCACATGACAATGGTTTATCACATGACAATTTATTGGCCATTTTCTTATGGCGCCCAATGGTTAGCGAATTGTCCAATTTCCAATATCCGCCTTGCTGCCACTGCCACCAACTTCGCCATCAGCGCCTAGAGTGAATACATCAAAAACGCTATTTTCACCGGGAAACCGGTATTGATATGGTCGCCCCCATGGGTCTTCGGGTAATCTTCTTAAATACCCCCCTTCCCTATATTGGTCTTTACGCAGAGCGTCGTTTGGTACATTTTGTAAAGCGGCAAGCCCTTGTTGTGTGCTTGGATATTCCAGCATATTTAAATTATATTGCTCTAAGGCTGACTCAATAATTGCAATGTCGGCTTGGGCTTTACGCTGGATAGAACGATCGCGTTCTGGCAGAAGGTTTTGCAAGGCAATTGCACTGACGAGCCCGATGATAAAAATAACCACCAGCATTTCCACCAAAGTAATCCCTTTTTGGGCGGAAGCTGTTTTATGTCCATGTTTTTTAAATCTACGCATCGTTCTTCCTCAATATCTTTGATTAACCCGTTTAAACACCCGTTGCTAAAGAATTCAATTGCAAGGTGGGCATAAGTATTGATAACACAATGACCATAACAATTAAGCCCATTAATACAATAATTGCCGGTTCGAGTAATCTTAAAGCCACATTAATGACTGTTTCCGATTCTTCTTCAAGATGATTAGCGGTTTTGTCTAACAAAGCAGGTAATTCCCCTGATTTTTCTCCCGCGGCCACCATGTGGGTCATCATCGGGGGTAGAACCTTTGCCCGCTGCAATCCTTGGGAAATCCCCGCCCCCTCACTCACCATCGTAATCGTTATATCCAGTTGATCTTTAATATAGCTATTGCCCAATGTGCGTTGGGCCCCGATTAAGCTATCAATTAACGGGGCGCCGCCCGCAAATAATGTCGCCAAGGTGCGCCCAAACCGTGCCCCTTCAATAGCGCGGATAAGCTTCCCCAACACAGGTAAGGCGAGCAATATTTTATCAAAACGGTTTTTGAGTTTTGGTTGTTGTAACGCATACCATCCGGCCACAATGAGCAATATTACGCCGACCAACATAAAAACCCCGTAATTTTGAAGCGCCTCGGAAATGCCAACCACAAGCCTGGTCACAAAGGGGAGTTGCGCATCAAAATCATCGAACTGAGAGATTATTTTTGGCACAACAAAACTCATTAATCCAACCACAACACTCAAGGCGACAAAAGCCAAAGCCGCCGGATAAATCAAGGCCATCAAAACTTTGGAGCGTATAGCACGATCTTTTTCCAACATTGTTGCCAATCGGTTTAATACTTTGCCCAGATCGCCAGAGGTTTCTCCCGCCGCCACCACAGCCCTATAAAGGGGGGAAAAAGATTTTTTGTCTTCGCCCAACGCATCAGCAAAGCGCCACCCTTCCAGAACCCGTTCGCGCACTGATAAAACTAACCTGCGTGTATCTTCTTTTTCCGATTGTTGAGAAACGGCGTTTAGAGCTTCTTCCAATGGCACGGACGTACTGACCAATGTGGCGATCTGGCGGGTTATTAAAACCAGCTCTTTTGAGGAAAGACGCGGGGCTTTGGGTTTAAATAATGTGGGCGCGGCTTTATCGCGGGCATTGTTAATTCTTATGGGGGTCAGGTTTTGTTGCCTTAAATTCTGCCGTGCGTGTTTTGGGGTATCGGCCATAATAACCCCCCGGCGGTTTTTCCCGCTTACATCTAACGCCTCATATTCAAAGGTCGCCATTATCTGCTCCGCGGCTAATCACCCTTAAAACCTCTTCGATCGAGGTTAGTCCCGCTTTCACATGGTCAAAAGCTGATTGGCTTAAGGTCATATTCTTTGAATTGTTCTCTTGTTGGTTTTTGTCAAAACCATGATCTGTATCGTGATCTTCTCCATTATCAAATCGAAAAGCATGATTAGCCATTTGTTGTTCACTGGCATTATCATGGATCATGATTTTTAATTGGTCATCAACAATCATTAATTCATAAATACCAAGACGTCCCTCATACCCCACTTGGTTACATCGCCCACATCCAACTGGTTTGTAGACCATCTCTATTCCTCCAAGGTCAACTTCATATCTTGAGGCCAATTCCTGACTTTGTATGGGGGTTAGTTGATAAGGGGATTTGCATGTTTCACACAGGCGTCGTACCAATCGCTGGGCCATAACGCCCGCAAGAGTGGAGGATAATAGAAAAGGTTCCACCCCCATATCTCGAAGGCGGGTCACCGCCCCCGCCGCAGAATTAGTGTGCACGGTGGACAAAACCAGATGCCCCGTTAACGAGGCTTGCACCGCAATTTCCGCAGTTTCCCCATCCCTGATTTCTCCAACCATAACAATATCGGGGTCTTGTCTTAATATTGCCCGTAATCCGGTGGCAAACGTCATGCCGATTTTTGAATTAATTTGGGTTTGCCCAACACCGTCAATTGCATATTCAACAGGGTCTTCGACCGTTAAAATATTCCGGCCCGGATCATTCAACAAACTAAGCCCCCCATAAAGGGTTGTGGTTTTTCCTGATCCCGTTGGGCCCGTTACCAAGATAATCCCGTTGGGCCGTGAGAGTAATTTTTTAAATCGTGACAAAGTCACCCGAGGCATGCCCAACCGATCAAGATCAAGTTTAGCGGCTTCTTTATCTAATATACGCATGACCACCCGCTCGCCAAAGCGGGCGGGCAAAGTAGAAACCCGCACGTCAACGGTTTTCCCCCCAAGCGCCAATGATATGCGCCCATCTTGGGGAATACGTTTTTCAGCGATATCAAGCCGCGCCATGACTTTTAATCGCGACGTAAAAACGGGCGTCATTTTTGCGGGTAAGGACAAGATCTCTCTTAATACGCCATCTATTCTTAGGCGCACCGATAAAGTGGTTTCATAAGGTTCCACATGAATATCCGATGCTTTGACCTTAACGGCTTCGGCAATTAATGCATTGATCAGTTTAATAACGGGCGCATCATCGTGACTATCCAGCAAGTCTGCAGTTTTGGGTAAGCCTTCCGCCAGCGATATTAAATCACTATCACCGTCCAGGTCCAAACCATCCGCATTAATTCCTTCTACGGAATAAATTTCGGAGAGGCGGCGCTCAAATATTTCATCCGGAATAATTTCAAGTTTAATCGGTCCGCCTGTGCAACGGCGCACCTCGATCAATGCCATGGGGTCTGGCTTCCCTTTTACACCGACTAAAACGGGGCTTTTATCAGACTCTAAAATGATAAGTCCGTGTTCTTTCGCAAAACCATAATTCAACGTGATGGCGGGTTTGGGTGATGTTTCTTCTATTTGTTCAATATCTTGCAAACCGGCATTTAAATTCTGTGCCCCAGAAGTCATATCAG
>CALLPQ010000055.1 GCA_938015425.1 uncultured Parvularculaceae bacterium | reverse complement strand
TGATAATCGGGATCATGCTTGCCCTTTTCCGCGAACGGGAACCCTTGTTTTTTTATTCTTAAAACGGGGGCAATTGGAATGTTGGGTTTATCTCTTGGATTGTGTTTTCTCTTGGGTTGTGTTTTCTCTTGGGTTGTGTTTTCTCTGGGGCTGTGTTTTTTCTGGGATTGTGTTTTTTCTTAACAAAAACAAGTCGTCATTATGAAGAATAATAAAAAAGATTTACACCCTAAAACCTTAAGTGTTCATAGCGTATTGGACCATAAGGAAAGCTCGGGTGATGTGGCCCAAGCTATCCATCTATCAACGACTTTTGAACATGGACCCGCCTATGAATTAATCAACGGGTTTTCTTATGGGCGGGATAATAACCCCAATGTTGCCTCGTTCGAGCGTGCACTTGCAACACTTGAGGGGGGATCGGCGGCCATTGCTTTTGCCTCAGGTGTTGCAGCGGGGGCGGCGATTTTGCAAACCTTGCCCAAGGGTGCGCGGGTTTTGTTCCATCATGATACGTATCTTGATTTTAAAAATCTTGTTGCCACATATTTTGAACGCTGGTCGTTAAACGCTATTTTCGTGAATATGACAGATTTAAAAAAGGTTGAAGCCGCGTTTATCGGCCCTATTGATCTGGTGTGGTTTGAAACCCCGTCCAACCCGCAACTGGATGTGATTGATATTCGATCTGTTTGCGCCATTGCCAATAATCATAATGTTAGCGTTTTGGTGGATTCTACATTTGCCACGCCGGTCTTACAAAAACCTCTTGATTTAGGGGCGGATATTGTTTTGCAATCCACCACAAAATATATTGGTGGTCATAGCGACACAATGGGCGGGGCGTTAATTTTACATAAAAATGCGCCTGCTGAACAAGAAAAGTCCATCCGTATGGTGCGTAAATTAACAGGGGGGGTGATGGCTCCTTTTTCGGCGTGGTTAGCTGCGCGGGGATTACAAACTTTGTTTTGCCGTGTTGAAAGCCAGTGTGACACTGCGTTGAAAATTGCCCGGTTTTTAGAAACCCATCCCGGTGTTGAAAAAGTGCATTATCCCGGCTTGGAAAGTGATGCTGGTTATCATATTGCCAAGGCGCAGATGAAAAAAGGCGGGGCGCTTGTGTCTTTTCAGGTTAAAGAGGATCAGGTTAAAGAGGATCAAGTGAAAGGAGATATGAAAACCATTACCCATAGTGCCATTACCGATAAGGCCATTGGCGTTGCTGGACGCACGAAAATTTTTAAAACCGCCACATCCATTGGCGGGGTTGAAAGCCTTATCGAACATCGTGCTTCAGTAGAAGGGGACGCAACCAACACACCTAAAGGATTATTACGCGCTTCTATCGGGTTAGAACATGTTGACGATTTAATCGCCGACCTTGATCAGGCATTAAAGGGCTAATCAATTTTATTGATGGGGAATCAGGGTTTTATCAAAGGTTCTTACCCTTATTAAAGATCCTTACCCCTATTAATGTCCTGAATGAATATCCCGATATTACCATTCTAGAATAACTTTACCGGATTGTCCCGCGCGCATAATGTCAAACCCTTTTTGGAAATCATTAGCGGGAAAACGATGGGTTAGGATGGGGCTAAGGTCTAAACCGGCTTGTAACAAGCTGCCCATTTTGTACCATGTCTCAAACATTTCACGCCCGTAAATGCCTTTGATTTCAAGGCCTTTAAAAATCACTTTTTCCCAATCAATGCCCGCGCCGCTGGGCATAATGCCAAGCATCGCAATATGGCCGCCATGGTTCATCGTATCCAGCATGGAAGAAAAAGCGGTTGGAACCCCTGACATTTCAAGGCCAACATCAAACCCTTCTGTCATACCAAGGTCACTCATCACATCGCGCAGATTATCGTTTAGAACGTTGACGGTGCGCGTTGCCCCCATTTTATGGGCGAGATCAAGCCGGTAATCATTAATATCGGTCACAACCACATGGCGTGCGCCCACAAATTTTGCGACACCAGCAGCCATAATACCAATCGGGCCGGCACCGGTGATCAAAACATCTTCCCCCACTAGGTCAAAGGCCAAAGCGGTGTGCACGGCATTGCCGAAAGGATCAAAAATTGCCCCCAAATCATCAGAGATATCATCAGGCAGGCGATAGACGTTGAATGCCGGAGCAGAGATATATTCGGCGAATGCGCCGGGGCGATCAACACCGATGCCCATGGTGTTGCGGCAGAGATGGCGTTGTCCCGCGCGGCAGTTCCGGCAATATCCGCACGTGACATGCCCTTCGACAGATACACGGTCGCCAATTTTTAGCTTTGAATGGGCAGGGTTGATTTCGGAGCCAATTTCGACAATCTCGCCAGAAAATTCGTGGCCCACCGTCATGGGCACAGGAATGGTTTTTTGTGCCCATTCGTCCCAATTATAAATGTGGATATCGGTGCCGCAAATGGCGGTGCGTTTTACCTTTATTAATACATCGTTCGGCCCAATGGTTGGGCGCTCTACATCTGCAAGCCAGATACCTTCTTGTGATTTTGCTTTAACCAGTGCTTTCATGGGGGGATCCCGTTTCTACAAATTCTTTAGCCATCTTTAGCGTTTAAATCATGCCAGTCAATTATAATAAAAGCCGACTGGCTTAACGATTATGTGTGCGAGAAGATGCTGGCTAAAAATGGCGAATAACCCTGCGTCAGAGCCGGTTTTGAGCATGAGTTGGGTAAATTGCCAGTAAAAAATAAAAACAGTAGCGCCATGAATGCACTACTGTTTTAGTCAATTAGGTATGATTTATAGGTTTGTTTTATTGTTTCAAGTTTCTTCCTTTCATTTATCTTAAAGCGTTCAGTAGGTTTTGAGATTGGGCTTCATCCAGAAATGCAACTTTTTCTAATTGTTCTTGAAAGGTCGCAACGCGCTGGGTGATCTCTCCAACCAGTTGCACTTCACCAGTGATTAGGTTAATTCGATAATCACCACTTATCACTTTGTCATTATCAATCAGTGCACGTATATTTAAGGTTATGTCTTGTGCCCCGGTTGGATTGTTGATCACAACAAGATCATCATTATTGTGGTCGATCCAGTTTGCGGTTTGCGAGTCTTCTGCCTCAACCAACCATTTTATAGCATTTTCTCCGGTTTCTTGGGACAGAGTTTCTTTAAGCTGAACCACCACTCCATGTTGATGGGCAAGGGTTTCGACGATCAGTTCATTTTCGCTATTGCTTGAAACGCTGGAGCGCGATACCCCGCCTTCAGATATCTCTTGTCTATTATTTGCGATATCTTCAAGGTCTAATCGCTCGCGATCATCATGATCATCTATGGCAATCCGGTCGGTAAACAATCCAAATCCGTTTGCTTGTCCGCCGTTAAACAGAGCTGACCGGAAGGCAGATGTTTCTCTTGATGGTAGTTGTCCATCATTACCAAGATCGATAATATCTTGTATGGGGGCCGTGTTGGCCACATCAAAGTCAATCGTGGTTGAGGTAATCCCGCCTTGACCATCATCGGCAATCACTGTGATAACAGTGTCGGTGATTCCCGCCACAGCTGTGCCCGAGATAAGGCCGGTTTGCGGATCAATCATTAACCCCTCTGGTAGGTTTATTGCCGTGAAGGATAATATATCATTATCAGGGTCATTAAATTGCGCTCCCAGATCAAGGGAGAATTCTTGCCCCGGTGTTATCGTTTGGGGCTTGACCATGGAAGCGATTGGCGATGGGTTTGTGACGTCAATCACAAACAGATCCGAAAGGGAAGACCCTTGCCCGTCTGTGGCTGTGATCGTAATGGAGTAGGGACCGTCAACAGATGCATTTGATGATAATGTACCCGAGATAATGCCAGTGAGCGGGTCAATATTTATTCCATCTGGTAATCCGGTTGCTGAAAAGGTAATTTCATCATTATCAAGATCATTAAAGTTATCGCTAATATTGATTTCAATCATGGAACTGTCAGGAACTTGGATATCATTTTCCGGCATAACCAATGTTAAGGGTAGATTATCAACATTCCATAAGAAGCTGGCTGTTGTCTCGCCGCCCATGCCATCACTAACCGTAACCTCCACAAGGTAAGGCCCGTTAATGCTTGCATCATTGGGTAAAGTGCCTGTGATGACCCCTGTTTCCTGATCAATCATCAATCCGGTGGGTAGGCCTGTGGCATTAAAAGTCAAATTGTCACCATCAATATCCGAGAAGTTTTCGGAAAGATCAATGGGGGTGATGATTTCACCGTCCACATTGGTAAGATCTGATAGGTTTTGAATAATAACCGGATCATCATTAACAGGTTGAATATTGATTGATGTTGTAGCTGTATCAATTCCTCCTTGGCCGTCACTGATCATATACTCAAAACTATCCGGCCCTGTTAGATTTGGGGCAGGGGTATAAGTAAGTGTACCATTTGCCTCCAAGGTCACGGTTGACCCTGACGATAGGGTTACGGTGTCGCCGGGCATAACATTTATGCCAGCAATTTGTGTAATGATTAACGGATCACCATCGGGGTCGTTGTCATTGCCGAGGACATTGATGGATTGTGGTGTGTCCTCGATCACTGTGATGACATCATCATCCATGGCGATGGGGGCGGGATTGGAAATGTCGAAAGTGACATTGGTGGTTATGGTGCCACCATTTCCATCGGTGACGCTCACGAGAACCGTATAAACACCGGGATTATTAACAGGGTCATCACCGCCTTGACTTGCATTGGCACTTGGTGTGCCGGAGATAATGCCCGTTTCAGGATCAAAGACCAACCCTTCAGGTATTTGATTAGGATCAACACTGATGGTTAGCCTATCGTTATTGTCTGGATCCTCAAAGAACATTGTTAGATCGAGGGGGTCACTTGGTGAACCATCTTCACTGGTTTGTAGCGGGATGGGATTTTCCGGGTTTAAAAGAACAGGCGCATCATTGCTGCCCACTATGGTTAAGGTTGCAACCGCTGTGTCTGTGCCCCCTTCACCATCGTCGATTTGATAAACAATATTTGTGGTGCGTGTCTCACCAACGGCAAGGTCATTAAAATCACCAGCCGGATCGAACATTAATGTTCCATCGGGGTTGACTGTAAAGAGACCACCCCCATCGCCGACTATCGGGGTGTTTAACCCCGTGCCATCGGGTAGAGCCGTAAGAGCATTCTCGTCGTCGCCCGTTGCGATGCGGGTTATGGTGATGGTGTCCCCGTCAGGGTCAATGTCAAAGCCTGTACTATTATCAGCAAACAGATCAACGCTTATGGCTGTGTTCTCGTCAGTGGATATTGCATCATCCATTGCCACAGGGGCGGGGTTAGAGACGGTGTATGTGAATGTAATATCAGCCGTTAATCCGCTACCATCATCGGCGGTGACAGTCACCGAATATACGCCTGTGGCTGAAATTGGATTATCTCCGCCCTGTGATGCGGCTGGATCAATCGTACCGGAAATAACGCCCGAAACTGGATCAATCATTAATCCGTCTGGTAAGTTCTCTGCAGAGAAGGTCAACGCGTCTCCATCAAGGTCGTTAAAGACTGCGCTTATATCTATCGGTGTTATTCGATCCGAATCGTTACCTATCTGATTCTCAATTGTGTCCAATATAATTGGCGTATCAGGCTGCGCAGCTACATTCACGGTAACGGTCGCGGTGTCAGTGCCGCCATTACCGTCGGAGATTGTGTAGATGAATGTGTCTGTGCCGTTAAAATTGGCATCGGGGGTGAAGGTTAGGGTGCCGTCCGGATTAATGGAAACACTGCCATTTTCAGGTTGGGTGACAGCTGTCACCTCTAACGGATCACCATCGGGGTCTGTGTCATTGCCGATCACATCAAAGGTGATGGGTGTATCTTCTGGAGTTGCGACAATATCATCAGCTGCTTCAGGGGCGGGGTTTGCAACGTCCCATGTGAAGCTGGTTGACGTCAAATTACCATCGGGATCGGTTGCGGTTATAGTCACCGTATAAGGACCATCTTGAGAGGCTGATGGGTCAATCGTACCGGAGATGATACCTGTCACCGGATCAATCATTAATCCAGTGGGCAGACCAACAGCGGTAAAGGTCAACGGGTCGCCGTCAACATCACTAAAATTGCCGGAGACATCAATGGGGTCAATCATGTCTGCATCATTGTTCATCAAATCCATGATCGGAGTGGCCACGGGTTGATCTTCTACCGATGGAACATTCACGGTAACGGTTGCGGTGTCTGTGCCACCATTGCCATCGGAGATTGTGTAGGTGAATGTGTCTGTGCCGTTAAAATTGGCATCGGGGGTGAAGGTTAGGGTGCCGTCAGAATTAATGGAAACACTGCCATTGTCAGGTTGGGTGACAGCTGTCACCTCTAACGGGTCACCATCGGGGTCTGTGTCATTGCCGATCACATCAAAGGTGACGGGCATATCTTCTGGAGTTGCGACAATATCATCAGCTGCTTCGGGGGCGGGGTTTGTGACGTCCCATGTGAAGTTGATGGTTGCCGTTTGACCTTCAGGGTCAGTAGCCGTGATTGTCACCGTATAAGGACCGTCTTGCGAAGCATCATTATCCAATGTGCCGGAAATAATACCTGTAGCGGGATCAATCATCAATCCGGCGGGGAGGTTCATGGCAGAGAAAGTTAACGGATCACCGTCAAGATCGGTAAAACTATCAGAAACGTCAATCGGAGAAACCATGTCGCTGTCATTGTTGGACTGATCCGGTATAAGAGCGGCTGTTGGCACATCATTAGAGGAGATAACACTAATGGTCGCAAGGGCGGGTTCGCTGGTTAACGGGCCATCGGTTGCCGTGAAGCTGATGGTGCGATCACCCGATGTTGGGTCATTAGAGATATTGTTATAGGTTATGCCTTGGATAAGCGTGTCCAGAATTGAGTCGAGTAATATATCAGGCGTGCCCGGAACAGTTTCTTGTTGGTTAACCAAGGTGAATATACCTGTTGCGGCATCGAAGCTTACGTCAATCAGCGTTCCGCCAATCATGACCGTAAC
>CALLPQ010000054.1 GCA_938015425.1 uncultured Parvularculaceae bacterium | reverse complement strand
AACAAAATGGGAAAAGATAACCTGTCATTTGTTAATCTTGTGATTGTCGGCGGGCTATTTGCCACATTGGTTTGTTTAATCTTAAACATGCTTGGCTAATCGGGTGAATAGGGATAATCATAAAGCATAAATCATTCGAATTTAGAATAGATGAGTCTTTATTGTGCCCGACCCTATTATGCCTGAGCATGGAAAACCGTCACCAAAGGTTGCTTCGGATCAATCGAAGATCATCGATAATCACCAAATCGCCTTGCAATTGCGTAATGTGGTTAAAAGCTATCCCAATATTGTTGGTTCACGAAATCCCTCATTAAAAACGGCTCCTCATGAAAAAGCCGTCCTTAATAATGGGCTCATTACCAATCGGGACGTTATTCCGGTTTTAAAGTCTGTTAGCTTTACGATTAAACAAGGGGAAAGTGTGGCCCTAACGGGGGAGTCCGGTAGTGGTAAAAGCACAATTTTGCATTTGGTGGCGGGGCTCGATCGTTTTGATAGTGGCGAGATTAATATAAATGCAATATCGGTGCAGGACCTTGATGAGACTGGCAGGGCCGCAATGCGCCGTGATATTATGGGTATCATTTTCCAGCAATTCAATTTGATCCCCAGTCTCACCGTTGCCGATAATCTTTCCTTTCAGGCGCGTATCGCAAACCGTTATGACCAAAAATGGCGTGACGAATTAGCAGACCGGTTGGGGCTTACAGAATTGATGAAACGCTATCCCGAACAATTATCGGGAGGGCAACAACAAAGGGTTGCGATTGGCCGCGCCCTTGCGGGTAAACCAAAACTCATTCTAGCGGATGAACCGACGGGTAATCTTGATGAGGGTTCCAGTGATGATGTGCTTGCCTTAACCCGTGATCTCATTGCCCAAACTGGAGCCAGCCTATTGATGGTTACCCATAGTGTGCGTCTGGCGGAAATGCTGGATCGCAGATTACATCTTTCACAAGGGCAAATTCAATGAGATGACTTTAACACTCAGACAGGCTCCAAAGGATTTAACTTTAAGTGATCAAAGTGCGCACTATAAATGGGTGCTGCATGCATTGCTTAGTTATTGGCGGCGTAATCCTATTCAGGCGGCAACGCTTATCATTGGCTTGGCGATTGCCACTGCATTGTTTTCAGGGGTGCAAGCCCTCAATTTTCAAGCCCGTGAGAGCTATGCCAATGCGGCGGCTCAATTAGGGGCTAACCAGCTACCCTCATTAGTCAGTGTAGATGGTAAACCATTTGATCAGGATATATTTGTTAAATTGCGCCGTGGGGGTTGGCCGGTATCACCCATTGTCGAAGGGCGCATTCGTGTTAACAACCAATCATACCGATTAATTGGGGTTGATATAGTCAGCCTACCCCGGGCTGCTAATATCACAGGGGCGAATGGCGCTGGCTTTACCCAAAGCAGTCAGGGGGATGCGGCCTCTCAAGAAGCACCGCCATTTGACGCCGTCGATTTTTTAACACCGCCTTTTATGACATTGGGATCGCCGCAGACACTAGCCGATTTGGGCGTAGAAGATTTAGGCATAGAAGATTTAGACGTAGAACATTTAGACGTAGAAGACGGGGCCGCCAACAGTGTCACCACTAACAATATCCGAGCCGACAAAGTTCTAATCGATAAAGTTCAAGCCAGCGATAGCCAAAAAACTCTCAGCCCGCTTAGATCCGTCAGGTCTATGGCCCCCTCTACATTGATTACCGACATCAGCGTTGCCCAGAACATTCTGCAGCAAGAAGGAATGATCTCAAGGCTGATTATCGATAAAATAGATGAGAACCGGTTACCCCCTATAAGCGAGATTTTAGGGGCAGAAATAGATAAAAAACTAGAACGTGTTGAACCTTCAACCACAAGCGAGATTGCCCGTTTAACCGATAGCTTTCATCTTAATTTAACGGCGTTCGGGTTTCTTTCTTTTTTTGTGGGTCTGCTTATTGTGCATTCCGCTATCGGGCTTGCTTTTGAACAAAGGCGCACTTTGTTTCGCACCCTGCGCGCTTGCGGGGTTTCTGCGCGTGTGCTGACGCTATTTTTAATTTGTGAACTCGTTATTCTGGCATTATTGGCGGGCGGTATCGGGATTTTATTAGGCTATTTGATCGCGGCGTTATTATTACCCAATGTGGCTTTGACCTTGCAAAGCCTTTATGGGGCGCGGGTACCGGGTATTCTTAGTGTCAAAGCCTCATGGTGGATATTGGGCTTTTCGATGAGTATCGCTGGCGCCTTATTAGCGGCCGTAAAAAGTTTATACAAAGCCTATCGGTTACCCGTATTAGCCCCCGCCCAGCCAGAGGCATGGCGCGCTGCGGAGAAGCGCAGCACCCGGTATAAAATCATATTCACAGGAATATTCTTTATTATCTCCTTGCTGATCTTGAAGATTGGAGGCGGGTTAATAGCAGGGTTTATCCTTATGGGAACTATTGTTGTTAGCGCCGCATTAATATTGCCCGTATTGTTGTCTTTGGTGTTCAATTTCGCTGAAAAAATTGCCATTAAACCGATCAGTCAATGGTTTTGGGCCGATGGTCGGCAACAACTCCCCGGTGTGTCTTTGGCTATGCAGGCTTTGCTGGTCGCGCTGGCGGTTAATATTGGCGTCGGGGCGATGGTGTCGAGTTTTCGGGAAACATTCACCAGCTGGCTTGATCAACGCCTCGCCGCTGAAATCTATATTAATGCGCAAGGCAACGATAAAACCTCTATCCAGTCATGGCTTAATAACCAACAAGACATTCTTGCTGTACTGCCCATCAATTATGCCGAAGCTAATTTTCAAGATGAAGAGATCCCGGTGATGGGCATTACAGCCCACGAAACCTATTCGGAGAATTGGCCTCTCTTAAGTAAAATTGAACAAGGTTGGCAAGAAGTTGCAGATGGAAGTGGTGTCTTGATTAATGAACAATTAGCACGGCGCAAAGGTATATCCATTAATGATAAGATTAATCTGGAAACCCCAACAGGGGTTTGGTCTCCTCATATTGCCGGCATTTATTCCGATTACGGCAATACGCAAGGGCAATTTATGGCCGATATTAATCAGCTGCAATCGCGTTGGGAAAGAGATGGGGCCAATTTATTCCTTGTGCGATCTGACCCCAAAGATATCTCTGGCATTATGAAAAGGCTTGCTGCACGCTTTAATCTCAACGAGACACAGATGGTCAATCAACAGCAAATGAAATCATTATCCAAACAAATATTTGAACGGACATTTTCTGTTACGGCGGCACTCAATGTTTTAACGCTTATCATTGCCGGTGTTGCCTTATTAACCAGCCTTCTCTCGCTCGCCAATTCACGCTTATCCCAAGTGGCGCCTTTATGGGCCATGGGCCTAACCCAAGGGCGGCTTTCCATATTGGATTTAGCGAAAACACTTTCATTAGCGCTCTTTACGGGCTTGTTAGCTATTCCCCTTGGGATTATTTTGGGGTGGTTATTAACATCTATCATCAATGTGGAAGCCTTTGGCTGGAAACTTCCTCTTTTCCATTATCCCTTTCAATGGCTGACTTTAATTATTTTAGCACTTACAATCGCCGGGATTGCGTCCATCCCGTCTATCATAAAGTTGCGAACAATTTCTGCTGCAAAACTGTTAAAGGTGTTTTCTGATGCCCGTTAGAGTTAAGTCCGTTAGAATTAGACCTGTTAAAGTTTTTATCTCTTTTTTATGGGTTGTCTGCTCACTGACTATATCTGGCAAAGCCATTGGCCAAGGATTTGCCGGGCTTGGTAAAAATGTTGAAGGATATAAAGAAGTAAAACCGGGTAAAGAATTTAGTTTCCCAGCCGATCACGCCGCCCATGACGGATATCGTATTGAATGGTGGTATGTAACGGCGAATTTGAAAGATGAGGAAGGACGCTCATTCGGCGTGCAATGGACATTGTTCCGTTCTGCCTTGGTTCCCCCGATAATATATGATGAACAAGACGAAGGCAATAAATCTGCATGGGCATCGCCAACTATCTGGATGGGACATAGCGCTGTAACCTCGAAAGATCATCATTATAGCGCAGAGCGGTTTGCACGGGGAGAGACCGGACAAGCTGGTGTGGATATAGGAGATGATAAGGAACGCTTTGCAGCGTGGATTGACAATTGGCAATTGGCGCAAACCAAAACTGAAAAAGCAAACATTAACGGGCTCACAGTCTCAGCCGGTGATGAAAAATTTTCCTATTCCCTTTCTTTAAAAACCGACAATCCTTTGGTGCTCCAAGGAGAGAACGGGTATAGTCAAAAATCTGATAATGGGCAGGCGTCCTATTATTATAGCCAACCTTTTTTCAACGCCAATGGTGTTATCACACTTGAGGGGAAACCCTATACAGTCGAAGGAAAAGCGTGGATGGACCGCGAATGGTCAAGCCAACTTTTATCGCCAGAACAAGAAGGGTGGGATTGGTTTTCGCTTCATCTTGATAGTGAAGAAAAAATCATGTTATTTCGATTGCGGGATAAAGATGGTACTGCTTTTTATTCTGGCGCATGGATAAATAGCCAAGGTCATTTAACGTTAATAGAACGCGATCAGATCACCTTTAAAGAGCAAAAATATACACGTATGAACGGCAAAAAAATCCCGACGCACTGGCGATTAAAAATTAAAGATCGGGGTTTTGATATTTCCACCTCACCCCTTAATAAAAAAAGCTGGATGCACACCAGCTTTCCTTATTGGGAGGGCCCCATCAATTTTAAAGGTAGTCATAACGGCATTGGATATTTAGAAATGACCGGATATGAATAAGTCCGGAAATGATTAAACCGTTTCATAATATGCAGTCTTGATAAACACCGTCATCATCTCTGCTTTGGCAAAGCTGAACCCGACGCGCTGTACGCGGAACACGCGCTTTTTGTAACTCATAATTGATAGCACTATCGACGAGACGCCCCGTTAAACCGGATTCATGGACGTAAGCAACTTCCGCAACAACAATAGAAAACCCGTCTAACAATACCGTATCTTCGCCTAAATCAGTATAAGGATCCCCCGGCTGATAAGGTGTTTTGTTGGTTTCATCATTTGATCGGGACCAATGAACAACCGGGTTTCCATCATCATTAGGGATAATACTAACCAAATTCATATCTAACAACAATGTATCAATAGGCTGAATAACATTTTCAATACCGATAAAAAGGTCATCAACCTCGTCTAATGAAATTTGGGAAGCCTTTGTGGGGACATCAGATAGAATATTGGCTGCTCGCGCCACCCGATCTCCGGCTGAATGAATGACAGTGCCTTCAATTGCGCCAAAGAATAACAAAAACATAATAGGAACGACGAAAGCAAACTCGGTCGCGGCAATACCATTACGGTCTTTGATAAACGAAGACACAATATTTAATGAATTAAAAAATTTAAACATATTTTTCTCGCTTAATATTATTCTGGGTGGCCCCTTATGGATTAGTATCTAATAAGGTAATATGCCATTTTAACTTCTGATATTTCTTTCAAACGGTTCTGTTCTAAATAATCGTTGCGTGATAATCCGATCAGGTTCTCCATTGGTACTGTTCAAGACTAACCCGATCCCGGGGTTTAATGTTTCATATAAAACGCAAATTCTAATTCTGGTGAGGGCATTGTCTCCCCCCGGTGAGAATTGTAGATTGTCTTGGGCATCTTGCGAAGAATTCCGGCACGTAATTTCGGAGTCATCAGCCGCTAGAGCTTCAAAATCACTAAATACAACGACCTCAACAGTGACCTTTTCAGCGCAATCTCCAAAGATTTTCGCGAAACGACAAACTTCACCAAAAATAAATTCCCGTTGTTCTGATGCACTGTCACTAAATCGCTGAACCTGCCCCGTACGGACTAATCTTTCTGCATTACTCGCGGCTCTATCGGTTACACCGCTCGCAAAAAACACCCAACCCACTTCGATTATCGAGAAAAACAAAGCAAGGAACACAGGTAATACCAACGCGAATTCAACAATCGCAGACCCTTCTTGGTTTTTTCTCATCCTTGCAGTTTTTGGTAAAAGAAAAGGCATTATATTATTCCCGTAAGTACGATTTATTATTGTGAAATATGCAAGTTGACGAGGTCGGCGGCAATGTTAGAAAAAGATTCTTCTAGGTCCACACCATTTGCCGCATCTTGAAAGTAAGGTGCATTGGGCTCCGTTGCGCAAGCACGATATAGCCTTTCGGCATTATCACTATCAAGACCAAAAACAATTGTATAAACCAATATGCCTTCGTCTTTCATACGTTGGCATATGCGTAACATCTTATCATCAATCTGGTTACGCATCTTTTCATTCGTATCAACGCCCTGCCCCATTCGTTCTTCACTGGCATATCCATAAGCTGTATTTGTACTGCCTAAATGGGTATCTCGAAAACCAATTACATTTTCACCATCTGTCATTATAACAACAGCTTTTTGCCATTCATTATCATTATATTGCACACCTTGGGTAAACGGTGCTTCTGGCGATAGAACCCTCCATCCCCACATCGCGCCAGTGGCAGAGTTTGTAAACCCGCGTGGTTCTAAATCGTTTACGGCATCGCTAACTTCGGAACGGGTACTGGTTAAGGGAACAATTGGATCAGGACATGTGCCATTGGGTGAACGGTCATTGGTGAGAGAATAGCTGGCCCCGCTATCATACCTGAAATTATACGTATTTGTAGCGGGATTAAATAATCCAACATAGGCGGTTCTGGCTATATATTCGCGTCCTGCTGTTTGGTTGAAAAAATGACCACCAGATTGGTTTGCGCCAATACCGGTAAAGAAGCTTTCAACCTGCCCCCAATAACTACTTGGAGAATGGTTGACCCGCAATGAGTGTCTAAATCCGTTTACAAAATCACCATAAACCAAAAACCTTGTACTATTCGGGTTTTGGTCATCACCGATGGTAAAGTCACGTAGATATGAGTCAGCTTCATATGCGTTATCACTATACCCTAAATTGTCACGCCCTGGTCGATCAATCGTATTTTGTGATGTACGCACCCTGTGTAAGCCACTACCATAATTTATATTCCGGCTTCTAAAGTCTGGGTTGTGATTAAAACACCGGTGATCATTGAACGAACAATCAGGCATGTCAGGCTGAAAGGAAGGAACAAATAGTGTGTTAACTCTTTGGGTTAAGGTGCCCGTTGTTAAACTTGTGTTCGGACTTCTATTAAACGCATCTAATGTGCGGTTTTCTGCATTTGAGCCACCAGATAAGCCTGCGGGAACTCCCGTTGCTGAATTAATGTCTGATGCTGTTGGTGTTGCACCGGGTGGAATATCTATTTCATCTAGAGGATATGGACGTGCTTCCATGCAACCTGCCCATTCATATTGGTCTGATGAATTAAACAAATGTTGGTGATTTACTTTTGTGGCCGGGTCAAACATCAATGGCAATCCGGTTGAAGACCCTGCGCTAAAACTGGGGTTTGAGTTTGTTGCGCGCGCGTCGCCTGATGTATCAAACCCTGTGGGAACAACCGTGTGGATAAAACGCGCACCGTGATAGACAGCTTGTGCATCTTCATCGACCCAGTTATTATCAAATTCATTGGTGCCCCCGCCTGGGTTAACATTCGCGTTAAACGGAACAACACCAACTTTTAAGTTTGGGTTTTGATCATCATCGCCAAACAAGACATCTAGTAAGATGTCAACACTATCTTTTAGTTCATCAATTTTGTCGGGCCCACCTGGGCTTGATGGATTCCCCATTGAGCCGGTCACATCAAGAACAAGAGAAAGTTCGATCTTACCTGATCCACGACGCGTAATCTCTGTGTTTGAGGCCAAATCAAAATTAGTGAAATTAAACGTTACACCATTAAAACTAAATGGGCGCAACAAAATTGCATTAAGCGTGCCTGTAACACTTGGGCTAACGGTGGTGTTGTTTAATGCAAATTGAATATCGAGATCATTGACCAAATCTTCGTACTGGAAATTTTCAAAGAAAAGATTGCGGCCAAACGCCAGTAATTCATTTTGTTCAATATTAGGGTTTATATCCTGATATGAAGCCATGGCCAAACCGGAGGCATCCATCGCTTCCACTAAGTCATTTAATACCAGATTATAACGAGTATAATCTATCGCCATACCTGCAAGGGTAAATAACATAAGCGAACCAAAGGCAAACATGATCATGATATTGCCATCTTCATCTTTGGTAAAACGTCGCCCAAGAGAAGCCATTGAAGTTCCTTGTCGCAACGATTTTTTCGTTTCAGCCGAAGATTTTTGACTTGTCCCGAACATGTTTTTCACTTTACTAAACATAATAAATAGCCCTGACATTCCATCGAATACATAAAATAAATGCAATATTGCCTTTAGCCATTAATATACGCCCGCAATATTAATGACGTGTAAGGATAGATAGTTAACATCAAAATTTAATGTTATCAGCTATTTACTGTATTTGGATGTTTTGTTTTCTAAATTTTAACCTCGTTTTTGAGGCTATTGATGAAATTCAAAATGGCATGATTAGAATAACAAAAACGAGGGTAATTATTTAATAACCTTAACACCCCCCCCACCTTGTATAATTCTTATAAAATTTTAGTGATTTTTTGCCGTTTTTTGCGGATTTATCGCGCTAAAATGACGCTATTTTTAACCCCAATCCGGTTTGGCCTGCTTATTGTAACCCATATAGCAAAGTGCTGATCTTTACCGTTGCTGTAGCACTATGATACATGGTAATTTATATTATCGGGGTATGATTACGTAAAAGGTTAGTAGAGTTATGCGCGATCTAGTTCTTGTTATATTTGTTTTGGGATGCCTTGGTGTCTCATTGCGCTATCCTTTCGCGGGGTTGATTACATGGGCTTGGTTTACAATATTAACGCCCCATCAAATGGCCTATGGCACATTCGGCATTCCCTTAAATCTCCTTATCGCCGGCGTTACTATTTTTGCGGTTATCTATTCCCGGGAAGCGCAAAAGTTCCGGTTTGAACCCATAACAATCCTTTTATTGTTGTTTTTGGGCTGGCAAACCGTTGCCCAGCAAATGTCTCTCTTGCCTGAGAACTCAGGAGAGTTTTATAGCCGTTTTACCAAAACGATTATTTTTATTCTATTATGCGCCCAGATGGCGACCACAAAACTACGCTTTCATGCGATGATCTGGATCATGGCGGGCGGCTTTGGGCTTTATGCGGCTAAAGGGGCTCTCTTTACTCTGGTTACCTTGGGGCAATATCGTGTCCATGGTCTTGCCAATACGATTCTTGAAGATAATAACCATTTTGGCATCGCCATAGCCACCATGTTGCCGATCATGGTCTATTTATATAGGCAGCTGAGCCAACCTCTTATGCGATATGGCATGTTGGGGGTTATATTCCTTTCTGTCCTTGCTGTTATCGGCACTCACTCTCGCGGCGCCTTGGTCGCCTTACTTGTGTTTGCCGGGTTTTATTGGTGGCGATCACGCCATAAGGTTGGTTTATCGGTTCTCGGGTTAGTTCTGGCTATTCCGGCCATTCGGTTTATGCCGGAAAAATGGATAGAGCGTATGAAAACCATTGGCGAAGCCAGTGAGGATGCTTCGTTCCAAGGACGGGTAGACGCGTGGATCATTAATTACCGACTGGCGCAAGACCACCCTTATACGGGCGTTGGATTGCGAAATTCATATATTGAAGACATAGCGGCTATCTCCGATCCAGAAAGAGCCCCCTTTGCCCGTGCCGCACACTCTATATATTTTGAAATTTTAGGGGGATCGGGCTTTGTGGGTTTGGCCATTTTCCTTGCCCTAATCGGGTGTGCATTTTTTCAGGCCTATCGGATTACGAAATCCAAATCACCGTCAGTTACTTTGTGGCAACGTGATTATGCCCATTATTCAATTATCGCCTTAACAATCTTTTGTGTTGGCGGGGCTTCGACCTCCATGGAAATGTGGGATGGTTATTTAATCTTGATTGCTCTGATTGCCGCCCTATCCAGGCAAGCCCTAATCGTCAAAGTTGATAGGCGCGGCTTTGCCTTCAGGCG
>CALLPQ010000053.1 GCA_938015425.1 uncultured Parvularculaceae bacterium | reverse complement strand
CTCATCACAAAGCGGGGTTTGTTGACAATGAGTTACTCAAAAACTGGCTGCCATGGGTGGCGGTTGGATCATTTACGTCGGGCTTTGTTGCGGAGATTATTCCCAAGCAGCTTTTAACCCTGATCTTTGCAGCAGGTGCCTTATATGTGGGCTATTCACGAATTGCGGGCAAACGTAAACCCAGTGGTCACAAACCCGCTCTTACAAAAGACGCGCCTTTAAAAGAAAAAGCCATTATGAAAGAGGGTAATACATCCGCCCCCCCGAAACAAGGGGATGATTTGACCGTTACAGTGGCGGCGTTTTTAGGTGTGATGGTTGGCTTTTTCTCCAGCCTTATGGGTCTTGGGGGCGGAGCTGCGGGGGTTCTTATTATGGGATGGGCAGGGCGTTCAATCCATCAATCGGTGGCAACGGCATCGGGTTTCGGGTTGGGTGTGGCAATTCCCGGTGCCTTAGGCTTTATTCTGGCAGGGTTTGGGGAGGCGGGTTTGCCGCCCGCATCTTTAGGCTATGTGAACATTCCGGCCTTTGTTATGCTTGCGACAATGACCGCGTTAACGGCGCCCATAGGGGCCCGTCTTTCCCACAGTCTCAATCCCCATTTATTATCGATGCTATTCGGGGTTTATGTGTTGGTTATGGCATTGGGCATGTTGTATGATGCGATCAAAACGGTTTAGCCAAAAGAAATGCGCCCAATTGGCGCTTTTGCTGGCTATGTTTTGCAAGCATAGCGATATAATAACACTTGTTGAGTGAATTTTGTTTTAAATTCAACTACATAAAACGATTGTCAGTCTACCCAAACCTATGTTAATAATAGTCATCGGGGATGCTTTGATCAGGGAATGTTTTTCAAGCTTTGGTAGAAGAATGCTCGGGTTTTTATAGGTTGAACCAAGTGTATATGGCTTGGGGATGCAATATAACTATAGAAAAAGTTTATTGTTAGGAACGCACTTTTTTTAAGGCCACTTTGTGGTTTAAGGCCTTTTTAAAGCCACTTTGTGATTTTATGGAATGGCCATTAACCCGTAACGGCCTTTTATAGAGTAATGCTATTATAATTGCATTTATAGAGTGGGCGATTAACGATTGTGATTATGATTAATGCCACAGCTTTGGCAGTTATGTCTCTAGGAGACAGGAGTTTATGATGAAAATGAAGTATGGATTGGCACCGATTTGTATAGCGGCTTTATTAAGTGGATGCACGAGCACTGGACATAGTGTGAGTGAAAACACACAAGCACGTAGCCAGAGTGTGCCTATTGTTACGCATGGTGCCAAGTTAAGCACAAATTCTGGTTCAGGGGTTACGAATGTCGCGACCACTAACCAAGCGGCGGCACAGCGGGGAGCCGCTTTCTCCGGTTCAAACACTAATGCCTCCATCCGGAATGCGAGCTATTCTTCTGGAAACAACAATGCGGCTCTTATCCGGACTTCATCAACAACAGGCAATGACCCTTATGCATTAAGTGGTGCTTCTAGTTCTGGCAGTGTTTATGAAGCGGCTTTGCAAGACCCTGATATCAGCACACAAGAACTAGAGCGATTAAGAAACCTTGAGCGTGAGAATGTAAGGCTAAGACAGCAACTCCAAACATCTGGTGGCAACTCCGGATTGGCGGCTGATTTACCCCCGAATGCTAAAAAGGGTGAATGTTATGCGCGGGTTGCTATTCCAGCGAAATATGAAACCACGACTGAACGTGTGCTTGATCGCGAAGGGGCTGACCGTATTGAAGTTATCCCTGCGGAATATGCAAACGAATCCCAGCGGGTTCTAACCCGCGAAGCGTCTGAGCGTATTGAGGTTATTCCGGCAACCTATAAGCAGGTTACCGAAACAGTCGAGGTTGAACCTGCACGCACTGAATTAAAAACTATTCCGGCGCGTTATGAAAATGTGACGGAGCGTATTTTGGTCCGTGAAGCTTATACAACCTGGAAAAAAGGTACGGGCCCGATTACACGGGTTGACGAAGCCACAGGCGAAATCTTGTGTCTTGTTGAAGTACCAGCTGAATATAACACAGTTGTTCGTAAGGAATTGAAAACTCCAGCGCGTACAGAAGAAGTCTTTATTCCAGCTAAAACACGGACGATTACTCGCCGTGTGATTGATCAACCTGCGGCCACGCGAGTTGTACCAATTCCGGCACAATATGACACAATTTCAGTCCGTAAATTGGTTCGTCCCGCGCAAGAGCGCCGTGTTCCTATCGCGGCAACTTATAAGACAGTTGCAAAACAACGTAAGGTTTCTGACGAACGGTTGGAATGGCGTGAAATATTGTGCGAAACCAATACAACACCCAATGTCATTCGTGATGTTCAGCGTGCTTTAATCCGTGAGGGATATAAGCCGGGCACACCTGACGGTGTATTAGGAGGCCAGACTTTGACAGCGCTTCGTGCGTTTCAGGTTGATAACGGTCTGCCTCGTGGGCAATTAACAATCGCTACAGTGCGCCGTTTGGGTATTAATCGATAAATAGAATTAAAGAGTTCATTTACATCATTTTGATTGTAATATTTAGTCTTTAAAAAATATAACGCCGCATGGTTTGACCATGCGGCGTTTTTTGGTGATGGTGTTTTATGTATTTTATAGATAATGCAGTAATAAGAGGGCGATGTAAAAATGATAACATGGCCAATATTATCCAGAATTACAGGTCATTTTTGTGGTAATTACAATTTTGATCTTATAGTATCATGAGCAAGGGGTAGCCTAATTGGTAGAGTCAAGCGGGTGCTGGAGCATGAAGATAAGCACAGAGTGAATAATATGGCTGAGTTCAACTCTAGAGTGAGTGATGCTTGTGTCAGTGGGCTTATCTGAATTGTCTGATCCAATAGTCTTGGTTTGGTTTTATTATTGTGTTGATTTATTTGTGTATAGTGTGAGTGGGTTTTGGGTAGGGATATGAATTTTTTTAAATTTAAGATGAGCACTGTTATTGCAGTGCCAATAAGTGCGAATGAACAAACTCGTCAGTATACAGTTAGTCGTGAATATATGGCTCGACGAAAAGAACAACAAAACCACATTCAAAATAAATTGAACATGCTGATTGTTGTTGCTGGTGCTCTGTTTTGTGCATTGTTATGGTTACCTAAAGCTTCTGCCGAAATCGTTACCTTGAATGGTGTGATAACCGATGGGGAGTTTCTAAGCCCATCATTTGTCGCTGATCCTAATGCCCCGGGCGGGGGAAGTATCCAATTGGTGGATCAGTTGGGGTTAACCGATAGTCCTTTCACGCTAATCTTTGAAGTGAATAGTGACATTTTAGATGATCCGTTGAGTGAGGGTTTTTCCTTTCTGATTGAAGATCCAGCCGGAAACGTTACTGGCAGTAACCTGTCAATTTCGGGAACCTTGGGCGACCCCGGCATGGATGGTTTTGTGTTTGAAAGCATCTTACGGAGTGCCGGACAACGTATTGCGTTTGAAAATGGTTCGCTTGCTATTGATGTTTTTGTTGAAGGTAGCAATGAGGGCGCACGGTTTTTGGGGGCGTCTTTTACAAACCTGTTAAGTTTGATGACCGCCACCGTGCCCGACAGTGTGCAGAATGTTGGCGATCTGGTCGAGTTTTTGCAAACGACGCAAGCCTTTACCAGTGGCACATTTCCGGTTGATTTCTTTGTAGGTGTTGGTGATGGCAGTCAAATGATGGCGGCGAGTGACATCTCGTTCGATGTCAGCGCGCAAGCCGAAGTGCCCTCCGTTCCCTTACCTGGTGCAATATGGTTATTTATCTCTGGGCTGATTGGTTTACGGATGATGAAGCGAAAAGTGATAAGTACCTCATAACGCTAACAAAACGGTTTTATTCTTCAGCCTTGTATCGAAGAGCTGATTCACCAAGGTTTTTTGATGCTATTTTGCGCCTTGTTTTATTCACGCAAAACCCTAACCCTGCTCATTATAGAGACAGTTGATTAACTCTATAATGTTGTTTGATTAAGGTAACCGGCAGGGCGGGAACACCGGACGGTTACTCCTATAACTGACATGAGTATCGAGAACCCAACGAAATAAATACGAAGCTCGCAGGCCTGAGCTCGAAATTGTGGAGGAACGCCGTAGTATTCATCCCAAAACTCAAAGCAGAGCCCAACATGCAGCCCAACAACGAACAGTGCTCCAAACAACCATCCCAATCGTCCCGGCCAATAGGAACAGTCGTGGAGCGGTGAGGGTGCGTCCATTACGGTCAGGGAATCATGATTCAGCTAGCAAAGTAACAGAACTGATTCAACGTACGTCAGATTCCCATACATATCTGCTACCACTTCCAGTTTCTAGATAACCGATTAGGTCTGGCAATCGCCCAATTGCGTGTTTTACGGCACGTTTGAAAATGGTTTGTTTGAACGGAAACCACCATCGCGCTCCGTGCAACTTTGATCCGTAATATGAATCGCTCCGTTTTCGAACGAGGCTGCATTTCCTAACAAACTCGGGATATTCGGGGTCGTTTTTTCGACGGGAAGCATAGATGTAGAAACTCAAACGACTATCCGGGTCTAGCTTGATGCAGATACTGTCGACCAAATCGTCACCCACGGTTCTTTCAAACCAGAGTTCATCGGCCTTCAACTTCGCCCCCTTGAAATCTATCTCGCGCCATTCGAAGTCACTGGATCCGAGAGAAGAGAGAAACAACGACAGTGCGTAGTGATAAGTATCCTGCCAATCCGGGTAGTTCTTCTTCACCCAACGGAAGAAGCGACGATTTTCACTACGTTCTGCATGTTTCGCGTTTATCACTGGCACTGCAGTCTCTGTCTGATCAAAATTTTGCGCTGATAATCGTTTGGTGATTTTAGAGCAGCCTTAAATCTTCTGATTATATTCCCCGACTTCGGAAAATTGTGAGAGCACTTTATCCATTTCACCGAACATGGCGCGCATATTTTTTTCCGATGTGGGGCTTTCGATGACCACGACCAATTCAGGCTTGTTGGATGATGCGCGGATTAACCCCCATGTGCCATCTTCTGCGGTAATACGAATGCCGTTTACGGTCACCACATCGCGAATGGGTTGCCCGATAATGGTGCCACCATTTTTGGCTAGGTCCGATAGTTGTTTAACCACCTTATCGACAACACCATATTTTACCTCATCGCCGCAATGGGGTGACATGGTGGGTGATTGCCATGTGCGGGGCAGGGATTTGCGTAAGTCGGAAAACTTCTTATCGGGATTGCGGTCCAGCATTTGTAAAAGAGCAATCGCTGCAACCAGCCCGTCATCATAGCCCCGGCCAATCGGTTTGTTAAAAAAGAAATGGCCTGACTTTTCGAACCCTGCAAGGGCGCCCATTTCATGGCTTTTGCGTTTGATATAGGAATGGCCGGTCTTCCAGTAAATTGTGTTTGCGCCGTTTTCAATCAATACAGGGTCGGTCATAAATAGCCCTGTGGACTTAACATCAACCACGAATTGTGCATTTTTGTGAAGGGCTGATAAATCACGGGCAAGCAAGACACCGATTTTGTCCGCAAAAATTTCCTCGCCTTCATCATCAACCACACCGCAGCGGTCTCCGTCGCCGTCAAACCCAAGAGCCACATCAGCCTCGTGTTCGTTCACCGCGTCGCGCATGGCGTGTAACATTTCCATATCTTCAGGGTTCGGATTATATCGGGGAAAACTATGGTCAAGCTCGGCGTCCATGGGGACGACTTCAAGGTTTTTGATGCGCGATAAGGCCTCCGGCGCGAATGCCCCTGCGGTGCCGTTACCGCAAGCGGCAATGACTTTCATTTTGCGTGAAAAGGACACACCTTTTATCACATCGTCAATATAACGCTCGCGCATGCCTTGCACAAAATGATAACTACCACCCGCTTTTTGAACAAAATCACCACCAAGGACAATCTCTTTTAACCGGCCCATTTCTTCTGGTCCGAATGTAAGGGGTTTATTGGCACCCATTTTTACGCCTGTCCAACCATTTTCATTGTGGCTGGCCGTCACCATCGCAACACAGGGGATATCCAGATCGAATTGGGCAAAATAGGCAACAGGGGAGAGAGCCAAACCAATATCATGAACCTCGATCCCCGCTGACATCAAGCCGACAATCAGGGCTTGTTTGATGGAGGTGGAATAGCCGCGAAAATCATGACCAGCGACGATTTTGGGCTCACGACCTAATTCGTGAATCAGCGTGCCAAGGCCACAGCCTAATGCCTGAATGCCCAACAAATTGATTTCTTGTTCAAATATCCAACGCGCGTCATATTCGCGAAATCCGGTTGGCTTTACAAGCGGGGTCATTTCGTAATCAAGTGTATTAGGAACAATATCTGGGCGCGGTTTTAAAAGCATTGGCAATATCCTTTATATCTTTGCCTCGACAATACTAATATCGACAATACTAATATCGCTGTGTAAGGCAAGGCAAACTTACCGCCCGGATAACTGATCTATCCCTCCAGCTTTTCCCGCGATCTATCTTGTGCGGGTTCATGGATATGAGTGAACGCCGCCACAAGATAGATGGGGGAAAGAGGGCGCGTTAGAAATTTTTGCTGATACTAAAGCGGGCATTTAACGGCTTACCCGTGGTGATATTGTCATTGCTATGGGCATCGGGGAAGTAATCTGTATCAAATAGATTCTCGATATTGAGTTGCAAGCGTAATCCGTCATTAACGTCATAATAAGCTGCCGCATCAAATCTTGTATAGCCGGGGACTTCTACAAGATTATCCTCGCGAACGAAAAAACTGCTTTGGTGGGTTAAGCCGCCGCCAATGCTGAACTTTGGTGTAATTTGAAAATTGTTCCAAAGGGAGAAGCTATTGGTTGGGGTTTGGCGGGTGCGATTGCCATCAAGGGTGCTGCCTTCAAACTCGACCTCGCCATCCAGATAGCTATAGCCTGTATTGACCGACCACCAATCGGTTAGATTACCGAAAAATTGTAATTCGAACCCGCGTGTTACTGACCCTTCAACGGCAGTTAGCTGTCCCACATCTTCGGTTTCCACGGTTAAAAAGCTGTCACGGTCAAGCTCGAACACCGCCGCCGTAAAACTAAGATCGGGTTTGATATCCCATTTTAAACCGGCTTCAATATTTTCGAATGATTGGGGTTCGGTTTGTGAATTGGTTAGGTTGAGGGTGAGGAATTGTTCACCAGAACGCGGCAGAAAAGACCGGCTAAAGCTGGCATAAAAGGAAATATTCTCAGCGGGTTTATAGATTAA
>CALLPQ010000052.1 GCA_938015425.1 uncultured Parvularculaceae bacterium | reverse complement strand
AATTATCGGGAGCTTTTTAAACGTTCTAATCTATCGGGGCCCTGCGATCTGGGGGCTGATTGATGACCCTCGCGGGTCACTTTGGGGGCCCCGTTCTGTCTGTACACAGTGTAAAACCCCTATTAAAAGCTGGCATAATATCCCTTTAATCAGCTACGTTTGGCTGAAAGGGAAATGCGTCAGCTGTGACACTCAAATTCCTCTTAGATACCCCGTTGTTGAATTGTTGGGCGGCATTGTCGCGGGTTTAAGTGTTTATATTTTTGGATGGGGGCTCCTTGCTTTGTCGGCCACCTGTTTTCTCTGGTTTCTAATTGCACTCGCTGTGATTGATTTTGAAACAGGGTTTCTTCCCAATGCCCTTACATTCCCGTTGATTTTTTTGGGGTTGCTGGTCAATGGCCTATCCCATTTACCACTACAACAAAAATTACCCCTCGGCCTTGTTACCTTTCCAGAGGCTTTAATTGGGGCACTTGCAGGATATGCAGGATTTTGGTTAATCGCATTTTATTACAGGAAAATGCGCGGACGGGAGGGACTGGGCCTTGGTGATGCTAAACTATTGGCAGCCCTTGGCGCGTGGCTTGGGTGGCAATCCCTCGCCCCTATGGTTTTAGTTGCTTCTTTATCCGCATTAATCTTTGTAGGGATCATAAAAATCAGCGGCAGGTCAATTGACGCCAATAGTTTTATCCGCTTTGGACCAGCACTATCCTTTGCAGGGGCACTGGTCCTTTTTGCGCAACACCTATAATCGGGTTCTTTGGTTAATTTTATTATCAAGTCATTTAAAAATTGATCCTCAAGAGCCTAAACGCAAAAGCGAGATAAAATATAAAAAGCTGTGGATCAGACGTCAGTTTGACCCAACTCGTTACCCCTCAGGCTTTCACTTTAAAGAATTAGAGCCGAAACCGTGTGAAATTGCTGAAATGAATGTCTGATTTACAACCTCCTGAAGGTGTTTAACGATTTTTGATGCAGGCTCTAAGGCCAGATATAATTAAAATCTGGTCCTCTCATTGAAAAAAATATCTGATCCTTGTATGTATCAGAATAAATCTGGTCGCTATATCATGTCTTTATCGTTTGGTATAAAACCAGCCAAGTCATGATTGTGGGTGCATATGCCGATTGTTTTTAATGTTCAAAGTAAATCCTTAATTGAAGATGATCGTTTGCGTCCTAAACCCGCAACCGAGGTTATGCCCCAATGGAAAGGGGAGATCCCCGGTCAGGTGCAAAAAGAGCTGACCAAGGGTAACACGGTGCGCACTTGCCCTGCTATTCATGATTACCTACATTTAGGTTATGTTATTCCTCTTTGGACGGATGTTATTGTGGAACGCATTAGTGTCAATAATGCGGGCCAAGCGGTTAGAGACCCAAAGGGTCAAAAGATTAGTTGGCGCACCGCCCATGGCGCTTTTCCGTTAGAACAACATGGGCGAGATCAAGTTGCCGGAGTTGAGGCATTAGAACCCCCCGATGGTCTTCCCTTGGTGATTAAACCGATTTGCCCTTGGCTGGTGGAAACCCCGCCCGGATGGTCGATTTTGGTTTTACCCTTGACTTTACATGAAGAAAAAAACCGGCTTGCGTTACAGCCCATTCCCGGGGTTGTGAATACGGATCATTGGCATCAAATTCATACCCCTTGTCGGTGGGAGCGCACGGACCCGGTGATTGAATTACGGGCGGGAACCCCGTTTATGCATGTTATTCCCTTCCGCCGGACTGAAAGCCTGACAGCTGAATTTAAAGTGATTGAGGAACAAGCCCGTTTGGCCAACCTTGCCGGCGTTCTATCAGATTTTAGTGGCGGATATCGGCGTCAGCAAAAGAATGCTGAAAAGCTTCATGGCACGGGCGAAAAGCACGAAACTTCCGATTGAACTGCTGATTAATGACACCCTATTCCCTTTCACGCGATGAGAGACTATATCTCTCTTATGAATTCACCAACGGACATAAACAGTAAGAATTTAGACAGTGCTGACTTAGAGGCCATTTCTGACGTAAAGGCCAGTGCTGACGTAAAGGATAATGCTGGCTTAGAGAATGCCGAGATACCCCGAATAGACCTCGGGGTAGAAAAAGGCGCACGCATTATTGTGGCAATGTCTGGCGGGGTCGATAGTTCAGTGGCGGCCGCTTTGTGCGCGCGATCGGGGTATGATGTGGTCGGTGTCACCCTACAGCTTTACGATCATGGTGTTGCCATCCAGAAAAAAGGGGCCTGTTGCGCTGGCCAAGACATTCATGATGCGCGTCTTGTTTGTGAACGGTTTAATATTCCCCATTATGTGCTGGATTATGAAAGCCGTTTTTCCAAAAGTGTGATGGAAGATTTTGCCGATACTTATTTAGCAGGGGCCACACCCATACCGTGTGTTCGCTGTAATGAACGGGTGAAATTTCGTGATTTGATGGAGACAGCGCGTGACCTTGGCGGCGTGGCCATGGTGACAGGGCATTATATTCGCCGCGTTGAAGCGTTAAATAATGGCGGCGCTGTTGAAGGGGTGCAAATGCGCCGCGCTTTTGATGCGTCTAAAGATCAAAGTTATTTCCTGTTTTCAACCACGCGGGCACAATTAGACTTTTTGCGGTTTCCTTTGGGAGATATGCCGAAAGAACAAGTGCGGGTCATCGCAAAACAATTAGGATTAAATGTTGCTGATAAACCCGATAGTCAGGATATTTGTTTCGTACCCGAAGGAAAATACACTTCGGTGGTGGAGCGATTGCGACCGGGGGCGAATGAGCCTGGTGAGATTGTGCATATTGATGGCACAGTGATGGGGCGCCATCCGGGCATATTGCATTACACAGTGGGTCAACGACGCGGCCTTGGCGTGGCCATTGGTGACCCGTTATATGTGGTGCGCCTTGACGCGGTAACACGTCAAGTTATTGTCGGCCCACGCGAATCCCTCCTTATACGTAATATATCTTTAAAAGATGTTTCATGGCTGGGGGATGATGATTTGGCCCATGCAGCGAAAGCTAAAACGCGTCTTGCGGTTAAGGTGCGGTCTACCCGCCCGCCAAAACCTGCATGTTTGTTTGTTGAAGAGGGGCAATATGCGATTAGGCTTGATGAACCGGAAGAGGGGGTGGCGCCCGGTCAGGCTTGTGTGTTTTATTCAGATGACGCGGCACACGATCGGGTTCTAGGGGGTGGTTGGATTGCCAGCACGAAAGATGAATATGACGCGTGATCGTGGTTTTCATCACTTAATAGCGCTCTGCGTCACCCATAGGTCTCATTTGCGCAAAACTATTTTCAACCCGATAATAGTTGATGACATATTGTCATCAATTCTTTAATCATTTTGGGTATACACCTATTTTAATGGTTTTAGTGACACGGAATTTTTTTAACATGGCCAAGAAGAAAAAATATGATTGCTTAAAATGTACAGCCTATTGTTGTTCATATACGCATATTCCGGCGACCAAGTCGGACATTAAAAGAATGGCAAAATATTTTGAGATGACACCGGGGGAGGTGAAAAAGAAATTCACCGTTAAGGGGGATGAAGACACACCGCGCGTTCTACGCCACAGCGAAGACGAGCATTTTGTGACCTCTTGCATGTTTTTAGATAAAGAAACCCGCAATTGTACGATCTATGAGGGCAGGCCGGCGATTTGCCGTGATTTCCCAACGCAAAAAAGATGTGGCTATTACGACTTTTTGACCTTTGAGCGCGAAGTGCAAGACGACCCTGATTGGGTTGCAACCACCAATTAGCCCGACGATAAGGCCAAAGGCAATGTTTTGAATGTGTTCTGAAAATTAAGTTTAAGGGTTAAATTTGATCTTTAAGAATTCAAAAAAGGCGCCCCAATCTTCTTTGGTTTCGCCGTGGGTGCCGGGGCGCATCCAATAGGCGATATCAGCGTTTGGATCAAAAGTTTTTAGATCATCTCCTGTGAATCCTTTGGACCCATAAAGATTATATGCGGGGGAGGCGCCCTTTGCGGCCCAATAAACACCATCAGGATCAGCCCAGCCATCGCGGCGACCATGGCCTAGTAATATGGGGCGCGGGGCGATTAATGCCAATACATGATGTTGGTCAAAAGTAAGCGGAAAGCCTTGATTTTTTGACTTTACAAATGATTGCGATAGCCAGTGGGGATAGGTGTTCACCAATTCTTCTATTGGTTCCCCTGTGGAGCTATTGAACAGGGCGGCACCGGCACGGCCAGATTGGTGCGCGATAACCAGATCAATGCGATCATCTAAGGCGGCGGCCAAAATTGACGCTTTGCCAAACCGTGAATGGCCATAAACTGCGATGCGATCTGGATCCAAGTCAGTATCTTGCACGATATAATCTATGGCGCGCGAATAGTGGAATGCCCATGCTGCGAGTGAGCCCCATGCTTTATCAGGCGGTGCGCCTTTTGATAATAACTGTAATTGTTGTGCTCCTAAACGGTTAGAATCTGCTATGAGATCGAAAACGTTAATCGAGGCGTAGGCAAACCCTTGTGCGATTGCTTCTTTTATGGGGGGTGTATAATGATAACGGCCTAAAGAATATCGTATGAGGCTGCTGGTAGGGCCAGCTCCTTTTTGTTTACATGTTGCGTTAGCGGTGGCTTCAATACTCTCTTTACCAACTAATTCATTCGGTAACGGATCAGGTAATTGCTCCGGATCAATCGCGCTTACGGGTAAGATAAATTTGCTGTTACCATCGGGTAGATTTTCATTTTGAAAAGCTTCGTTGAAAGGACATGTGTCCATTTTTAAAATGACGGGTGGTGGGTTTGTGGATTGTTTTGGCTTAGCGATTGCAATGCGGATTGTGCGTTCCATTTGTTCACTGTTGGCAAAGTTAATACCGATTGTCATGGTCACTAGATCAATCACGGCGGTACCATCATAAGCGTTATCATCAACCCGCTCGATGGTTTGGTTCAAAATCTCAGTTTTGTCGGGGGCGAACCCGTAAAGATCACGCTGGATGGCGCGGCGCAGGGTGGGTACATGATTTTGTTCCCAGTCAGATTTAGTGGTTACTTGTGGTTGCCCCTCAAACGCCGCAAGGACAGAAGCAGTTGTGGAAACGCTTGATGGTCGGTCGGAAGGGATCAGGCTTATATTCGATAATTGGTTTAGGCTAGAACAACCAGTAGGGATAACAACTGACACCCCCAATAAGAATATTTTTAAAACCCTGAAATGAATGCTTATGGGGTTAGAAAAAACGGATGTCCTTTTATCTCGCTGCGTAGCTTCCATCATTGTCGATGTGTTTTTGTTAATCCATTGCCGTCTGCCCCTAAAAATTTTTTTACGATGCTTGTAAGCTGCTTTGTATTGCATGAGTTTTTTCCTTTAGAATAATCGGCTTACGCCTTTAAATTTTTTGACGCAATAATTTGGCTTCACCATCGAGGGTGTATATGATAAAATTGTAAACTATCAGTAATAAATTGTCAATTAATGACAATAAATTATTTTTTTATGGAAATTAAATTTATGGATAAAACAGTACGACTATTAGAAATCGCTACCGTCTTAATTATAATAGGCGCTATTATTGGCACTGTGATAATAACATTTTTTGGTGGGTTTTTTACAGTCTATGATGGCGCTACGTTAATATTGGATGGCCTGCAAGGAGAGGCATTTTTCAACTTGCCAGAGCGGGTAATCGCCTTTATTTCGAGGCTTGTTTTCGTTGTTGGCCTGTATCGGCTTTGGCGTATGTTTGGCGAGTTTAAAGTGCAACGGTACTTTTCACGTGAAGCGATCAGTCATCTGCGTGCATTTGCTGGGTTTATTGCGCTGGGTTTAGTACTTCAACTTTTTTTGGAGATATCTTCTTTTTTATGGCATGATGATACTCTTGAAGCTGATCATGCGCACCGATTTAATATCTCCCAACTATTTTACCTAATCTTTTCACTTACATTTTTTATAATCGGGCATATTCTTGGTAAAGCCCGTAAGAATGAAGAAGAATTGGATTCGTATTTCTAATGGAAATCACTGTACGAATTGATGTATTATTGGCTGAAAGAAAAATGAAGGCAAAAGACCTCGCCCAAGAGATGGGATTGACCGAGGCTCAGCTTTCCAAAATTCGTAATGGGCATATGAAAGGGATCAAATTTGATACCCTTGTCAAGCTTTGCGTATTATTAGAGTGCGAACCCGGCGATATTCTAAGACTTAATAAGCGCGAATAATGTGAGTATTGGCACCTTAAAAATATAGTGCGATGATGCAATTTTACGAATAGGTTGAGATTAGAGTCTAATATCTATCAAACACTTTAATTACCTTGTTTTAGACAGTTTGAGGAGACACCTCTTGTATTGTTATACAATATTTTCCGATCAGCATGTGCAAGGAGAACCTCATGAGGAATAGATTTTATTTATTATTCTCTATACCAATATTATTGCTTATGTCTTGTTCCCGAAGTGAACATAGGCAGGAAACCGATAAGATAGCTGATCAGCTAAAAACAAATGTAAAAACCAAGGATGAGGGTGGGGTATCTCTTGCCCAATGTCTGGGTGATGAAGCGGCGATCAAAGACGAGCTATTTAGGGCAAGAGATGAGTTTAATCAGGCGATATCAGACAAAAATTTGGCATCAATCGAGAAACTTCTTTCTCAAAACGTGGTTCTTGTTACAGGAACAGATAGTGAGATAGTAAATGGCCGTCAGGCGCAATTAAATATCTGGGCTGAAGATTTTGTGAGCGCCGACCGACTTATTTATACACGCACGCCCACATGTATTATTGGTTCAGATTTATATCCGATTGCCTTGGAGCACGGGCGTTGGACTGGTGCACAGCACCAAGATAAAAATAATTTTATTGGCGGTAACTATAATGCAAAATGGCGACGGATAGACAAAAGGTGGATCATCGAAACAGAAACCTATTTGACGACCAATTGCGCCGG
>CALLPQ010000051.1 GCA_938015425.1 uncultured Parvularculaceae bacterium | reverse complement strand
CCGGTTTTAACCCCGGTTCCAATTTGAATGCCATTAGGAACAATCGTACCGGTTGTGGAGGAGCTTGCGCCCGGGCGTTCCAATGTTTGATAGAGCAAGTCTTGAAATTCGGCTCTTTGGCGTTTATATCCCACCGTATTCAAGTTAGCAATATTGTTTGATATCACTTCCACATTACGCTGTTGTGCTAACATGCCCGTTGCTGCTGTATTCAGTGAACCCATAATTTTTAATCCTGTTTTATCGTGTTATTTCTAAATAAATTAGATGGTGCGTGTTAGTGTACGGATCGCCTCTCGCGATAATTCATCTGTGGTTTCGATTAATTCTGTTGCCTGTGTGTAAGCTCTGGAAATTTCAATCATTTGTGTAATGCCTTGAATGGGGGCAATGTTTGAAGCTTCAATAAACCCTTGTTGGATAATATTTGCAGCGCCATTTTGGTCGGCTATAACGGGTGTTTGTGATGATTGGAAAAGATTGTTGCCTTGCTTTTGCAGGCTAGATGGGTTCTCGAAACGATAAACGCCAAGGCGGCCAATGGGGGCGCCGTTTTGTTGAAGGTCACCTTCTGGTGATAATAAAACAGCGCCCCCTTGTGGATCTAATAAAATCGATGAACCCGTGTCGTCAAGAACTAGATTGCCATCTCGTGTGACGAGTTCTCCAAAGGGGCTTACCCCGAAATGACCATCACGTGTATATGCTTGTCCATTTTGTGTTTCGATAGCAAAAAATCCATCGCCGTTTATAGCAAAGTCTAACGATGCGTGGGTTTGTTGCAGACTGCCTTGAGAAAAATCTGTCACGCTGTCCGTGTCAATAACATATGAAAGGTCAGGATTGGGCGTGTTCGAATTTATGCTGTTTGCACTCACTAAATATTCTTGAAACGAGGCGCGCTCGCCCTTGTAACCAGCGGTTGACTGGTTAGCAATATTGTTCGCGGTTATCTCCAAAGCGCGGCCTAAAACCACTTGCCTTGAAAGCCCGATTGCGCCAGCGCTATCCATAAATATTTCTCCAGAGTCAGGTTTTGTAATTCTAGGCTTTAAAATCACATAAATTACGGGCCTAAAATCGTTTCTGGAAATAATAATTGCAATGCTTGTGCCATTAAAAACATGAATATATTCAGTGGTTTATGCCTTGTGAACTTTTGTAGAGGCAATTTTTGCCGGGTAATTTTGTCCAAAGCAACAAACTTTTAACTGTGTTTTTGTTCAATGGGGACAGTCGAATATTATCGCGTTAGGATTTTGTTAATAATGATGACACGTACACAGAACGTTACCATGGGAGACACTCAATTATTTGAGGGGACGCGCGCCCATAAAAAGCGGATTTATCTGCCCGGTAAATATATTGTTATCTTTGGGGTTTTTCCGGCCCTGTGTCTAATGGCTATGGTTAGTTTTTATTGGTTAGATAAAACTAGCTATCAACCAACAGTGGCTTTTGAACAACGCGAAAATGCAAAAGGGCAAACACAATTATATTACCCGATGTCGGAAGTGGTGGTTGATCTTTCTCCCGACCTGCGAGGGCGCACATCTTACCTTAAAGTAGTTCCGTCAATAGCAATTGATAAAGATCAAAAAGATAAAGTGGCGATGGCTCTTGATGAGGCCCGTCCGATTATTGCGGAACGGTTATCTTTATTTTTACGGGCTTTAAGTCCTGATGATTTTCGCAGTACTGAACAATTGAATTATATAAAAAAAGAAATGACAAGGCGCGTCAATTTGGTGTTAGGGCAAGAAATTGCAACCGATGTTGTGTTAGAACAATTGGTTATTCAATAAAGGGTTTGGATTATGGTTTATGTTGACCCTGTTACGGGCGTTGAAGAAGAAGAAATTAGTTGGGGGCAAGATGATGAAACTGATGACCTCGATTTTGATGACGGGTTCGGGTTTGACTTTAATATGCCAACCCAGGATCGCTCTGGTTTAAAGGTTCTGGTTGAATCTGCAATCGTATCCCATCGACGCCTACCGGCTTTGGAAGTTATTTTTGAACGGGCAGCCAGATTAATGACAACCTCTTTGCGTAACCTAACAGGGGATACGTTAGAAGTGGTTTTGGACGATATTAGCTCAACAAGGTTTAGTGATTTTCAAGAAACTGCGGCAGACAATTGCGTTATTGCGCCTATTTTATGCGAAGATTTAAAAAACTACAGCTTGATCACGGTTGATACCGATTTTGTATTGACGATTGTCGACTTGTTATTAGGGGGGCGACGCGAAGCGTTAGCAAGCGCACATGAAGACCATAAGTTTACTCCCATCGAATTGGCGTTAACACAGCGTGTTATTGAAAACCTATGCGGCGAGCTTTCGGAAGCATTTGCAACAGTGGTTTCTAAACCATTTCTTTTGGAAAAAATTGAAACCCACGCACGGTTTGCCGCCATCACACAAAGCAATGCAGTTTGTATGGTGGCTAAATTCCGGGTTGACATGCAGGGTGTATCAACAAAAATTTGCGTCTTAATTCCTTATGCCTCGCTTGAACCAATTCAAGGAAAATTATTGAATGAATATTCTTTGGAAAATGACAGTAATAAATCATTTTGGCAAAAGGCTTTATTAAACGAAGTGACGGCTTCTTATTTTACCCTGAATATTGTTTTGGCGGATGTAAAAACCACCATAGGGGCTGTGGCTGCTTTAAAGGTTGGCGATGTGCTGCCGCTCCATAAAACATTGGAAGAGCGCGTTCTGGTGAAAGTTGATAATGTTTCCTTGGCTCAAGCCACCATTGGTCGCTCCCAAGAAAATATTGTTGTTCGTTTTGAAACAGAAATTAACCAGTCTATTTTTCAACCTGGCCCTAGCGTTAAACCAACCCATAATGTCACGTTATCTGATTGTGAAGGCGTAGTATGAGTACGGAATTATTACTTGAAGCATTTCTTTCGCTCTTATTGATGATTGCTTGTGGATATGGGGTTGTGTTGAATTCGAAGTTGAAGAAAATTCACCGCGAACAAGCTGACTTGATGGGGATGATTGAAAAATTTGATGATGCGGCCTTGCGGGTCAGTGACAATATTTCGACAATGCATTCACAGCGCAATAATGTGGAGCATGATTTGAAGCGAGTGGTTGAGCGTGCCAATTTCCTTATGGATGAATTATCTGTGATGGTGAATGCGGGGGATAACATTGCGGGCCGACTTGAAGGAGCGGTTGAGCAGGTGCGTAATATTGGGTTGAGGCAAGGAGGGGCCAGTAATAAAGTATCAAAAGTTGAAAAATCTTCTGACCGGCTAAATTTAAATTCTGATGGCCTTGCGGCGAAAACAGCCGCCCTTGTTAAAAACATTCAGGAAGCCAGACAGTCATGACACGCCCTAAACTTATCTCCCGAATTCATTTTTTACCGTTTTTGTTAATTTCTATTTCAATTTTAACATTGTTAAAACTGACTAATGTTTATATTGGCTTATCATCTCTATCAGCGCAAAATGTTTCCGGACGGTTTTTTAATCCGGACAATAAAGCTGCAAATGAAGCGCCCATATCTGTTTTGACACGAGAACAAAATGATTTACCTCAAGGCGCTGAAGATAATGGTGTGAATCAAATTAATGCTATTGAAGGGGGGGCAACGAATAGAGCAATCATAAATCAGGAAGCTGCTATTTTTGTGAACGACACATCTAATAATGTGGTGCAAGATCGTTTGTTACAAAGGTTAAGTGAACGCCGGATGAAATTGGAAGAACGGGAAGCCGTTCTTCAAACCCGTGAAGCGTTGATTAAAGCAGCCGAGTTTCAACTGGATGAAAAAATTACTCTGTTGGAAGAACGCGAGCAAAAGCTTTTGGCGTTAGAAAAAAAGCGAGATGATGCCCAAAGCGAAGAACTACAATCCCTGATAAGTGCGTATGAACGGATGAAACCCCGTGAGGCGGCGCGAATATTTGAAATACTTGATGATGAGCTTTTAATCTCTGTTTCATCACAAATGCGCACCCAAGCTTTATCAGGGGTTCTCGCGCAAATGTCACCAGAACGTGCACGCGAGCTAACACAGCTGATTGCAAGCCGGAACGAAAAACCCGTTACCAATATTAAAACCGGATCTGTTAATAAATTCAATTCAGTTTCAAGTGTAAATGAAAAGACATTGGAGACTAACGAAGGAACAGTTGCAGCTATTAATCCAGAGGTTAATTTAACCGGTAATCAAAGAAGTGAGCCGGTTGGCAATCGCGCTCCGTCCGTGCAAGAGGAATTATAACTCTTGTATAATTTTTTCAAAATAGAGAGCTTGTATAAAGCGATATGTAATGGTTTATCGCATCGTTATATGATCATGTTGATCAATATAATGTTTTGGGTATTTCTAGCCAATCCGTATGTGAATGATGCTGCGGCACAAATCGGTTTACTGTCTCAAGATATCCGCACAGCCGTGTCCAGACAAGGGGAGGTGGTTAAAGCCTCTACCCCGAAGGCCAATAATATTGCAGTTTGGAGCCGTGAACGATCGTTGCCCCCCCAAATACTCGATCAGTATATTGATGTTTTTGCCGTTGCCAAAATTCGGGTTAAGCCGAAAACCCAATTGCCTTACGAGGATATTGATGGTTTGGCTAAGTTAGCAAAGGTTCAAGAAACAACTAAAAGCGTATCAGATCAGGTTGTTGCTAATCATTATAGTGCTGAAAATGGGTCAAATAATGGTTCAGATAATGGATCAGCGAATATTTCAGGGAATATTTCGATAAAGACTGAAGGGGAGGTAGAGATTGTCCCGTCCTTAAATTTTTCTGAGAGTGAGACGATAAAGCAGGTTGCTTTTAAGGACGGTGCGTTTCCTGATTTGATAACCATTCGCCAAAATATTCCCCGTGATGAATTTTTAAATCAGGAAAAGACCCTTCAAGAAATATTATTAAGCGCAAAAGGTCAAAATAAAATTGAAGCACAAAAACAGTTAATCAATTTATATCTAGCTTACGGGTTTGTTCCCGAAGCCCTTTCTATGGTTAAACGCAATGAAATTGTTATAGATCAATCCATAATACAATTTATGCATTTTAGCATGGGGCGATATAATGATAGTCTTGGTAAGGAAAAAAATATTAAAAAGCTACCTTTATACGCAATCAACCTGAAAGCAATGGCCCATGCCCGGTTGGGGCGTTTTGAAGACGCTAAACCTTATTTTTTAAATTATGACCTAGACCTCTCTCTGCCGCGATCAGATCATGCCCAATATTATGTATTAAAAGGGCAAACTTTAATTGAAACCGGTCATTATGAATCGGCTTATGATGCTCTATTAAAAATTGATGATTATGATGATATTGACGGAATCTTGGATCAAAAAATATTCTGGAATGAGTTATTAGCGACTCATCGCGGTTTGTTAAATGGGGGGTTAACGCTTGAGCAGGGCATTGATAATTTTACCCATCTATCCCGTCTGCCCGTACCTTTTAAAAATATGGCTTTATTGGAAAGAACAAAACTTGAGATTGAGGCTGAAACACTTTCTCCTGCGGAGGCATTGGATTTGATTAAACCTCTTTCATTGCAATGGTCGGGCGGGCATTTAGGGCGCCAACTTCAATTGACGAGTGCGAAATTATATCATCAAAATGCTGATCATTCTTTGGCATTCGATTTGTATAGAGATATTGTAACCTCTTTTGAAGAATCGGATATTGCGCATAAAGCCGAAGAGGGATTGCAATCACTGTTTGCGTCATTGTTTGAGCAAACAGATGGAGTTGATCTGTTAAATTCGACACAATTATTATATGAAAATATTGACCTTTTAAAACCCGGTGAGGAAGGCGATGCGCAAATCCGCCATCTGACCCAGCGACTTACAAATCTGGATTTATTGGCTGAGGCCTCAGAGCTTCTTGAACATCAGGTTTTTCAACGTCTGCGCGGTGCAGAAAGGGCGCAAGTCGCGATTGATCTTGGAACTGTCTATCTGGAAAACCTACAACCTCTTGAAGCTTTGCGCGTAATACGCTCGACCCGCATTACAGGATTAAGCGACGGAGTTGTTGATCAAAGACGTTATATCGAAGCTAAAGCCCTTTGGAAAAGTGGACAACATGATAAGGCATTATCGCGCCTTGCCACAGATCGTAAACAAGGTCTAAATAAGCAGACCCGTCTTTTAAAGGCCGATATTGCGTTTAGCATGGGCGATTATGAAAATGCGGCCATGCTTATGTATCCCGAAGTGATTACTTTATTATCTGGTCATGATCAGCCCTATACGAAGCAAGATGAAATTTTTGTTTTACAAACCATAACGACGCTTGTTCAAATTAATGATCATCAATCTATACAGCTTATTCAAAACCTTATAGCCGATAAGTTTGAAAGTGAAAGTTTTACGCAAATTATCAAGTCGCTAAATTCAGATATACCGCCTAAGGAGTTTTTAGCGGCCTATCAAAAATGGGTTTTTGATAATTCTGTGAATGCTTCGAAGAGCTAATTTTAAACCATTAGCGGGTAATAAATTATTCAAGGGAAGCACAAAATCTCTGGATGCGCATGCATGCTTCGTTCAAGTCTGCATCACTGGCAGCATATGAAATCCTGAAATGGGGGGAGAGACCAAAAGCTTTACCAAAAACGGTGGCAATTTTTTC
>CALLPQ010000050.1 GCA_938015425.1 uncultured Parvularculaceae bacterium | reverse complement strand
TTCCCCGCCTGCGCGAGGGCGACATCAACTCACATACTTTTTTTGCTATTCGCATAAATTGCCTTTTGCAGGAACGCCGCCAACCCTTTGGCTTTTTTATCATAATATTCTTTAAACCGATCATCGCTTACATACATATCTCCCAATTGTTGATGCATATCGCCAGAACACGGGTAAAACCATTTATCAATATGCAAGCGATGTTCCTCAGCCAAGGCACAGGCCCTTAAGCTTTGTGGTAGTTCATTTTCTAGAAAACATTTTTTTAACTGCTCCAGCCATGCTTCTTCTTTTTGTTTTATCAACTGCCAATCTTCATTTGTATAGTTCTTGGTGCGGGATTGGCTTTGTGCATAGGCTTCACCCTCTCCCCACTTTTCTTTCACCTCGGCTTCATACTGTTCCGGGTTAAATCCAGCATATAACGACATCGTATCACCTTTTTGTTTATCTAATTGTGAAAGCGCCGCATCGATTGAAGTGATCATTTGCGTATATGATCCAATTTTTTCGGATAATATTGTGCGTTGTTTCACGAGCGTTTTTGAATAATCAAAATCAGGATCGTCAAGGCGCTGTTTAATGGCGTCAAGAGACATACCCATTTCGCGGTTCACCAGAATTTGTTGTAACCGTAAGGCGTCTTTATATGTATAAAGACGGTATCCGTTTAACAGACGATGAGGCGATAACAACCTAATAGCGTCATAATGGTGTAACGTTCGCACGGTAACGCCGGAAAGTGTCGCCAATTGTTTGACGGAATATGTGTCTCTTTTTTCCATAAATCAGGTGTAAGGTATAACGTCAGGTCAGGGTCAAGGCGTTTTTAAAAATATTTTAAATTAATAATTCCCTTTGACCGCCATCACCCTTTTCATGTTTTAACAACCATTCTTTACGTTTAACGCCGCTGCCATATCCCACCATTTTACCACTCGCGCCAATCACCCGATGGCACGGCACAACCACAGCAATCGGGTTTGCGTTATTCGCCATGCCCACGGCCCGCACTGCTTTCTCATTATTGATGGTGCGGGCTATATCACCGTAGCTACATGTGGTGCCAGCAGGAATTTGACAAAGCGCATTCCACACAGCCCGTTGAAATTCGGTCCCCGGCAGTGCAATTTTTATGCTTTCTATGGCGGTCAACTCCCCCTCAAAATATTGATTTAAAGCCTTTTTAATCGGCTTTGGTGCTGGCCTCTTTTCTAGCGTCACGTCTTTATAAAACCGCTGGAATGAAAATAAATCATCGCGCCCTGCCTGTGCCCAATCCAGAACCCGAAGCGCCCCTTCCTCATCCACAGCCATAGTCATAGCCCCCAGCGGGGTAGAAATAGTGTCATAAGAAAACCTCATTTAAATCACCCTTTCGCCGACTCCACAAAACTGAATCTAGGTCTCGCCAGCATATGGGAAGACTGATAGTATAGCATCATGTTTATAAAATTTTTTCACGAACTCAAATCCGCTGGTCTGCCGGTTTCCTTGCGGGAATATCTTACCTTGATGGAAGCTATGGATGCAGATCTTGCTTCACGCAAGGTAGAAGATTTTTATTATCTCGCCCGCGCTTCCCTCGTCAAGGATGAGCGCCATTTGGATAAATTTGATCAGGTGTTTGGACATATTTTCAAAGGCCTTGAAAACCTTGCCGATGGTGTCAAGGAGGCAGAAATTCCAGAAGAATGGTTGCGCCTCATCACCCAGAAATATCTTAGTGATGAAGAAAAAGCCCAAATCGAGGCTATGGGCGGCTGGGATAAATTAATGGAGACCCTAAAAAAACGCCTCGAAGAACAAAAAAAACGTCATGAAGGGGGCAGCAAGTGGATCGGCACGGGCGGTACCTCACCTTATGGGTCGGGGGGGTATAACCCCGAGGGCATTCGAATTGGCAATGAAGGAAAAAGACAAAGCCGTGCCGTTAAAGTGTGGGAAAAACGCGATTATAAAAACCTCGATGATAATATTATCATCGGTACACGCAACATTAAGATGGCATTACGTCGTTTACGCCGGTTTGCCCGCAAAGGGGCCGCCGATGAATTTGATTTAAACAATACGATTGATGCCACGGCAAAGGCTGGATATCTTGATATTCAAATGCGTCCGGAACGACGCAATATGATCAAGGTTTTGATCTTCTTCGATGCGGGTGGGTCAATGGACCCTTATGTCAAAGTGTGTGAGGAATTATTTTCTGCGGCAAAAGCCGAGTTTAAACATATGGAATATTTCTATTTTCATAATTGCCTTTATGATTTTGTCTGGAAAGATAACCGGCGCCGCTGGTCCGAAAAAGTTTCCACATGGGATATTCTCCATAAATATGGCAGCGATTATAAGGTAATTATTGTGGGAGATGCTTCCATGAGCCCATATGAAATTACAGTGCCGGGCGGTGCCGTTGAATATTTCAATGAAGAACCGGGGGCGATCTGGATGCAGCGATTAACGCAAGTTTATGAACGTGTGGTGTGGCTTAACCCCACCGGCCAACAAAACTGGGACTATGTAGGGTCCATCCAACTTATTAAAGAGTTAATGGGTGAACGGATGTATCCCCTCACCTTGAAGGGCATAGACAAGGCAATGAGCGAGTTAAAAAGATAAGCAATGAAAATAAACAATAAGCAGCTAGGATTGGGAGCCATCCATTTTTCCGCCATATCCATTTTTTTAGCTTTTTTCTTGATGGGATGTGCGCACACTGCTGCACCGACAGTTACGCAATCCACTCTTGATCAAACTGCACCTGCATCAAATATCAGTCAGCCATCTGAGCAACAAACGCAAATCAGTAAATTGGATTTTCTTCTAGGAAACTGGGCGGGAGGGGGCATTTCCTATGCGAATGACGGCACCCAAACCCCTTACTTTGACACAGAATATGTGCGTTTTGATCTTGATCAAAATTTATTATTGATCAACGCTAAAGGGGAACGCGGCGGCGCCACCACCTATCAACTCCATACGGTCATTTATTATGATGTCGACGCTAAACATTATTGGTACACACCTTTTTCTGCACAAGGGTCAAGGCGTTTTGCCTGCACCTTGAAAACCCAACAGTCAGGTCGACCACAATTCATCTGTTTTAACGAGGCTAAAGATTATCGCCTTACTTTTCAACGCATGCAAGACGGAAAATGGAACGAATTTGGTGAACGCTTAAAAGATGGTGAGTGGCGTAAAAATTTCGAAACAATTTTATCACCAGCAACTGGTCAATAACCGGATAAAATAAACCCGGACTTAAATATAGGTGCGCGCTTTAGCCCACGCCAGCATATCGTTAAGAGCGGCCTCCCAATCACTGGCCTGCCAGTTTAGGTCAAGCAACGCCTTATCACTTGAAAATCGCACTTGCCGCCCCGCAAGACGCACGCCCGTCAAGGGGGCTTTGGGCGGTTTTCTTGTTATTGCCGAAACCAGTTTCGTATCCACAAAACCCGCTAACAAAGCCACTTGATAAGGCATTTTTACTTTCGGCATTTTCTGCCCTGTGGCACTCTCTAACTTTTCCAGTAAAATATGCATCGGCACATTTTCGCCAGCCAATAAATATCGCTCTCCATCAACGCCCTTATCACGCGCAGCAATAAACCCTTGGGCAAGAGCCTCAACAGGGACAAAGTTCAGTATACAATCAATAAAAGCAGGTGTTTTTCCGTTAACAAAGTCTAATATCATTTGCGTTGGCGGGGTTAAACTTTCATCCCCCGCCCCAAGAGGTTCCGTGGGTATTGCAATAATCGCATCCATTGACATGTCTTTGGCAATTCGCATGACCGCCATTTCAGCCTTTAATTTAGAAGCGGGATAATCTCCTAACATCTCGGCTGGGTCCAAGCGGGTTTCCTCATTAGCATCAGATTTCCCGATGGGTGTTTGCACTCCAACCAGCGTGGTTAGGCTAGAACAATGGATAAATCTTTTTACCCCCGCCTGCCCAGCGGCTTGAGCCATCACTATACTGCCTTGATGATTGACATCCTCAAAGACATCAGGGTTTTGTGTCCATAATTGCGCATTGCCCGCAAGGTGGAACACATAGTCAATATCGGCACATGCTATAGCCGCTACCGCGGGATCCGTAATGGAGCCCTGCACGACTTCCACATCCAGTTCGGCAAGTCCGTCAGTGACCACATCAAGAACGCGCACTTTCTCGCCTCGTGCCAGCAACGCATTCACAAGGTGTAAGCCAACAAAACCCGCACCGCCTGTTACAAGATTAATGCTTGACATTATGCACTTTCATTTTTTGATCTATATTGGTTATTTGCGACACAATAAAAGCCCCTCATCGGTTACAGATCCAAGAATTAAGGCATTTTTTGTTTCTATACCAACTGTTGCGGCGGTGAATAAATCACCTTTTGGATCATCAAATAATATATCAATTCGGTCATTATCTGGATCAAACCGTACCACCCGACTTGGCGCTTTACCAATATCAAGCTTGCGGTGCAATCCCATACGTATTAAAGAAGGATGCACGGCCGCAATAATCGAGCCATCATAAGCCCTCGTTAAATTGTCCGGCCCACCGGGAAGCGATAGGCTACGTTGATATGAAATGGAATATGGTTCGATTGCATCATCAAGGACAGTATTGTTTATTTTTGGCGAAAAAATATGAATTTTTCTCTCTCGCGTGGCCGCTAATAAAACATCACCCGATAGGTCAGCCACAACCCCATTGGCAAATCCGGCTTTATTAAACTCTACTCGTTTCAAAACCTCATTAAATAAACCGCTTTTCTTTTGCCCCAAAACATCTTCAAGGCCAGCCTTCCATTGGCAACCCCTATGATCAAAAGAGGTTAAAACCATATCGTTTGACGTTAAAACATCATTAGCATTGCAGGATATCTGATCACCTGACCCCGATAACAAGGCACCATTAATATCCACCCGTTCTAATGTAGGCACCATAATATATTTTTTTGATTTTGAAGTTTTGTTTATTTCTTGCTCATAATAAAATCCGCGATTGATAAAAAGAATTTGGTTATTTTCATCCGTATAATGAATACCATGCGGGCGCAAGCCACCGACTACTTTATCACCCGGAATGATAGATTGCAATGTAATAGGCTCACCTTCATAAGCCATGAGAGTCTTAAGCGGCAAAACATAAATTCCGCCAGTGGGAATTTCGTTTTTTGATTTCTTTGATAGTTTTTCAACCTTACGCCGGTCATAAGCAGAAATGAAAAGCTCCTCCCTTTCATAATCCACATCCAAATCTTCTGCCCCAATAACCAACTGGTTTTTGTCTTTATCCAATAAGGCAACACGCTCACACTGGCTTTTCTCAAACCGAGCCTTCAGACCTGATTGCCCCTGAGTGATAAGACTATAAAAAAATCCCCCCGCCCCAATAAGGAGGAGGCAAAAAAATAATGCAATCCATTTTATTTTTTTACCGACCATCAAAATTTTTTAACCTGTTATCTAATCTCTTACTGATATTTTCAAACTATCACGACCAGCATTGTGCGCAAGAGAAACAAACTTTAGATCGTCCCGGAATTTATTGCGGCTTTTGATAGTCCCATTTTTTTAAGAAATAATCCCAGCGGGTTTCAACTTTGCGTGCTGACACTGCAGAATATTTAAATTTGTTTTTTTCAAAACTTTCTACCGAAGATAGATAGTTTTCAAAA
>CALLPQ010000049.1 GCA_938015425.1 uncultured Parvularculaceae bacterium | reverse complement strand
GAATACGGTGGGATATAAACGCCAAAGAGCCGAATTTCAAGACTTGCTCTATCAAACATTGGAACGCCCGGGCGCAAGCTCCTCCACAACCGGTACGATTGTTCCTAATGGCATTCAAATTGGAACCGGGGTTAAAACCGGATCTGTATACAGAATTATTGAACAAGGCAGCGTCACCTCCACAGGCAATGACCTTGACTTGGCAATATCAGGTCGGGGCTTGTTCACGGTCGAATTACCTGATGGGCAAAATGCCTATACACGGGCTGGAAATTTTTCAATATCCTCTGATGGACGTGTTGTTACAGAAGACGGATATGAAGTCCTCCCCGGTATCACTATTCCCGATGATGCCGTGGATATTTCCATATCTGAAGATGGTCTTTTTCAGGCGCGTATATCAGGACAGGCAGATTTACAAGAGCTTGGGCAATTAGAGTTAGCAACATTTTTTAACGAATCCGGCTTGGAAGCCATTGGCGGAAATCTATTATTAGAAACCGCAGCCTCGGGTGAACCTGTTTTAGGAAACCCCGGCGAAGAAGGTGTTGGCACCGTATTACAAGGGTTTATAGAAACTTCTAATGTCGATCCTGTGCAAGAAATCACCGCGTTAATCGCCGCCCAACGCGCTTACGAGATGAACGCACGGGTTATTGAAACCTCAGATGAAATTCTGGCTACAAGCGCCAATTTGAGACGGTAATCCATGAAGAGTAACAATTATATAGACATGATGATGACTGACAAGGTAGGTACAAAGATGATATCACGTTACTCGGTTTTAATATTATGGCTTTGTGTAACAATTTTTATGCCGCGCTCTTTTGTGAATGCACAAGAGACATCCTCTTCGTTACCTACAAAAACATCACAGATTGACCTACAAGACCTAACCCCCCTGTTAAAAGACCGCCTTATACAAGAGGGGGTTGAAGAAGGGGTTAAGTTGGCTTTTTCCAATCCAACAAAAACAATTCCAGCTGATTACAGTTTTTTAAACCTCAATGATATCAAGCAAGTCACCTATTCAAAAAGCAGCGGACGGTTTGTCATTCGTTTACCCGCCCTTAACAACGCCCCCTCTTATATTGTCACTGGTTATGCTCGAACGCCGGTTACCTTTCCTGTATTGATCAACAATGTGAAACGCGGCGATATTATTGATCAAGGCAATATTGAATGGATAGAGTCAGACGGCAAACCCCCACGAAATTATATTGAAAATGCCGACAACATTATCGGGATGGTCGCACGGCGTCCTTTAAACGCCAATAATGCCTTACGGGAAACCGATTTACAAAAGCCAATCCTTATTAAAAAAGGGGCTATCATCACCATGCTTTATGAAACTGCGGGCATGACATTAAGTCATCGTGGCTTGGCGGAGACAAATGGCGGATTAGGTGATGTAATAACGGTAAAAAATCCGAATACAGATAAAATTATTAAAGCTGTTATTATTGCGCCCGGAAAGGTGCAAATATTAGGCTCTACTTCTTAATTCATACAGATATTGAAAGATATGAAAGTTATTACCATGCAACGCAGTATCATCCTCACCATATGTATTTTATCGATAAGCCTTGGCGGGTGTTCCACCTTTGATCGGGTCAAGTCAATCGGGGAAGCTCCAAAGCTTACCCCCACAACCAATCCGGCCTCTTTACATGGAAATAATCCAATCCAACTTCCCATGCCAGAGCAGGAAGTGGCAAATTATCAATCAAGCTCACTATGGCGCACGGGGCGAAAATCTTTTTTTAAAGACCAACGGGCAAGAACCACCGGCGATATTGTCACCGTCGTCATTAATATTGACGATAGTGCCCGCCTTGATAACACTACCGAACGTACCCGCGCGAATGAAGAACAAGCCGGCCTCCCCGCTTTTGGTGGGCTAGAACAAAGGCTGGTTGATTTATTACCTGATGGCGCGAACGCCTCATCCCTTGTGGATTTGTCTTCTGGTTCTACCTCACGCGGGCAAGGCAGTGTTGATCGTCAAGAAGAAGTACGGTTAAGCGTGGCCGCTATAGTAACCCAAGTCTTACCAAACGGAACCTTGGCCATTGCGGGCCGTCAAGAGGTTCGGGTTAACAACGAAGTGCGCGAACTCACAGTGACAGGCATTGTCCGTTCGGAAGACATCACCAATTCAAACACGATTAATCATGTACAAATCGCCGAGGCACGCATTTCATATGGTGGACGCGGACAAATCACCGATGTTCAACAACCAAGATATGGCCAACAAATTTATGATATTATCTTCCCTTTTTAATTGCCTTTAAAAGGGATTAAAATAATGCACCCGCAGCGGTAAGAGATAATTGGCGCAAGACATTGATAAAGATAGTCAGACCGGGGAACATCAAGAACGCCGCGACAATAGCCGTAACCCCAAGGAAGGGACCAATGTCGCGCTCAAAGGGTTTTGAGGCTTCGTTAAACCATATGATCTTAACCACATTAAGATAATAAAATGCAGATACCACGCTGGTCACCGCGCCAACAATAGCAAGCCACAATAAATCTGCTTCTACCGCCGCAGAGAAAATATATAGTTTACCCCAAAAGCCAGCCATGGGCGGAATACCCGCTAAAGATAAAAACAAAATGGTCATAACGATGGCCAAAGGCATATTGGTTTGGCAAAGGCCCCCTAAGTCTGCAATAGACTCGCTCATTCCGCCGCGCCGACGCATTTGCAAGATTGCTGCAAAGGTTCCAACAGTCATAATAATATAAAGTGACATATAAACCAAAAGCGCCGTTAGCCCTTCGATCCCTAAGGCAGCAAGACCAATTAAAGCATAGCCCATATGGCTGATTGATGAATAAGCCATAAGGCGTTTGATATTTTTTTGGGTAATCGCCGAAAACGCACCCACAACCATGGACGCAACAGCGATGATGGCAATGATAGGTTGCCATTGATCAAGAATATTCGGAAATGCACTAATCAGGATACGGGAAAATAACACCATCGCTGCAAATTTAGGGGCAGCCGCAAAAAACGCCGTCACCGGAGTTGGGGCCCCCTCATAAACATCAGGCGTCCACATGTGAAATGGAGCCGCAGAAACTTTAAACGCCAAGCCGCAAATCACAAACACAAGCCCCACAATCAAGCCCGCATTAGGGGTATCTATAGTGGCTATTTTTGATATTTCAGCAAAGCCAGTCGCCCCCGCAAAGCCGTATACCAATGATGCACCATATAAAAGGAGACAGGATGATAATGCCCCAAGGACAAAATATTTTAATCCGGCTTCAGTGGAGCGGCGGCTATCACGGTTAAACGCCGCAAGGATATAGAGGGCTAAAGATTGTGTCTCAATCCCCATATAAAGGGATATCAAATCTGTGGCAGACACCATTAAAGACATGCCGAAAGCCGCGAGCAAAATTAAAACAGGATATTCAAAACGTCCCAATTGCTCCCCTTTTAAAAACCGGTCTGACATTAAAATGGTAATCGCTGCCGACAAAAAGATCACGACTTTTGCAAAAGAGCTTAGCCCATCGACTTTAAAAGCCCCTTCAAATAAAGACGTGCCTTGCTCTTTCGGGCCGAAAATAACAAAAAGACTAGCAGCAACCAGAACGAGAACCGAGCCCAAGGTAATCTGACGGGTATTACTTTCCTTTGTGAAGACACCAAAAATCAGCAATGCCATGGCAGCAAGTACCAAAAACAATTCCGGAACAGCAAAACTAAGTGTTTCAACCATACTCATCGGGTTATAGTCCTCCGCCAATAATAGAATTGGCTGTATTATAATTTGCAATTAGGAAATCTACGGGTGCGGAAAATATATCCAAAGCCACTGTTGGATTAACCCCGAGATATAGCGCAAAAGCGGCTAATACGCTCAACAAAACCAACTCTCGCTGATCAACATCTTTAATAGACATCAGGTTTTCTTTAACCAGCTCACCAAAAATAACTTCACGATACAGACGAAGGGCATAAGCGGCTGATAGGATAACCCCAAAGGCCGCAAAAAAAGCAACCCAGCTATTCACCCTGAACACACCAGCCATGGAAAGAAACTCCCCAATAAAGCCGCTGGTCCCCGGCAACCCGACATTCCCCATTGTAAAGAACAAGAACAAGACGGCATAAATCGGCATACGATGAACGAGCCCGCCATAAGCCTTTATCTCTCTTGTATGAATACGATCATAAACGACGCCGACACAAAGAAATAAAGCACCGGAAATAAACCCGTGAGAGAGCATTTGAAACAACGCCCCTTCAATGCCCTGTTTCGTGCCAGAGAATATACCCAAGGTAACAAACCCCATATGAGCAACAGAAGAATAGGCAATCAGCTTTTTCATATCTTCTTGGGCCAAGGCCACCAACGAAGTATAGATAATCGCCACAATGGATAAAGCATAAACCAGCGGCGCAAAATCAACACTGGCGATCGGGAACATCGGCAGGGAGAACCGTAAAAATCCGTAACCACCCATTTTTAACAATATTGCCGCAAGCACAACCGAACCGGCGGTCGGCGCTTCAACATGGGCATCAGGCAACCAGGTGTGCACGGGCCACATCGGCATCTTAACCGCAAAGGAAGCAAAGAAGGCCAACCAAAGCCATGTTTGTGCCCCTGATGAAAAAGTATATTGTTGTAATGTCGGTATATCCGTTGTGCCCACTTGGGAATACATCCACAAGATCGCGATCAACATCAAGACAGAGCCAAGCAATGTATAGAGAAAGAATTTAAAGGCCGCATAAATCCGGTTAGCCCCGCCCCAAATACCAATAATTAAAAACATCGGGATCAACGAAGCTTCAAAGAAAAGGTAGAATAAAACCAGATCAAGGGCGCAGAACACCCCAAGCATCAAGGTCTCAAGCACCAAGAAAGCAATCATATAATCCGCAACACGGTTTTTAATGGAATCCCATGACGCAATAATACAAATCGGCATGATGAAAGTTGTGAGTAACACAAACAGGATCGAAATACCGTCAACACCCATTTTATAATTAATGCCGTTACCAAGCCATCCCGCTTTCTCGACATATTGATAGCCGGCAACACTGCTATCAAATCCAAAAAACACAAAAATCGAGATAACAAAAGTAATCAGTGTAAAACCAAGAGCAATCCATTTCGAGCGGTTTTCAACCTGTACCAACTCATTAGCTTCAATTTGTCCGGCCTCATCACGGCGCGCCATCATGCGTTGAAAAATAATGAATATCGCGCCCAACAAAGGCGCAAAAGTCAACAGACTTAACCAAGGGGCATCGGCAAGAGTTTCAGTCATTAATTGCCTCCCCGGCTCAGTAAAACAATACTCATGAATAGGGCAATGCCAATTAACATCACAAATGCATAATGATACATATAACCGGTTTGTATGCGCACAATCCGTTTTGCCCCCAAGGCAACCAATCCGGCAATACCATTCGGGCCTAGCCCATCGATAATTTTACCATCCCCAATTTTCCAGAGAAAACGCCCTATCTTTTTAGCGGGTTGAACAAAAATAAAATCGTAGATTTCATCAAAATACCATTTGTTTTTCAAGAACCCGTAAATCATACCATCTTCAACCATAAAGCCGGGGCGTAACGGATCACTACCGCGTAGATAATGAGCTGCCGCTGTAAGGGAGCCGATCAACATAGCAAAAAACGGCGCTAAGATAACCCAAGAAGGAACATGGTGGCCCCCTTCTACCCCATGATCTCCAGCCACTTCGTGGTTTTCAGTAGCCCCATGACTATCAGTCGCTTCATGACTTTCAATAGCCGCGTGATTATCCCCATCCCCAGTTTTTGCTTCGGCATGATCTTGAGTATCATGAGAAGCACTCTGGCTATCACTGGCGTGGGTTTCAACTGTTTCATGGGCATCATACAAGGCACCATTCCAGAATTTATCTGCGTTCGGACCAACAAAATTACCATAAAAAACTATCCCCGCGAGTAATGCTCCCACCGCGAGGGGGATAAGAGGTATCATCATCCAATTAGAGGGCGCATGGAAATGTTTGCGAACTTCCTCACTAGCGCGGGACTTGCCCCAGAAGGTCAAGAAGATTAATCGCCACGAATAAAACGCTGTAAAGACAGCCGCAATTAACCCCATCACAAAGGCATACATCGCAAAAGGAGCGCCCTCACCCGCTGCTTCAAACGCGCTTTCGATGACAATATCTTTGGAAATAAATCCGGCTGTGCCAAGCGGTGCCCCGAACAATGTCATAAACGGAACTCCAACACCTGTGATTGCGATGGTCCCGATCACCATAAGAAGGTGGGTCATTGGCATCATATGGCGCACACCCCCCATCTTTTTAATGTCTTGCTCGTGATGCATACCGTGAATAACAGCCCCCGCACCAAGAAATAATAAAGCCTTAAAAAATGCATGGGTAAATAGATGGAACATCGCCGCGCCGTAGGCCCCGACACCCGCAGCAAAAAACATATACCCCAATTGAGAACAAGTAGAATAAGCGATAATCTTTTTAATATCGTTTTGAAACAACGCGACTGTTGCCGCAAAAAATGCGGTGGTCGCCCCCACCAATGTCACCATTGCTGTAGCCGAAGGAGCATATTCAAAGATCACGGAACACCGACATACAAGAAATACCCCAGCCGTTACCATCGTCGCCGCATGGATCAAAGCCGATACAGGGGTCGGCCCTTCCATCGCATCAGGCAGCCATGTATGCAAAAGGAATTGTGCGGACTTGCCCATAGCGCCAATGAAGAGCAAAACAGCGATGGCTGTTAACGCATGCACCTCAGCGCCGAAGAAAGTCAGTTTCAATGTCTGGATTGCCCCGCCCTGTTCCATACCGAAAGGTACAACCTCACTATTATTAGCAATCAGGGAAAAAACCGTATCAAACTCTACCGAGCGGAAAATCCAGAAAATTCCCATAATCCCAAGAGCAAAGCCGAAATCACCAACGCGGTTCACCACAAAAGCTTTCATCGCGGCGGCGTTTGCTGACGGTTTTTTAAACCAAAACCCGATCAATAGATAAGACGCAAGACCAACACCTTCCCACCCAAAGAAAAGCTGCATGAAATTATCCGCCGTCACCAGACATAACATCGCGAATGTAAAAAGGGATAAATAAGCAAAGAAGCGCGGGCGATGCGGATCATCATGCATATAACCGATAGAATAAGCATGAACCAATGTGGATACACTATTAATCACCACCAACATGACCGCAGACAGCATATCGATCTTCATGGCCCAACTGGCCTGAAACGATCCAGAGCCAAACCATGTGAATAATGTTCGGGTTTCAGAAACATGATTGCCCGCAACATCAAAGAAAATCAGCCATGACCAGATAGCGGCAATCGCCATCAATATGGTAGTGGTAAGTTCTGCCGCGCGAGGGCCAAAACTGCGCCCGGTGGGCACAGCCAACATTGCGCCGAAAAGCGGCAAGAGAACGACAAGAGGCTCCATGGAAACTGGCCCTTAATTCTTCATCAAGTTAGCGTCTTCCACAGCGATATCGCCGCGGTTACGGAAATAAGAAACGAGGATAGCGAGACCGACCGCAGCTTCAGCAGCGGCGACCGTCAACACCATAAAGGCAAAAACCTGCCCCGTCAGATCACCCCAAAACTGGCTAAAGGCCACAAGATTAATGTTCACAGCAAGCAACATCAATTCAATCGACATTAAAATGACAATGATATTTTTCCGGTTTAGAAAAATACCCGCCATGCCGATTGCAAACAAAATTGCTGCCACAGTTAGATAATGTCCAAGTCCGATCATTGATCTATTCCTAACCTAAAACCCATTATATGCCTTGGCCCGTTTTTACAGAGGTAATTTCAACGCCCTCTTCGCGGGTCCGCGCTGTTTGATCAGCAACATTTTGTTTCTTGATACCTTCACGCTCTCTAAAGGTCAGTACAATCGCCCCGATCATCGCCACTAGTAAGATTATGCCCGCAATCTGGAAAAAATGCACATAATCCGTATATAGAACGAGGCCCAAAGCTTCGATATTGCTAGGCGCATTTTCACCAGCGCCAATTTGACCAACCGTAGAGACAGGTTGCGCCAGTTCAGCATTTTCAGGGAATACCCAAACCGCCACCACAAAAACCAGTTCGATCACAACGATCGCGGCAATAGTCGCGGCTATGGGTAAATATTGTAAGAAACCCTGCTTCAGCTCGACAAAATCCACATCAAGCATCATCACCACAAATAAGAAGAGAACCGCCACCGCGCCCACATACACAACCACTAACAACATGGCCAAATATTCAGCGCCCATCAAAACAAACAGGCCCGCCGCTGCAACAAATGCCGAGATCAGGAATAAAACCGAATGAACAGGATTTTTAGAGGCCACAACCATAAAACCAGAGGCAATGGCCGCACATGCAAATATATAAAAAGCAATCGTCGCAATCATAAGGTTTCTCGTCAGGCGAATATCCGCCAATAGTCATGAGTGAACAGTCAGGCAAATTGACCTAACCATAATTATATTCAACTTAGCGGTAAGGCGCATCAATCTCTAAATTCTTCGCGATTTCTCGCTCCCATCGATCACCATTCGTCAGTAATCGATCTTTATCGTAAAATAATTCTTCGCGGGTCTCGGTGGCAAACTCAAAATTGGGTCCCTCGACAATAGCATCCACCGGACATGCTTCCTGACAAAAACCACAATAAATGCATTTCGTCATATCGATATCATAACGTGTTGTCCGGCGCGATCCGTCATCACGCGGCTCCGCCTCAATGGTTATGGCTTGGGCGGGACAAACCGCTTCACATAATTTACAAGCAATGCATCGTTCCTCCCCATTGGGATAACGACGCAAAGCATGCTCCCCGCGAAAGCGCGGGCTGAGGGGGCCTTTTTCAAATGGATAGTTTAAGGTCACTTTTGGTTGCACATAAACTTTCATCGCAAGCCAAAAAGCTTTGAGAAAATCTTTTAACAAAAACCCGTTAATCGCTTGAGATAGTCGTGACATTATGATCTCCAGCTTTGAAACATGTCAGCCACACCGGGGACAAACAACATCACCCCGGCAACAAGCACCACATATATCATTGTCATCGGCAAAAACAATTTCCAGCCAATCCGCATTAGTTGATCATAGCGATAACGCGGCGTGATCGCTTTGACCATTGCGAAAAGAAAAAAGAAGAAACAAATTTTCAGGCAAAACCAGAAAATAGGCATTTGATTGAGGATCGGCACATCAATAGGGGAATGCCAGCCGCCAAAAAACAAAATCGTCAACATCGCACACATTAAAACGATGTTGGCAAGTTCACCAATCATAAACAACAAAAACGGCGTTGAAGAATATTCCACTTGATAGCCTGCAACCAGTTCTGATTCTGCTTCTGGCAGATCAAAAGGTGGGCGATTGGTTTCTGCCAGTGCAGAAATAAAGAAAATCACAAACATCGGAAATAGCGGGATAAAGTGCCAATTCAACATGCCAAGCCCGCGAGATTGGCTCTCCACAATATGGGAAAGGTTAGCCGAACCAACCAATAATAAAACGGTGATGATAACAAAGCCAAGGGAGACCTCGTAAGACACCATTTGCGCCGCAGATCGCAACGATCCTAAAAATGGGTATTTGGAGTTAGAGGCCCAGCCCCCCATAATGACGCCGTAAACCCCCAAAGACGAAACTGCAAAGAGATAGAGAATACCCACATTAATGTTGGAGACGACCCACCCCGGTGCCACAGGAATAACCGCCCAGCCAATAAGCGCCAGAACAAATGTTACCAACGGAGCCAGAATGAAGACAACTTTATCTGCCCCTGAAGGGATAATAATTTCTTTGAAGACATTCTTTAAAAGATCCGCAAATGATTGCAAAAGCCCGAAAGGACCCACAACATTCGGCCCCTTGCGCATCATCACCGCCGCCCAGACCTTACGGTCAAAATACATTAAAAATGCTTGCGCCAATAACAAGGTCACGACCAATGCCAAAATTTGCAACAAGGTCGGGATAAGCCACGCCAGCCAACCGGAATCAATCGGCCTCGTGGAAAGAAATGTCCATAATTCTTCCATAGGCGCGTCTTTAATCCGGATTGCCCTCGCAGTCACCTATTTTCGTAAGGAAAGAGAAGGAATTTTTCCAAAATTGATCAATTTTTGTCATTTCCCTATTTACGGGCTCTCTTACTGCCAGTTTTCTGTGGAAAATGCCGCAGCTTTCGCTGATTAGGTCCGAAAATAAATCGGTAACAAAAATAAAAATAAAGAGAGACTTCAACATAATATACCATTGAAGCCCCATATTGATGCAGCCGAGCCTCTTAATCTCGCTCATATTATAAAAATATTGCCCCCGATAATTAGGCTTATTATCAAAAATAGTTTGAACAAGATCGCGGCTTCCAATCCTCTTTGCCGATAGAGATCACACGCCATAAAAGATGTTAAAAATCCGATAGATTGAACATATAAAACCAACATTTTTGAGGGTTGTTCTAATAGCGAGTATATAGTCGGTGCGTGGATTACATTCACAATAGCACTAGTTATGACCATAGCGAGAAGAAAACCAAGAAAATTAGAGAAACGACCGACTATTCTCAAAACCAAATAGGCAATGAAAGAAAACAACCCCCATCGCATAATGACTTCTTCGGCGAGCGATCCATATAGCAATTTCGTTGCAATATGCAGCCCTTCGTTTTCAAATGCCGATAAGCGCGTCAATTCCTCTCTAATATTACTGAAGTCAATTATCTGCGATAAGCTAAAGATAACCCCAAGCGCCACTATAGCGCTTATCGACGCCCAGAGAATTTGCTTACCTAAAACCTCCACATGAAGACGCCCCGACAAAAGCCCCCTTAAAAAGGGTGCATTTAAGCCAGTGCGATTGGCAAAAAAATGACCGAGCACCGCCGCAATTAACACCAATATCATCGGACCTATCATGGTATTTATGCGGAATAACTCCGGTGATATTTGATCGCGATATTCTGGTGGAATCGGAAGGTCAGATAAATAAAATGATGATGCACCGACAATGCCAACCACAAAAATGAATGTAGAAAGCAAAATACTCGGCTTAACATTAGGTGACACATTATAAGTCATAAGGTTTCCTTTCAAAAAAGTGTGCTTACAAATCAAGTCACTAGAAAAAGAAAAACCTTTCTGATTTTTTTAATAATTCATTTTTTTAAATGCATCATCGATAATCCAAATTTCGGGAAACTATATTATTCATCCTCTAAACTATCTGTATTCAGAGACAATTGCGTTTCAATATGAACAAGATGTTCTTTTGTTCTCCTAAGCAATAATATGCACACGCCCAGCAAAATAAATATTATTACACCGCCCAACAAAATTAACGGAAGACCGGCAATATCCCCAAGGGCATTCGTTAGCACCTCTTTGCGCTGATTATCATTTACTCCGACAATAAACATCCCCAACAGTGCACCTAAAATCGTTGAGGGAATAATACCATAGATACCAGCTTCTAAATATTTTATTTTTGCACGATACTGATTTGTCATATCCATCAACAACTTATGCGCATCTCCCGTTGTGACAGTGTTAAGCTCATTGCGTAATTTTTCGGCATAAGCAAGTCCGCCAATCAAAGCCAATATGGTCGTGCCTCCTAAAATATAAGTCGCCAATTCACGGATATTCGCCATCAATATAATGACGGCTATCACGGCGCATAAAGTGAAGATCCTCTCCATCAAAGCAAACAGCTTTATCCTATTGATACGGGTTTTCAATTTTGTTTTAAGTTCAGTCGCATCTACCTCATTTTTTTTAGTAATCCAGATTTGCGAGAGAGCATCCATATCGTTATCTGTCATGATGATAAAACCTTCTTTAAAATCTTCTTTGCGCGTTTATACCGCAATGTTACCGCATTGACTGATATCCCTAATATGAGTGCAATCTCTTGATATTTAAGCCCTTCCAGCGCCAATATTGCCACCTCTTTAATCTGCAACGGTAATGATTGTACTGCCGCCAAAAGGCGTGCATATTCTTGTTCTTCTTGCAGGGTTTGTTCAGGGTTAGGAGTTGCCGATTTCAAATCAGGTTGTAACTCTAATTTTTGAGGTTCTTTAACTGCTTTGGCAATATGGCTAATACATCGATTGCGCGCGATACGGGCAATAAAGGCCCTTAATTCACCCTCTCCCCTAAAGCTGGGTAAGGCCCGCCACACAGCGATAAAGACATCTTGCATAAGGTCTTTGCGTATTTCTATATCCCGCTCATAAGAGGCAATAATCCGCGTCACCATCTCGCTGTGCTGTTCAATAATATCTTCAAAATCTTGATTCATATGATATCTATGTTCATTTCAATTTTGGAAGCGCTAATTTATGAACGTAATCAATCGTGCCCAAAAGGTTTTCTATACCTTTAAGTCTGATTGAAAGTGAAAACCTGTCAAAAGATTTTGATTTTTTTAGGTGGCAGCTAAAGAGTTATCAGCGCTTTCTCCGCTACGGCTTTCCACAAACCAAGCCAAGCCAATCATTAAAGCGGCCAGTAAGAGCCAAATTAGAGGCGAGCCAAACGGGACTAATCGGCGACCATCTAACTGGCTGGTATTTTTGGGAATAATCCCTGCCCATCCCGGTCCTGTGTAGCGCCCCAAAAACACTCGATTAATTCGGGACGTACCATTATTATTCCCATTGCGTGGCGTCAGCCTCTCTTGTCCATTTGCGGGCGTAGAATTTATAACTTTAGTGCGGCGAATAGTGGGTAAGCGCACCTCATCCGCCCCGCGCCGTGCTTTAAAAACACCGCCCCCTGTTTGCACAGCAATCGGGCCCAACTTCCGGCTTTGGGAAACCACATCTTGCAATTCGGGTGCAGTGGCCAAACCAATGGCCCCAATAGCGAATAAATCCCCCGCACTAGCCCGATATAAACCAACTGGCAGCGGTCCTATTGTCGCCTGAAACTCCCCCGGCGCCGTTTCCAGCAATTCAACATTTTGCTTTGTGCCATCAGGCAAGGTTAAAACAACATTTTCCAGCTCATCAAGCAACGAACGCCGCGTAATTAAAAGCTCATCCTCCCTACCAATTAAAGACAGACTTTCTTCTTCAAGTTGAGGTTCTTTCATCAACCAATGGGCTGTGCGACGTAAAAGCTCCGCATGGGGACCACCACCATCAAACCCCCTTGCCCATAGCCAGATATGATCCGATTGTATCATACCGATGCGGCCTTGCCCCACACGGTCCAAAATCAAAATAGGTGTATCGTCCGGCCCTGTCATTAATGCTGTACCATTTCGAAGGCGGGTCGGGATCGCCCGTAACCAACGCCCCCAAAATTCCTGATCAGGCAAATTAGCGGTGACCGGATGGCGCTTTCCCAACTCGCTCACCACAGGCCTAAAGGCTTTTTCCACGGTGCCTGTCATCGGTAATACCGGCAATAAATAGGAGATCGTGCGCCGCCGTGCAAGGGATAACCTTCCATTATACTCAGGCCCCGAAGCAACCAGCATCGCCCCACCCTCTTCCACATATCGGGCGATATTATCAAAATGATAGGACTTTAAAACATTACGCCATGTGTAACGGTCAAAAATAACCAGATCAAATTCTTTTAATTTTTCGATAAACAACTCATTATACGGAAAAGGAATAAGCGCTAGTTCATTCTGCAAGGCCGCGTCAAATTTATCTTGGGTTCTTAAAATCGTAAAATGCACCATATCAATCGAGGGATCGGATTTCAGTAAATTACGCCAAACCCGTTCACCGGGATTAGGTTCCCCCGAAATTAACAAAACCCGCAACCGATCACGCACCGCCGTTATAGGTAAAACAACATTATTATTCGCAACAGTAAGCTCGTCTTCTAAAGCGCCAACAATCAACTCAATAATCAATTTTCCAGGGCGATTTAAAGGCACATCAAATCCGACATTCTGGCCCGTTGGCACGTCCTGACTTAAAATAACCTGACCATCAACGCGTAACGAAACCGGCACATTAACACCATCGGATAATATTGAATGATCAGGCCCCACATCATCAATCCGGAAAGAAACCCGAACGCTTTCACGCACAATGCCATAACGGGGGGCGCTGTTAAGGGTTATAATTCTATCTTTTTCCGTATCACGGCCCGTCAACAAAACATGTAAAGGCACATTTTCGGGCAAGATATTTTTAACATTCGGCAGACTAGCCGGATCACCCTCCGCATCAAGAATGATTGTGGAAGCCTGACCATCAGTGACCATAAAGACAGCCGACAATTGATCACGGGGAATATCAGGAATAGCTTGCCGCAAAGCATCGACAATGCGTGTTTCTTGATCACCCGCCACCGTAACCGTGCGAATTTCCAGATCATCCATTTGGGATAATTGAACATTCAATCGTTCCAAAACACGGTCCGTAATCTCATCACGATTATCCAATATCTGGCTTTGACTTTGATCCAACAAAACCAGAACAATATCATTAAGGGGTGTGCGCTCATCTGTTTGCAATTGCGGATTGGCTAACAAAATAAGTAAAACGCCAAGGGCCCCGAACCGGAAAATGCCGCTTCGCGGCGCACGAAAAATATAGAACACGCCAACCATCACGGCCAAAATCGTCAACACGATCAGTACCCATTGGGGCAATACCGGATCTAAAATCAAAGAATAATTCATCAGCTTATTGTGTTCCTATTTAATCATGCCGATTTAACGTTTCGCGATTGCCGTCTATTGATCCCCTAATCTTTCCAGCAAAATTTTTGTGTGTACCTGATCAGTTTTATAATTTCCCGTGAAGGCAACCATGGCGATATTAATCCCTGTACGATACGCCATCTCGCGAGCTCGCTCGCCATTATTTGATCGATTGGAAATCATCGGCAATATGGGGCGCCCAACAGAATTTCGGGCCCACGCGCCGGCAAAATCCCGCCCACCGATAATCAACGGGGTAACCCCATCATTAATATTCGATCCCGATGCCACCCAAACCGGACGAATTCCCATGCGCCCGCGCATTTCGGGTAATAGATAATAAGAACGCGTCAACACATGATCACGAGACAATTGCTCTAGAGGCGGAATATTTATACGCTGCAATATTTTCCTTAATGTCGCCGCTTCCGCCGTCTCGCGGCCATCAATCACACGCTCATCATCGCGCGTATCAAACACCACCAACCCACCAAGACGCATATAGGCTTCAACACTGGTGAGAACCTGATCGGACAAACGCTCCATTCCCGGCACAATTGGCCAATATAAAACGGGATAAATAGAAATATCATCCGTTTCAAGATCAATCGATACAGGTAAAGCCAATGAAACTGTCGTGCGCCTCGATAATTCCTGACTCAAACTGGTTAGCCCTAAATTACTTATCCGGTCTATTTCCGAATCCCCTGTTTGTACATAAGCAAAACGGGAATTTAAAACGGCCTCAATAGTTTGCTGGTCAATAGCACGATCTAAAGGACCTTGCCGCGCCTGATTTGGTTGAGATGAAGAAGCCTGAGACTGGGCAAACTGGGAAGATTGGGCAAAGGCGGCCGGCGCGGTCCATAAAAGTGATGCCACCACACCTACAATGATGAATGATGCGGCGACATTGACCGTAGACTTGGCCGTAGATTTTGCCGTAGATTTGGCTGTAGATTTTCTGACGCCCATAATATGTCCTAACAAGCCGCCTAAAAATAAAGTGGCCACCATATCTGTTAAAAATAATAAAAGCGCTATGGCTAAAAACCAAACCCATAACCGTTTTGGCGGTTGTTCAATATAAGGTCGGGGCGACAAACCCTTCAAGTTAAGCTCATCATACTGGCTATCTTCACTGATTGTATTGATCGCAAGTGGTGTATCATTACTGCCATAAAGGCCGGGCGGGTTTAAAGGGGTCGGTGTTGCTTCCTGATCTGCAAGAGTAATGCTGTTTAACGTGGGCGATGGTTTATCAAACTGGCCAAACCCGTTCAAAACCCTAAGCGGTGCATAACGGGTCTGGTTCTTATCGCTTACCGTATCTTCCAATGTTTCAGGCCCCAATGTGGAAAGGAATGTCAGCTTACGTAGCATATCGATAAATGTTTCTGACAAAGACAAATCAGACCATAAAGGTGTTGATGTAACATGGAACAATACAATCAGCCCTTCCCCTTGGGCACGCCCTGTTACCAAGGGGGTCCCATCTTGTAAGCTCGCCCAACTACGCTCGCTAGTTTCTCCCCCCGGTTGGGCCAAAACCTGTTGACGTACAAAGACGTCTTTAGGAATATCCAAACTGGCGAATGGTCCCTCTGGTGAAAAATCACCAAGAGGCTGGGGGGTGTCCCACGTTAAAGCGCCACCAAAGGCACGCTCCCCACGCCTTAAAGTCACCGGTAATAAAGGCGGGGTGCCATCTAGCGCGGCATTGGCAAGGGTCGGGCCTGCAAAACGGATCAACACGCCGCCGCGCTCAACCCATGTGGATAAGGCCTGATTATCTTCATCGCGCAACCGGCCAATATCATCTAACACAATCACTGAAACTTCAGCTTCCACAAGGGTCGCAATCGTGCCTGTTTGAAAAGCAGCAAAAGGCGACAAGGCTTGGCGAATATAATGACTGCCGGAAAGTAATGCCGCGTTTTGTTCTTGGCTATTGGGCATAAGACCAATCAAGGCCCGCCGATCACGCGCATCAGCCAACCAGACTGCTGCCGCAGAATTTTCTTCAGCTATCCGCACTGTCGCCAAATCATTTTGTAAAGCCAGTGGCAATGTTATGGCCACACTTGTTTCTTGCGACCCACCATTGATCGTAAACGGCGTACGATCCAGCTCACGACCATCGCGGGCATAGCTGATAAGATCCCCGTTAACATCACCTTGATCGGCAAATCGGCGGATAGAAAACCGCAACCCTTGCTCTCCTGTCACGCCATCAAGGTTTTGGCTCGAATGACGACGCGGGGCCAATGTCAATGCCAAAGGTTGTGCGGTAAAGTCTTTATAATAAATAACCTCGCCGCGCTGTTTTAAAGCCTCAAAAAATTGCTTATCGCCGCTTACGTCATTGGTATCACTATTATCTGTAACATCACTGGTTATTCTTTCACTGGTCTTTCTTGCGCTGGCCAGATTATCACCCAACCAGATAAAATCTGGCGGCCCTTTATACGTTGCCAATGCTTGCGTCCTATATCCCTCAAGCCGTTCATCGAGGCGTAATAAAAGTTCACCCGCCCCTGCCCGATCCGCATAAAAAGGCATCGGTTTCAACTGCTCCGCCTGGGCAATAATTTCTTCCGCAACAAGAGGACCCAATAGAGCCGATCCATCTCCCGGTTCGACCGGCGTCGTGGTGATCATAAAGACCGGACGCCCGGTTTGCCGTGCTTCTTCACCCACCCGCTCTATAGCAGTTTTGCGTAAGGACCACGCGGGAGCGGCTGCAAAACTATTATCAATCACAAGCACCAAAGGCCCGGTTGCAGGTTCAATATCAGGCGCATTCAAAATAGGCCGCGCCAAGCCAATGATAATAAACGCAGCCAAAGCCAAGCGCAGCAATAATAACCACCATGGGGTTCTGTCTGGTGTTTCTTCATCATTCTTGATACGCCGTAAAATCATAAAGGCGGGAAAATATTCAACCGAAGGCGCAGGCGGTGTCGCCCGTAATAACCACCAGATCAACGGCAGGCTAAGCAATGCAGTTAATATCCACGGCGCCAGAAAAGAAAGTGAACCCAATGATAACATTTAAAGGGCTCCCGCTTTTTTCTCACTCAAAGCTTGATGTAGGAGCATTAATGCATCTTGCGCGGGCTTTTGAGTGTAATGAGTAATAAGCGGCCATCCGGATTTTTGGCTGATTTTCTTTAAATCCGCTTGATGCTGCTTAAATTTTTCTTGGTAAGATTGCCGCACAGAACCAGCATTACCGAACAATAAACGATCGCTGGTTTCAGTATCCCAAAACTCTGTACGCCCCCTAAAAGGAAAATCACGTTCGGCCGGATCAAGAACCTGACATAAAACCCCGCGCACCCCTTGCCTTGAATAATATTCGATGGCTTTTTTAAGATGTGACGCTTCCATAAAAAAATCACTCAAAAGCACAATTTGCGATCCTGCTTTAACACCGTGATTTAAAGGAATTTCTAATTTTTCTTCACTGATAGAGTGATCGAGAGACTCCAAAACTCTAGCCGGTGCACCGCGACCGGAAAACAATCGCGACTGACCATAAAACCGCCCTTCATGGCCCAAAACTCCGATCCGCTCTCCTGATTGCGATAATAAGATAGACAAAGCTGTTGCCAAAATCGTGGCTCTGGTGCGTTTTTGCACAGTCTCAAACGGTCCATTATTGTGCCCCTCTTGTAAGACCGTTTTTAACCCTCTTTTAAGGCCCATGCCTCCATTAACATCGGAAGAATACACCATGGAATGGCTGGGGTCACGCCATAACCAAACCGACGCCGCCGCTTCCCATTCATTCTGGCGGATAAAAAGCCGTTCATCCGCACGCGCTGATTGACGCCAATCAATTTGGCTAACCGAATCGCCAAATATATAAGGGCGATGCTGCCAAAATGTTTCGCCTGTTCCTGCGCGTTTACGCCCATGGTAGCCAGACATCATTGTGTGGGCCAATTTTTCAGCCTCCACCAATAAAGTAGGAAATCCCGCGGCAACATTTTCACCAGCCTCGATGGATACGGTTTCTGGCACCGGTTTTATTTTTGGCCCGAACGATGTTTTTTCGCGCGACTGTTTATGGTGCGCATTATCCTCTGGCTGGTCTTTTAACGGTGCTGGCATAATCGGACTTACTTTATAACTCACATATACTCATTTTAGTAAAACAACTTACAATGACTATTTCTTAAAAACATGCCTCACACATCTCTTCAATAAAGTCATCAATATCAATCCCTTCAGCGCGCGCTGCAAAATTGAGGGCCATGCGATGTTTTAAAATCGGCCCTGCAAGGGTGTGAACATCATCAAGCGAAGGGGCTGATCGTCCATCAATCAAAGCCAATGCACGGACCGATAAAGAAAGGGCTTGTGTTGCCCGTGGGCCTGGTCCCCAAGCCACAAATTCGTTCACCCGTTCACGAGCATCAGGGCCTGGGCGGGCCGAACGCACAAGGGTTAAAATCATATCAACAATCTGGTTGCCAATCGGCATTGCCCTTACCAGAGCTTGTATTTTCAATAACTCATCAGAGGATATAACCCCTTCCAGATTAACACTGTTAGACATGGTGGTTTCGGATAACATTTTGCGTTCCGCTTTTTCATCAGGAAAAGGAACATCGATTTGCATTAAAAATCTATCCAGCTGCGCCTCGGGAAGAGGGTAAGTTCCCTCTTGTTCGATCGGGTTCTGGGTCGCTAAAACGTGGAACGGTTGCGGCAGATCATGACGCTCCCCCGCCACTGTCACATAACGTTCCTGCATGGCTTGTAACAGCGCAGATTGGGTGCGCGGGCTGGCGCGGTTAATTTCATCCGCCATTAATAGCTGACAGAAAACGGGACCCGGGATAAACTTGAAGAACCGTTTACCTTCCTCTGTCTGGTCCAGCACTTCCGAGCCTAATATATCACCGGGCATTAAATCTGGCGTAAATTGCACACGCTTTGCTGAAAGGCCCATTACATCGCCAATCGACGTTACCAATAAGGTTTTCGCCAAACCCGGTGCACCCACCAATAAGCCATGCCCCCCCGCAGCGATTGTCGCTAGGGATAGCGTTAAAACCTGATCCTGACCAAAAACGACCTTGTTCAAAGCTTCCCGAGCCTTGGAGAGTTTGGCTGAAAGTGCTTCGAATTCCTTAATGATTGTCTGGTCCTGCATAGTGTCTTCCTGAGTAGGTAAATAGCTGATGGGTAAAGCGGCAATGGTATTTGATGACAATAAAATAGAGTGATAACATGGCATGATGGCAAATAGGAAACGGCTCACCATAAAAAAAGACCTTTTGGGCGTATTAAAAGACAAAAAGTCTCGACGGCACGAATTCTATTGATATCCTGATAAGGGTTTTATGTCATATTAGCTATTGATGGTTTAATTCCTAAATAAATAGATAAAACCACCTGTCTATCTATTTATTTATATTATGTTCAGGTGAAAGATATACGGGGCAATTGCGTGTCAGAAAACTATACCCATACCGAAAACCATATCAGCAATCATGGATCAGAGCATGGATCCGCATATGGAACCGAACCAAGCCCCAAGAAAAGGGGATTTAGCCTTTGGGGTTTTATCAAAGGGATTGGCAAATTTATTCTCGGTTTTCTGACAATTGTGCAAGGGTTAATTGCCTTGGTCTTATTGCTGGTCATCTTTTCTGTTATCACCAGCATTAATAATGTCTCTTCGAAAAGCAAAGCTGAGGCCAATCTCGCCATTGCCGATGGTTCGGCATTTCTCCTTAATCCATCAGGTGTGTTGGTGGAACTTGCCCCCGAATCAGACCCTTTAAGCCAACTTATGGGCGAGGCTTATGGTATTGAGCAACCCTCTCCCATTGCCCTGAATGATGTGGTTCGCACCATTCGCTCTGCCAAAGATGACACCCGCATCAAAGCCATGGTGCTTGATATTGATTCGCTTGCCATTTCCGGATCCAGTAAAATATATACACTTATTAATGAGCTTGAAGCTTTCAAAGAAAGCGGAAAAAAAATCTACTCAATTAGTGATTTTTATAGCCAGTCACAATATTTACTCGCATCCCACGCCGATGAAATCTATCTGAACGAAATGGGTGCCGTTAGCTTGACCGGCTATGGCAGCTACCAGAACTATTACAAATCATTATTGGAAAAACTAAAAATCACCACCCATGTTTTTCGGGTTGGCACTTACAAGGCGGCAGTGGAACCTCAATTACGAGACGATATGTCCCCCGAAGCCAAAGAAGCAAACTTTGAGTTAATCAGCGCATTTTGGGAACGATATAAAGGCGATGTGGCCGTAGCCCGTAATATCTCTCCAGAAACAATCCATAATTATGCTGATAAATATAACGAAGTTATGCGCCAATATGGTGGCGATAGCGCCAAAGCCGCCCGTGAAACCGGCCTTGTGGATAAGACATATAAATCTACTGATATCAAAAACTTCCTGCAAGAAACCTTTGGCAAAGGCAAAAACAAAAAAGGCTTCAAGAACGTCAATTATCGCAAATATCTGGCCAGTCTTCCGGCGCAAACAGCCTCCCAAAAAGACCGTATTGCCATCATCACCGCCGCAGGCGTTATTGTTCCCGGGCGCGGTGTTGAAGGCAGCAATGCCGGATCAACCACAATTGTCAATTACCTCAACAAGGCCAGAGATGACGACAAGGTCAAAGCCGTTGTATTGCGGGTGGATAGCCCGGGGGGATCAGCCTTCGCTTCCGAATTGATGCATAATGCGATTGAAGAAGTACAAGCAAAAGGTAAACCTGTAATAGTTTCCATGGGCTCCCTTGCCGCATCTGGCGGATATCTGATTGCAGCTCCCGCCGATGAAATCTGGGCGTCACCTACCACAATTACGGGATCTATCGGGATTTTCGCAACGTTTAATACATTTGAAAACCTTGCGGACGAGATTGGTTATTATACGGATGGTGTTGGCACGACCTCACAATCATCCCTTAATGCAGCGTTTACCAATGGACTTCCGGCCGTGACTGCTGATGCTATCCAGCTTGGGGTTGAAAACGGCTATGACCGTTTCTTGACCATTGTTGCTAATGGGCGCGGTCTTGATAAAACCTATGTAGATAGTGTTGGTCAGGGCCGTGTTTGGACAGGCGAGCGCGCACTTGAACTAAAGCTGGTTGATAAAATCGGTAATCTGGATGATGCTGTTAAAGCCGCCGCAAATCGTGCAAATTTAACAGAATATGATGTGACCCGTTATGAAGATCGTCGCACCGCGTTTGAGCGGTTGTTCAATACAAGCTCTGCCCAGATCATTGGCGCAACCGGTTTACACAAAACAATCGCGCGCCACCAACAATCAGGCCTTGGTCAGATTATCAAAGCTATTGATACACATGCCGAGTTTTTAACAAGCTTTGAAGATCCTAATAATCTTCATATGCGTTGCTTACCTTGTGAGGCCACAGTTAAGAATTACGTTAAGAATTAAGCTAAGAGTTAGGCTAAAAACTAGACTAAAAACAAAACCCCCACCTTGTTATAGGTGGGGGTTATTTTTTAGTTCAAAACTAATAAATAGATAGCTTAATTCAAACCAGCTGCCAGCTTTGATTGAAAGCTTTTAATGCGCGCCGCATTCGCCCCCAAGTCAGACCCACCAACCCGTGATTTAGAACGCACATCAACTATTGTTTGTCCGCCTTCATTCTTGACTCTGATGATCACATCATCAATGAACCCAAACCATGGGGACGTATAGGCCGTTTCAATAATGCCGGTTTGTTTATCCGCTGACAAAACCTCAAACTTCATTGACTTGGCGGTTTTCAAAGCCGCTTCAAAAACCACATCTACCGATTGCGGAAATTTTGAACTTGCTAAGTCAGGATATAAACGTTGCTGGATTTGGGAAACAGTTTCATTTCCATCACCATATTTATCCCCGCCCACATATTTTGCGGGGTTTCTTCTTTCCAATCCGGCAGCTGCAACAATGGCCGGAGGATTATTAATATCCGTCGTTATATCATGGATCGGGTTTGCCCCTGCATCTGCTTGCTGACCGATTAGAGAATAAACAAGACCGCCGCTAAGCACGATAGCGAGAAGCCCGGGGAACAGCACACCTTTTTGACGGGTGATTAATCCAAGCACTAATCCGATCAACGAAGCGATAGCCCCGCCAACCAAATAGGGGGCCCCTGTTTGTAAAATTTTAAAGGCCGTTCCTAAATCCCAAAACCCGAACTGAAACCCCGGCCCCGCGGCCGCGACACCAATGCTAAGTAAAATCGTTACAACGCTTACAATGAGTATACCAACTTTAATCATTAACTGTTCCTAATTTTATGAGCCGCTATGATTGACGCAACACTCTATATTTACTCTATACTTACTATGTCCATCCGCTTTATTTTTACCAATAAATTTGCGCAGCTTATCATTCTTAAAGCCTTCTATATTTAAGAATACCAATTTTATGGTCTACCGCTTGCTGAACAAATCCAACACCGCCACAGTCATACCTTCAATCCCGGTTTTTAAAGTGGGTTCAGGCACAGGCGCAAAAAACGGTGAATGGTTTGAGGGCGGGTTTGGCCCCTTACCGGCTTTCGCGTCCGCCACGGCTTGGGGATCAGCCCCGCCAAGCCAAAAAATAAAGGACGGAATTTTTTCGTCCGTACGTCCAAAATAAGCAAAATCTTCTCCCCCCATTACAGGCGGGTTCGCATATATTTTTTCTTCACCAAATCTGGCTTGCAGGGTTTTGACTACACGGCTACTCAAATCAGGCTCATTGTAAGTCGCGATTAAATTGTCTTTTTCAATGGTCACCACCGGATATAAATTTTCCGGCAACCCTGCTGAAATTGCCTGGGCTTTGGCAATCCGATGAATGCCGTCTAACAATTTTTTACGCACTTCATCCGTATAGGAACGGACAGTTAACTGTAAATGGGCCTGATCAGGGATGATATTGTGTTTAAACCCGCCTTGGAAAGAACCAACCGTCACCACACCGGACTCCAGTGGATCAATCTCACGAGACACAATCGATTGTAAGGAAGTGACAATCCGTGATCCAATCAAAATAGGATCAACCGCCAAATGCGGTACAGCCCCATGACCGCCAACCCCTTTGACAATAATATCCACACTATCCACATTGGCTAACGCATAGCCCGATGTATAGGAAATAGAACCCGCCGGATCTGTACCATTTACATGTAGGGCAAGATTATAATCAGGCTTGGGGATACGCCTAAACAAACCATCATCAATCATCGCCAAGGCCCCAAGCCCAAGCTCTTCTCCTGGTTGCCCCACCATCACCAACGTGCCTGACCATTGATCTTTCATCGCCGCAAGACGCCGCGCGGTCCCCACCAGCACACTCATATGCACATCATGCCCGCAAGCATGCATTACCGGTGCTTCTTGACCCAAATAATCCGTATCAACAATTTTACTGGCATAAGAAACACCAGAGCGTTCCTCCAATGGTAATGCATCCATATCAGCGCGAACCAATATTGTTGGCCCCTCACCATTTTTTAACACCCCGATGACGCCATATCCCCCTACCCCCTCCAGAACCGACCCCGCATTGGCCTTGGCTTTGGTTTGTGTCCAGCCATCGCCAACATTTTCCATCACTTCAAAACCTAGGCTTTTCAATTCTTTGGCAATACGGGCAGCGCTTTTTGATTCTTTAAATGAAAGCTCTGGATTGGCGTGAAAATTTTTATAAAGCTTTTCGATAAACGTATAATCTTTATCAATCGCTTCACTTAAATCATCCGCATAAGACATAGGTGACAGGGAAAGCGCACTGGCAATGCTGAATATACTGGCAACACTAAGGTTTAAAAATAATTTCTTCATGGGGGGGTCCTTTATAATCAAACGTTTTGATGCTTAATCGTTTTGGTCAATTAGCAATAATGTGCGCACCAAAACATCAGCGCCATTCGCCATATCTTTGGCGCTCGTAAATTCATTGGGGGAGTGGCTAACCCCGTTAACCGAGGGGACAAAAATCATGCCCGTCGGGGCAATGCGGGCCATATCTTGCGCATCATGCCCCGCACCGGATGGCATCTGTTTTGAACTTAACCCAAGCTCATTCGCCACATTGGTTATTTGTGCTCTAATTTTTTTATCCGTTAAGGCAGGATGGGAGGCTACGTTAATACGCTCGAACGATATCTTTAACTTTTGATCAGTTGCAAATATTCCGGCTCTTTTTTCAATCTCTTCGTAAACACGCTCTATTTTGTCGCTATCCAAATCCCTTATCTCAAGGCTTAATTCCACCTTGCCGGGAATTACATTGGGAGCCCCCGGAAAAGCTTTTATGCGCCCCACCGTTGCCACATGGCGCCCGGGAATTTCCAGCGCCACCTCATTCACCAATTGCACCAGTTTTGCAGCCCCCAGCAGGGCATCATTGCGTTTATCCATGGGGGTTGTGCCCGCATGATTGGCAAAGCCTTCAACCGTTACATCCCACCATTCAATCCCGACAATGCCTTCGACAACCCCGATATCAATATCTTCCGCATCAAGAATACCTCCTTGTTCAATATGGAGTTCAATAAAGGCTTTTAAATCCCCTTCACGCACGACATCGCGTTTAAAATTTTCAGGGTCACCGCCAATGGCAATAATCCCATCTCTTATTGTCAAACCTGAGTCACTTACAACTGATAATGCCTCGGGTTTTAACGCCCCCGTCATGGCTAGCGACCCAATCAATCCCCCCTCTTCATTGGAGAAAATGACAATATCCAAGGCGCTCTTTGTCTCAATCCTGGCTTCATTTAACAAATCAATCGCTTCCAAGGCTGTTATCACGCCGACATCACCGTCATAATTTCCACCGCCTAAAACGGAGTCGATATGGGATCCAAACATGATGGGTTTGGCTTTTTTATCAAAGCCCGGACGCCGCCCGATAATATTGCCGCCAGCATCTATCCTGATATCTGCAAGCCCTTGCTTTTCCATAATGGCCATAACCCATGCTCGCGCTTCACGGTCGGCGCGCGAATAAGCAACACGGTCAACACCGCCCTCTGCATTTTTGCCAAATTTTGACAAGGCCTCAATGCGCGATTGCACACGTTTGGCGCTAGCCTTGCCAAGTTCATCAGCAAACGCTGTTGAGTGCCACAATAACAAAAAGCAAGAACACGCTGCGAAAAAACAAGGATGCAATCTCATCGAAATTCTCCCGTTAAGGTTTTAAGTCAAAATCTACAATCGACATGGGACCAGTTTTAACACCAACGCTTTGCTTCGCCCGCAATACATCCGATTGAATATCCGCGCGCAATTTAGCGCCATCATAAACCACACCATTGCGAATGATCGTATCAATACCGCCAACACGCACCACTTCGCCTTGTTGATCCAGCTTGATATGCCCCGTTGCATAAAGTGTTTTTATATTTGCAAGCGGGTTCTCGCTCATGATTAAAATATCGGCTTGTTTTCCAACCTGGATAGACCCAACCTCGTCAGCCGCCCCTAAAATCTTGGCACCAATTAAGGAGGCGGAACGGATGACTTCTAACGGGTGGAACCCGGCCTCGCGCAGCATTTCCAACTCTTGGATATAGCCAAACCCGTAGGTGGAATAGATATAGCCCGCATCTTCTCCGACGCCAATTTGGCCGCCTTTATTTTTATACTCATTGATAAAACGCATCCATTTGGTGTAATTACGACGCCAAGCAACTTCTTGCTCCGTACCCCAATCAAACCAATAGGAGCCATGGGCATTTCGGTCAGGCGCATAGAATTTCCATAAACTTGGCATCGTATATGTGTCATGCCATTCAGCACGGCGCGAGCGCATCCAATCACGGCTGGCCATGTAAATCGAAAATGTGGGTATGATCGAAAAATTACGCTCCAGCAATGTGCCCATCACCACATTCCAATGGTCTGACCCTGCTGGCGTCGCTTGATCCCACAATTTTCCCGCTTCTTCAAACCGGTGTTGCTCATCATGATAGACATAATCAACGGGGTAATCTTGCAAGACTTTGTCTTCAAACAAAGCTTCTGGCAGGCCGTACCAATGTTCCATAGAGCCAAGCCCTCTGGCGGATGTATCCAAAACATTGGCGTGGGCCACATCTAATTGCGCGTGGTGCATTGTCGTGCGCAAGCCTTGTTTTTTTGCTTCATCAAGTCCCGCCCACAAAATCTCTTCCGGCGCCCCGAAAAACTTGACCCCCAAGGCCCCTTCGCGTTTTAGCTCACGAATGCGGGCACGGGCCTGGGCAGGTGTGTCCACATCACCAGCGAATGGGCCCCGAAACACAGGATAGGGATAAATATTAGGGCCATGTTCCTTCCCCTCTTTAATATTCTGGGACAGATCTGCGGTCCATTTACCGCCGCGGCCATTTCCTAATTCGCGCACGGAGGTAATACCGTGAGCCAACCATAGTTTTAAAATATATTGATAGGGTACGCCCTGACCACTATTGGTATCATGGATATGCCCGTGAAGATTAACAAAACCGGGTAATACAAATTGACCTGTGGCATCAATTTCTTTGGTGCCTTTGGCAAGACGGCGCGATTCAATCGGGTTTATGCCCGGCGCTCCGATACTGCGGATCTGGACTATTTTTCCCCCTTCAATCGCAATATCCATTGGCCCTTGCGGCGGGGCACCCGTTCCGTCAATCATGGTGACATTGCGGATAACAAGACGTTCATAGGGACCACTGGCCCAATCAACACCAGCCACATTAGAACTTGTAGGAATGGCCCCTTCCTGAGCAACCGCAAACGCCGCCATTTTGTGGTTCAATAAGCTGGTATTCATCGAGATTAACCCAACCCCCATAAGCGCGGCCAAACCCAATTTTATCCCTATTTTAGCAGTACCACTCACAGGGCTTAACAGTCGTTTTCCCAGATGTTCTTTAGTTCTTTTTGCCATTTTGATCGTTTTTGCGCCCAAAACCATTTCATACCCTTTTTTGATTTTATCTTTGTGTGATTTCAATTCTTGTTAATTGCTTCTTTAAAATATGATTAACCGATTTTAACCCAACACGGTAGCGCAGAATTTGCTCGTTTCACCGCATATAACCTGATTTTGATTATTTATTGTTGACTACACTTGTAATCGATTCTATGACTACGAATGTAATCGCTATCGATCAAGGTTTAATTTTCGATCATTGAACCGATATCGGCCAACCCAAGCCCAAAACCGGAGCATCCAATGACACAAAAACCCATAGAAAAGATAACCCAGGCCGAATATCAGGTGATGGAGATTTTATGGGAGCAAGCACCCTTGGCCGCGTCTCAAATTGCCAAACTCATCGCCCCGCAAACCAGTTGGAGCCTAACAACTGTAAAAACCTTATTGGCCCGCCTCACCGAAAAATCAATATTAAAACACCAACAAGAAGGACGGCGGTTTTTGTATGAGCCCACCATAAGCCGTTCCGATTATACCAAAGTAGAAACCCGTCAATTCGTAGACAAATTATTTAATGGCCGCGCCGCGCCTCTGGTCGCACACCTTGCCCAAAGTCCAAACGGGTTAAGCGCCGATGACATTGCGGAACTAGAAATCTTATTGGAGTCTTTAAAAAATGATGCTCAGTAATTTAATGCACACTTCAATCATTCAGCCACTCACCAGTTTCAACCAGCAATTTGCTTTAACTGCGGGCATCGATCAAAACCATATCTTAATTTGGCTAGTGCAAACGACAATCATTGTCTCAATTCTCATTGGTTTAATCATTCTTATCCGTAAACCCGTTGCACGCTTTTTCGGACCACAAGCCGCTTATGCCTTATGGGCTCTTCCACTATTACGATTTGCCTTGCCGGAGCTAGCAATTCTTAAACAGCCAGAAATTCAATCACCATTAGTCAATCAAACGATACAATTTGTTAATATTGACGCCGCCCAAGCCACACCGGAAACAACTCTTTTATCTCCCCTATTGCTTCAAACACTCTTATTTATATGGATCGGTTGTGCACTTTTATGGGCTTGCTCTCAACTGGCCAAACAGAATCTGTTTAATAAACTAATTATAGAAAACTCAAAACCGGCACCTCAATCTATCTATGTAGATTTAAAAACTAAATTAAAAAACAATCACAACATCAAAATCCGCATAGCCACAAATGAAACGGGGCCCCTTGTAACCGGCCTTTTTAAGCCTGTCATTATACTGCCTAAATCATTTATGGAAGACTATAACGAAGCCGAGCGCGAAATGGCAATCACCCATGAGATAGCCCATATTCAACGAGGTGATTTATGGATAACCTTCGGTGCCTTGTTGTTTAGGGCTTTACAATGGCCTAACCCGATTGTGCATTTTGCATGGCGCTATTTCCGCGCTGATCAAGAAACCTCTTGCGATGCAATCGTCTTGCAAAAATCAACACAAGATAATGGCACACACTCAAAAACCCATACTTATGCAAGCGCTATTATGAAGGCTGCAAAAAATTCAACAACTGGATCACTCGCATCCACAAAACATTCCCTGCCTGCCCACACTTTGGGCTTACCCCTTAATCATGAACTAAAGGAAAGACTTATGCTGATGAAATCAATCCCATCCCCGAAACGCCGTCTTCTTGGCGCCGCCACTATAAGCACAATCACATTGGCAAGCTTGGCCCTTACCGCGCAATATGGTTATGCGAAACAAGAAACCAAAAGCGAAGCCGAAACAAAAAAGCAGATCATCGTTAAAACAATAGGCGAAGATGAAAAAAAATTAATGATCACTAAAATTAATGGTGACATTATCGATACCAACGACATTGATGACATAATGACTGGCACAGTTGATTTCGTTATAAAAAATGATGCCGACAATGCATTTTTCATAGAAGGCACGGATGCAAAATGTAACACCATCAACAATGCTATAAAAGATAAAAAAGTTAGCACTACAAAAGAAGGCGATCAACATGAGAAAATTGTAAAATCCTTCATCATAAAAAGTAATGACGATGAAATACAAAAAAAATCAGTCATATTTAACCCAGATACAACTTTTACTATTGTTTGCGATGATGGTGCTTTAATTCATCAATCAGGTTCCGAAATAAAAGCAATTGAAAGCGCCATAGCAAGCTTAAAAGAAGAAGAAATAAAAAGCGTTGAGCGCATTCGGGAAACCCGTGAGAAACTTGAAAAACGACTGGAAGACTTAAAGAAAATAGAAAAAGAATTAGAGAAAGTTAAAAAATAATCTCGTCGCAGTTTAATCTACATGATGGCCAATAGGTTTTTTAATACGTAACGCACTCTATTGGTCATTTTCCACATTATTTTCTGGATTAAAAACACTGCACCTAATAATCTCTATAGAAATCTATTTTATCAAAATAATTCTACTTAAAGTAACAATCCCCACAATTGCCCATACGGCGTTCAGCAAAACAAAAGGCCACGCTCCGTTAAAATAGGCATTGGTCAACAAACAGGCACTACCGCCAAAATTCATTAATTGATAATTCAAACTTTGGCCGGATATCTTTTTTGATGACAATAAGGCGTAAGATAATAATAAAAGACTTGCGCCGACCCATCCGATAATTTCAATCATGTTTTTTCTCCCCCGAATTTTACGGTCCATTCTTCTAATTGGTCATCATCAATTTTGGTGAACATCACTTCCGGCAAATGGAAATCACGGCCAACCGCCATCGCAGTCAATGCTGATTTAACATCATCGGGCCACAAATTTTCACCAACCTTGCCGCTTTCACTTTTTTCGCCAAAGACCGCTAACATTTTTTCAGCGGTAAACGGAATAATGGGTGCACTAAGCTGTGCAAATAAGCGAATTAAATTCAGCCCCGTACGCACATGCAAAGCCGCTTGGGTCGGGTCTGTTTTAAACATGGTCCACGGGGCGCTCTCTTGTAAATATTCATTGCCCGCAACCCAGGTAGAGCGCAAATCTGCACACGCTTTGCGAAACTCCATCGCGCTTAGGTTTTTCTTATAGCTATCCACTTTTTCTTGTAACTGAGTGGCTAGCTTATCCTCCAGCTCACCCCATTCGCCCCCCTCAGGTAATTGGGCACCATATTTAGAATTACAAAACCGGGTGATCCGGTTGACAAAATTGCCCAGAACATCGGCCAAATCCTTGTTCACAACACTAGCAAAATGCTCCAGCGTAAAAGAGGCGTCATCACTTTCAGGGGCATTGGACATAAGATACCAGCGCCAATAATCCGCTGGCAATATCTCTAAAGCCTGATCCATAAAGATACCGCGATTTTCACTGGTGGAAAATTTCCCGCCATACCATGTCAACCAGTTTAAAGATTTTAATGTATCAACACTTTTCCAAGGTTCCCCCGACCCTAACAAGGTCGCGGGGAAACTGACCGTATGGAAAGCAACATTATCTTTCCCCATAAATTGCACATATTCAACTTCGTCCGCACCCTTATCGGTTTTCCACCATCTTTGCCAATCATCACCATTTTTCTCTGCCCATTCCTGGGTCGCAGCAATATATTCGATAGGGGCATCAAACCAGACATAGAAAACCTTTTCCTCATATCCCTCGCGCACCGCCCCGTTGCGCATTACCGGAATGCCCCATTTTAAATCTCTCGTGATGGCGCGGTCTCTTAACCCTTCTTTCAACCATTTTTTGGCAATCGATCGTGTAAGGCTGGGAAAGCTGGTTTTTTGCTCCAGCCAGTTTTCAATTTGCGATTGTTGTTTTGATTGCAATAAATAAAGATGGCGCGTCTCGCGCACTTCCACATCATGGGAACCAGACACAGCCGAATAAGGGTTTTTTAATTCAATAGGGTCAAGCAGTCGCCCACACCCATCACATTGGTCCCCCCGGGCTTTTTCGTGATCACAATGGGGGCACGTTCCTTCTACATATCGATCAGGCAAAAACCGTTGATCCGCGTTAGAATAAACCTGTTTATCGCCGCGCTCCTCAATCAATCCATTATCTTCCAGAACATTGGCAAAATGTTGGGTCAAAAGATGATTGGCCGGATTTGAAGATCGCCCGAAATGATCAAAACTCAAACCAAAGGCATCCCCCGCTTGTGCCTGAACTTTAAACTGGTCAGCGCAATAGTCTTCGACCGATTGGTTTGCCGCCGCCGCCGCGAGCTCCGCCGGGGTGCCATGCTCATCCGTCGCACAAATATACACGACCTCATCGCCGCACTGACGGCGAAACCGGGCATATACGTCAGCTGGTAACATGGAGCCAACCAAGTTCCCTAAATGTTTAATTCCATTAATATAAGGCAGCGCCGAAGTGATCAAAACGCGTGTCATAAAACCTATCCCAAATCTATTATAAAGCCATCCGGTTCATATAGCTTTGTGATATCGGGTTTCTGTTCGTATAGCAAATGCCACCACCAACATAAAACTCTAAAATCTTAGGGCTTTTACCTGCGTCACATGATCAAGATCGCGCACCTTCGCAAGGGTTGCCTCACTCACCGCTTCATCAACCGCAACCAGAGCAATCGCATCACCGCCACTAGCCGAGCGGCCAAGATTAAAAGTCGCAATATTCACACCCGCATCCCCCAAAGCCACACCAAGAGCCCCGATAAAACCGGGCTTGTCCTTATTGCTCACAAACAACATATGGGGTGTAAACGATGCCTCCATCGCCACATCGCGCACATCAATCACCCGCGGTACGGACCCAAACAAAGCACCAGAAACCGATCTCGTTTGATTTTCCGTGATAATCCGAAGCCGGATCATACTATCAAAATTTTCCACCTCATCACGATAGGTTTCCGCAATCGCTACCCCGCGTTCTTTAGCTAAAGACGGTGCATTCACAATGTTAACGTCAGAGAGCATAGGCTTTAAAATACCTGCAACCGCTGAAGCGGTTAAGGGTTTGGTGTTTAGTTTCGCGACTTCACCAGAAAAGATAATTTCAATACCCTTAATACTACTTTCAATAAGCTGCCCCACAAAAAGCCCCAGACTATCAGCCAGCTCGATAAAAGGTTTCAAACGCGGGGCTTCTTCTGGCGATACCGATGGCATATTTAACGCATTGGTGACCCCGCCCCGGACCAAATAATCAGCCATTTGTTCAGCCACCTGAACCGCTACATTTTCTTGGGCCTCGCGCGTGGAAGCCCCAAGGTGGGGGGTTAACACCACATTATCATAACCAAACAAAGCATGTTCCTTAGCGGGCTCCACTTCAAACACATCCAATGCCGCCGCCGCGATATGCCCACTATCAAGGCCCGCCTTTAACGCCGTCTCGTTCACCAAACCGCCGCGGGCGCAATTAATGATATGCACCCCTTTTTTGGTTTTCGCCAAATTTTTGGCACCCAATATATCTTTTGTTTTATCCGTAAGCGGTGTATGTAACGAGATAATATCAGCGCGATTTAATAAGTCATCAAGTTCGACCTTTTCAACGCCTAACTCTAATGCCCTTTTCTCTGACAAAAACGGGTCAAACGCAATAACGCGCAATTTCAAGCCAATGGCTCTATCTGCCACAATAGAACCAATATTTCCGCACCCAATAAGGCCAAGGGTTTTACCATATAGCTCAGCCCCCATAAATTTTGACTTTTCCCATTTACCCATATGGGTCGATTGATTAGCCTGCGGAATTTTACGGGCTAGAGAAAACATCATCGCAATCGCATGTTCCGCTGTCGTGATGGCGTTTCCGAACGGCGTGTTCATCACAACGATGCCCTTTGCCGTTGCCGCAGGGATATCAATATTATCCACACCGATACCCGCGCGACCAATGACTTTCAGGTTTTTTCCGGCTTTAGTAACATCTTTATTGGCTTTGGTGGCAGAGCGCACGGCAAGGCCATCATATTGATCAATAATAGATAATAGCTTTTCTTTATCGCCGCCAAGGGTTGGTTGATAATCCACTTCGACGCCGCGTTCTTTAAAAACGTTGATAGCGCGTTCGCTCAGGGCATCAGAAATTAATACAACAGGTTTAGTGGGTACGGACATAATATGTCTTTCTTTTAATAAGTAAAAAAATGAAATGGAGGCAACAAACTAATCAAGATCAGCTTTTACACATGAAAAAGCCCAATCCAGCCACGGCATTAAAGCCTTTATATCGGCGTTTTCTATAGTTGCGCCGCACCATATACGAAGTCCCGGCGGTGCATCGCGATATCCGGCAATATCAAACGCAACCTTATGGTCTTCCAATAATTTTGCCATCGCTTTTATGAAACTATATTGTTTATCCTCGGGCAATGCCGCTATATCAGGATCCATAATCGATATGCATACAGATGTGTTAGACCTCAACTCGGTTTTTTGACACAGAAACCCGGCCCAAGAGCTTTTCTCTATCCATTGACTTATGGAATGTAGATTATCATCAGCGCGCGCGCATAAAGCATCAAGCCCCCCAATGCTCTCCCCCCATGATAAAGCATCAATAAAGTCTTCAACACACAACATGGAAGGGGTGTTAATCGTTGCCCCTTTAAATATTCCTTCATTCAGTTTGCCATTTTTAGTGAGGCGAAATATTTTTGGCATTGGCCATGGAGGTGTATAGTTTTCCAGACGTTCAACAGCGCGGGGGCTTAAAATCAACATGCCGTGGGCGGCTTCGCTCCCCAAAACTTTTTGCCATGACCAAGTGGTCACATCCAGTTTTGACCAATCAAGTTTTTGCGCAAATACCGCCGAGGTCGCATCGCAAATGGTTAACCCTTTGCGCTGATCACTGATGAAATCTCCATTAGGCACCCGAACACCCGAAGTCGTGCCATTCCATGTGAACACCAAATCATGATCCGGGTGAATGGCAACCAGATCAGCAATCTCCCCATAAGGCGCCGTATAAACATTAGGATCAAGATTTAATTGCTTAACCGCATCGGTGACCCATCCCGCGCCAAAACTTTCCCATGCGAGTATGTCAACCGGACGGGCACCTAGCAGCGACCACATAGCCATTTCCACAGCCCCTGTGTCAGAAGCGGGTACAATTCCTATTCGATAATCGTTCGGGACTTGCAATAAGGTACGGGTTTTATCAATCGCTTCTTGTAATCGCGCTTTACCAACCGCAGCCCTGTGAGACCGACCTAATGTATCTTGTGAAAAATTCGAGGGAGACCAGCCGGGTCTTTTCGCGCAAGGGCCCGATGAAAAATAGGGCCGCACCGGTTTAACCACTGGCGAATTTACTGGCGTATTTATTGGCGTGTTTTCTTGCGCAGATTTTTTCACCGTGTTGCGCACCGGCATTTGTGTATTCATAATAATCTCCTATCCTCTCAGATAAGCGCGCCCCGTTGGGGGGGCGTTGCCCACATTCCTTTTCAATCAGCCCTCCGATCAGGTCAACCAATATCTTCATATAATAGAAAAAAGCAGCTTTCGCCCATTGATAGCCGTTTATGCCAATCTCTTTATTATAGAAAAAAGTGTACAAGAATTCTCTTTAATCAATCGGCAAATCCTGTAGCTCCGGTCTGTACTGTAAGAGCTGATCATATTCGGGTTTTAAAAGGCTATGCGCCGAAACCACATAAGTGTGAATGGAAAAAACAATAGCTTTGGTCTTTGGTAATTTTCGTAAAGTTTGACGCTCAACCCTCACAAAGCGTTGCAATCCTTGGGTGATAGTTTTCTCTTCCCCTTCACCACTTGGTTGATGCAAATCAGGGTTTGTATAAATCAAATAGTTCGCACGCATAATAATTTTCTCAGGAGACAAATTATGCAATATACGCTCAATACGCTGAGCAATAACATTATTATAATTTCGAATTTTTTTATGAACCTCAAATAGAGGCAAACCCATTTTGTCAGACAATCGCCATCCAGCGGGGAAACACAAATTCCCCGCAATAATCTGGTGTGCAGATACAGGTTTTTTTACTGTTTCATTATCTTCAATAAACTGATTGGCATTTTGCCCCAACGCAATATGCTGCGGCTTTAATATTAAAAAATCTTCCTGAACCAATCGCCCCGCACAAAGCAAAGGTTGATCCCAATCAATGGCAATTTGAACGCCGTCAGGACGAATAACGATATTATCTTTAAACCTATAAGCTTTATTTTGTGCAATATTTTCCAAAACACATTCAAGCAATTCATGATTACTCTCCTGTGCAACAAATTGCGATCTATAAACAATGTCTGTCCAGTTTTTTAATAATTGATCCCGCAACGCCATTTGCTGCGCAAAAACGTCATCCATTGTCAACCATTGATCCAATTGTATCAAGCCTAGCCCCGGCAAGCGCCTTGTGCGCTCGTTCATCCATGGTTTAACCGGTAATTGTTTTTGGACAATCATATACCTTCTCAAATCAATTCCCTATTAAATGCGACAAATATAATTTTGATCACAATAACCCTAAACGGATGGTCCAATAAACAATTAAAAGCTTTTACCATTGCAAAAACCTGATAAGGGTTAGAGCCTGTTCCAACGCAGATTTCACAACACGTTTAGTGACTTTAAAATGCAAAAACCTCAAAACACCCAAAGTAACACCCCCCATCTCTATGACTGGCTTTTATTAGTCAGTATTATTCTCATCGGTGGGTCTTCATTTGCACTCATCAAAACGGCTTTACTCACCATGCCCCCGGTTATTATTGCGGTTGGGCGTTTATGGGTTGCAACGATCGCCCTTCTGGTTTTTATGGTTGCGACGGGTCGGCGCTTCCCCGCTTTTATTATTCTTAAGAACAAAAAGAAAAACATTAACCCGATCTGGAAATATATGATTGGTGTCGGGTCTATCGGCAACACACTCCCCTTCTTTCTTTTTCCATGGGCGCAGCAATATGTCCCCAGTGGATTGGCAGGGGTTTACATGGCGCTAATGCCTATTTGGACTTTGGGGCTTGCGGCCCTTTTCGCGGGCGAGGCATTAACGGGTAAAAAGCTAACGGGGTTTTTGCTTGGCTTTATCGGGGTTATTATTTTAATGGCCCCTGCCCTTAAAGAGGGTCTTGGCACAACTGAATTTTCTCACACGGTAATTTATGCGCAACTGGCCCTTGTTTTAGCGACTTTATTATATGCCACAAGCGCTGTTATCGTGCGCCGCGCCCCCGAAATACGCCCCCGTATTTTTTCTGCCGGATTATTACTATCGGCGGCCGTTACCGCCACCCCTGCTTTATTTTTAGTATCATGGCAATATGATCAATGGAGTTTTGTCAGTATAGCAAGTGTTCTTGCTCTTGGGCTTCTTCCCACGGCTTTAGGGGCTATCATTATTGTAATTATCATTCAACGTATGGGGGCCGGGTTTATGTCATATTCAAACTATTTAACCCCTGTTTGGGCCATTATTTTAGGGGCCATTTTATTTCATGAACGATTATCTTTAAATGTGTTTATTGCTTTAGCGGTCATCATTACGGGGCTGATCATTAGTCAAACCAATATTCGTAAAAGATAATTTTTCACCGTCACCGTCAATCTTCAGCCGATAGCTTCAAAACCCCTTCACTCACCTGCACCCCGTACCCCCCAATAGAAACCGCATCAATTTCACCTTCTCTGCAATCAATCTCCATATTAATAAAACTGGGGCGGCCCATTTCAAAACCCTGTTCTATTTGCCATTCGTGGCGTTTTTGGCCTTTTATTTTATGCCATTGATCAGCAATAGCGATTTGCGCCGGAAAACCGGCGGCAGCAGACCCCGTAGCAGGATCTTCAGGTACACCAGCACTGGGGGCAAACATGCGCACGTGATAATCTGTATTATGATGAACACCCCCTTTGGTATAAAGGTAAATTCCAACCGCCCCATTCAAGTCCAATGCCTCCCAAGCAGAACTGTTCAATCTCGCTCGTTGAACGGCATCCATCTCCCCATGAATATAAATATAATCAACGCCGCCACTGCCGCATCGCCTTGGTTGATGGTCTCCATTGGCAATCTCATCAGCGCGCAACCCCACTGCCTTGGCCAATAAATCCTTATCAAGCGCCTCATGAATAAAAACTGGCAGATTGGGGTTAGAAAACTTTGCATAAGCTTGATTATTCTCGTGATGGGTTTCTACAGCAAACAGGCCCGCCCGCAATTCAAGCATTAATTTCTCTTCAATGCTTAAAGACTTATTTCTTAAAGATTGGGCAATCGCTAATGAGGCCCCAACCGTTGGGTGACCCGCAAAAGGGAGCTCAAACTCGGGCGTAAAAATGCGAAGACGCCCATGGCAGGCTTGATCTTTCGGCGTTTGAATAAAAACGGTTTCCGACAAATTAAATTCAGCGGCAATGGTTTGCATTTTATCTGTAGAGAGATTATTTTTACTTTCATGGTCAAAGACAATTGCTAAAGGGTTCCCCGCAAATTTATCTTTTGTGAAAATATCCCACGTTTGAAAACGATAATCGCTCATTTTTCTCCCTTCCCGAAATATCACTATAGCTGAAAACGACTATATCGACCAAAATGATTGTATGGAATGACCATGATTTAACGGCCCATGCCCCGCGCCAAACCCTGGTGCGGTTTCAATTCCTTTGCGTACAAAGGAAATAGCGCATTCTATTACCGTTTCAACGGGCAAATTGAGCGCCAATCCGGTGGCGATTGCCGTTGATAAAGTGCACCCCGTACCATGGGTTGCACTAGAGTGAAGCCTTGGGTTTTCGAACCTCATCACAGTATCATGGGCAATCATCATATCAATAATCGTTTCCCCATGCCCATGCCCGCCCTTAACCAAAGCAATATTTGCCCCGCCTTCCACTAACTTTCGGCCCGCTACACGTTGATCATCTTCCGCTTTAATTTTGAGATCACATAATATTTCCGCTTCAGGAATATTGGGGGTAATCAGATAAGAAAGCGGTAATAATTTATGGAGGATCAATTCTTCCACGCTATTTGGGCCAAGCTCTGTCCCGTCTTTAGCATTACTATCATCGCCGTCCGTTAACCGGTCGCCGCTTGTGGCTGCCAATACCGGATCAAGCACCAAAGGGATCATCTCCCCATCACGTTTTTGGGTTTGAAATAGGCCTTGGTCATAAACAATGCCGGCATCAAACAGGCCTGATAAAATAGCCTCCCCCGCTATAACGCTTCCGATCATGCCAATCTTGATGGCATCTACGCCAATATCACGAATAACCGTTTTAATTTGCTTACTGATGATATCAGGCGCAACCGGAACAATATCATAAACACCTTGGGTATCCTGCACAGTAAGGGCGGTTATCGCAGTCATGGCATATCCCCCAAGGGCCGTGACCGTCTTAATGTCGGCTTGAATGCCGGCACCGCCAGAAGGGTCAGAGCCAGCAATAATAAGAACACGGCCTTTCACCAACAAGCTCCTTGTATATACTAGGTTAGATGACTTTTTTAATGGCCTCACAAATATGGTCAACAACCTCATTGACCAAATCCATTTCAGGTCCTTCAGCCATAACACGAATTAAAGGTTCGGTGCCTGATTCTCTAATCACCAAGCGGCCGCTATCCCCCAACCGCGCTTTACCTTCATCAATCGCTTGCTTAACACTATCAGCCAATAAAGGGTTATCTTCCGTAAAGCGAACGTTTTTTAATATTTGCGGATAGGGATCAAACAAATGACATGCTTGTGAAACTTTCACCCCTTCTGTAGCCACAACAGACAAGACCTGCAACGCCGTCACCAACCCGTCCCCTGTTGTCGCATAATCACTTAATATTACATGGCCTGATGGCTCCCCGCCAATATTCATGCCTTTTGCCCGCATCGCTTCCACCACATAGCGGTCGCCCACTTTGGTACGTACAAACTCTATATTTTGGGTCTCTAAAAATTTTTCAAAGCCAAGATTAGACATCACAGTCGAGACAATTCCGCCACCTTTAAGCTTACCTGATTTTGCCCATGAATTGGCAATCAATGCCATAATCTGGTCGCCATCAATAATATTACCTTTTTCATCACTGATGATGACACGGTCAGCATCCCCATCAAGGGCAATACCAATATCAGCGCGATATTCAAGAACAGCCTCTTGCATAGCCTTTGTAGAAGTTGATCCGCATTGACGGTTTATATTAAAGCCATTGGGTTCCACACCAATTGATTTAACATCCGCGCCTAATTCCCACAAAACAGTGGGGGCAACTTTATAGCCAGCGCCATTGGCACAATCCACAACAACCCTTAGGCCTTCCAAAGAAAGAGAGCGAGGCAAAGTGTTTTTTGCAAACTCGATATATCGCGCCCCTGCATCATCAATCCTTTGGACACGACCAAGGTCCGCCGCACCGGAAAGACCCTCATTTGCATCCTGCATCATCAATCGTTCAATTTCGGCTTCCGTTTCATCAGACAATTTAAACCCGTCAGGCCCGAAAAATTTCACACCATTATCATGGTACAGATTATGAGACGCAGAAATCATTACCCCTAAGTCAGCCCTTAAAGAACGGGTTAGCATCGCCATAGCAGGTGTCGGCAGGGGCCCCAGCAAAAACACATCCATACCGGAAGCCGCGAAGCCCGCTGTTAAAGCTGGTTCAATCATATAACCGGATAGTCGGGTGTCTTTACCGATCACAACACGGTGGCGATGTTCACCATTACGAAACACACGGCCAACAGCTTTACCAAGACGCATCATCCCTTCAGGGGTTAAAGTGCCAGCATTTGCAAGGCCGCGGACCCCGTCAGTTCCAAAAATATGACGTTTGGTTACTGTTTGCGCTTTTACGTCATTATCTTCTTTAGCCATCTCTTTACCCTTATAGCGGTCATATTATGATTAAACATAAGTCTTTATCAGTCTTTCGCATACCATAAAATATTTAATCGGTGTATTCGAATAAACGTATCAATCTATTTTTAATATTCTCATAAAATAGTCTCTATCCTGCCATAAAACTACGATTAAGAGCCTAACCGAAAAGGCGAGACAAGATATAACAAACTATGGGTCTGACTCAGTTTGCCCCAACTCGGTACCTCTCAAGCTCTTACTTTAAAGCGATAGAGCCGAAATCGCATGAAATTAGTGAAATAAACGTCTGATTTACAGCCTGCTGAAAATGTTTACCGGTATTTGATTACCAATTCCACGGTTTTATGGGCCCGCCCAAGCTTTTAAAGACCTATCCGTCAGCCCCTTATAAATCTTTCTCTTGTGTAATCGCGCCAATAAGCTCCAAGGCTTGTTTTGTCTCCATCACATCATGTACGCGGATAATATCAGCCCCCTGTTGCGCAGCATATAAAGCCGCCGCCAGCGACCCACCCAAACGGTTTGGCTTATCCCCTTCCGGCTTTGATGAGGAAACGGAGCTAACCGCCCCGATAAACCGCTTTCGCGAAGCCCCGAACAGAACCGGAAAGCCCAACGCTTTTATCTGGTCTAAATTCGCGATGAGCGATAAATTATGCGCTGTGGTTTTTCCAAACCCGATGCCCGGATCAAGGATAATTTTTTCTTTTGCAATACCCTGTGCCGTGCAAACCTCTATCCGTTCCTTGAACCATACTATGACATCTTGAACAACATCCTTATACTGTGGATTATCTTGCATGGTTTGCGGTGTCCCTTGCGCATGCATCAAGACAATGTCACACCCTAACTGCTTCGCAAGGGATGGGCTCTCGTTTACAAATGTCAAACCTGACACATCATTCCAAAGGCTGGCCCCGGCTTCAATGGCTGCTTTGGCCACTTCGGGTTTACGTGTATCGATGGAAATGGGGCATTTGGTGATTTTTACCAACCCTTCAATGACCGGCAGAACCCTGCAGAGCTCATCATCTTCACTTACAAAATCAGCACCCGGCCTCGTCGACTCCCCGCCAATATCCAGAATATCGGCTCCTTGCATCACCAGCGACACAGCGTGATCAATAGCCTTGTCAGTATCATAAAAATGCCCGCCATCAGAAAAGGAATCAGGGGTTACGTTCACGATACCCATAATTTTAGGACTATTGAACATAGGAACAAGCTGCTTCATATAATCATTCTACCCTTACAATAAAACCCGGATCACAAAGAACCGGGTCTTACTGATAGATTTATATAAATCCGTATTAAATCTTTTAAACCCCTTGGGGCTTTGGATCTAATGTTCCAACACCACTGGCATCATCGCCAATTGTCGGCACAGAACTTGGGGGGATATGATCACCACTATCATTAGGGTCTTCGCGGACTATTTTTTCACCCTTCAACAAGGTATTAATTTCATCCCCCGTTAGGGTTTCATATTCCAATAAAGCTTGGGACAAGGCTTCCCATTCTTTGTTGCGCTCGGTTAAAATCTCCCGGGCTTTCTCATACCCATCCGTCACAAACCGCTTGATTTCATCTTCAATCATTTTAGCCGTTTCAGCGGAGATTGATTTCGTCCGGCCAATAGATTGGCCCAGAAAAACTTCTCCATCATCTTCTGAATAGGCAATCGGCCCTAATTTTTCAGAAAGACCATATTGGGTCACCATCGCTCTGGCGATTTTTGTCGCATGATCAATATCGGAGGATGCCCCCGAGGTAACCTGCTCCTTACCAAATTTCAATTCTTCGGCAACCCGCCCCCCCATTGCTGTTGCAATACGGGCTTTCATTTGCTGCAAGGTAAAGGCAAGTTTATCACGCTCCGGCAGATATTGCACCATACCAAGGGCGCGGCCACGCGGAATGATTGTCGCTTTATGAACCGGATCACTTCCTGGCATGCTAAGACCAACAATGGCGTGGCCTGCCTCGTGATAGGCAGTTAATTCTTTTTCGCCTTCGGTCATCACCATAGAGCGACGCTCTGCGCCCATTAAAACCTTATCACGCGCATCATCAAACTCTTTAGCTGTCACAAATCGCTTGGATCGACGGGCGGCTAATAAGGCGGCTTCATTAATCAGGTTCGCTAAATCAGCACCCGAAAAGCCGGGCGTACCGCGGGCAACAGTGCGTAAATTCACATCTGGCGCTAGGGGAACTTTCTTTCCGTGTACGTTTAAAATTTTCTCACGCCCGATAACGTCAGGATTAGGTACAGTGACCTGACGGTCAAAACGACCAGGGCGCAGCAATGCAGGGTCCAACACATCGGGGCGGTTAGTGGCCGCGATCAAGATAATACCTTCATTGGACTCAAAACCATCCATTTCAACCAATAGCTGGTTTAATGTCTGTTCGCGTTCATCATTTCCGCCGCCAAGACCGGCCCCGCGTGATCGGCCCACCGCATCAATCTCGTCAATAAAGATAATGCAGGGTGCATTCTTTTTAGCCTGCTCAAACATATCACGCACACGGCTTGCGCCAACGCCGACAAACATTTCAACAAAATCCGAACCGGAAATCGTAAAGAACGGCACATTCGCCTCACCCGCCACAGCCCGCGCAATCAGCGTTTTACCAGTCCCCGGCGGGCCAACAAGCAGCGCACCTTTGGGGATTTTGCCGCCCAGACGCTGGAATTTTGAGGGGTCTTGCAGAAACTCGACGACTTCTTGCAATTCTTCTTTGGCCTCATCAACGCCAGCGACATCAGCGAAAGTTACACGGCCATGCTTATCGGTCAGCAGTCTGGCGCGGGATTTTCCGAAATTCATCGCGCCACGACCACCCCCGCCGCCGCTCTGGCGATACTGCATATAAAGCAAAAAGCCGATCATGCCGAAAAAGAGCATCATCATGACAAAGCCAAAATTAAACCCGCTCGACGCCGGTTTCACGTCCACATCGACGCCCTTATCGGCGAGAAAGGCTGCGAATTCAAAGTCGGTTTCGAGCACTTTGGCGAAAAATTTCGTGCCATCGCTCGTTTCTCCCACCACTCGGTCGTTCTCCACGGTGGCTTTGACAACGGTTCCGGAGACAGCACCCTGGCGGACTTCGGAATAGGTCCACTCCGTAATGTTCTGCGTGCTATTGGCCTGCAAAGCCATCATAAACGCAATCGCAACCGCAATGATGATCGCATAAACCGACAAATTCCGAATATTCATTGTCTATCCTGACATAACCATTTCGACCCGCTAGATATAGGGGACCACCGCTCGAATACGAGCCTTGTGGACATAGTTTAACACGCTCAGACGCAATTTTCATGCCCTAAAACGTTTTTTACGCTATCAAGCCGTTCACCGACAAGGCATCTCAACAAAGCGTGTTCGTTTTCGAACATCGGAAATCCGGCGCGCGCAAGCGGCGAAGCAGCGATTGGGTTAGAGCCGCCTTTGAAATTAGACCCGCGATCCAAGCCCATCACGATTTCGAAACGGCCATCCCAAACAATCGGCTCAATGGCACATTCTAAAGCCCGAATCTTCGGCAGCGGCGGCACAGCCCCGGGGTCGCGGGCGATGCAACCGCCACGGCATTCGATGCGACCACGACGGTTTCATCGGGGTTGCTGTCGGATTGGGCGTCGGCGCCGGTCGATGCGAACGGCAGCGAGGCGAGGGTCACGGCGAGGATTGCGGCAAGTGCTGCCCATCCACGACGAAGGCCCCGATGTGAGGGCACAGGTGTGTTGCTATCAGCCATGCAAACTCGATCGGCTCACGCCGCAAGGGGGTGATGCAGCCTGTACCAACAACGGTCAAAAGGCCCATCGACGCGCGACGAATTGACCAATCAAGGGGGGCCGAAACACCCCGGTCGACCGGCCGAAAACGGCGAAAGCGCCCCGTTTCGGGGCGCTTCCGGTCAGGTCTTGATGGTGTCCAGGGTCACAATTCGCCGTTGATGAAGGTGCGACCGAACGGAGCGACGACGCCGACGGGCGTGGCGTTCGCACAGTTCGTCTGTCCGAGGTAGCAACGCGCTCCCCCATCGAAGGCAACCCGGTAGTTCCCGGTGCGAAGACCGGTCACCGTGTAGGCCCCGTTCGCACCGCTCACCGAGCAGCGTTCGAAGCTCGAGACC
>CALLPQ010000048.1 GCA_938015425.1 uncultured Parvularculaceae bacterium | reverse complement strand
AATAACGCTGGATAAGTTTAAAGCTTTTTTAAGATAAATTAACCAATTTTCTTACGTTGGTCTTAAGAGTTTTGGTCCATCTTAGTCTCATGAAAGGAATATTTAGGTTATTGTCATGAGAGTTTCACTATTAAAAACACTATTAACTGCTGGCTTGTCTGCATCTTGTTTGTTGATGTCACAGACTGCAAGCGCAGAATCAGCGACTTTTACGACGCCTGTTAGTGGTGATGCAGGGGCGGTGGCCAATGCGCCTGATGGCGCTGGTGTTCTTGTTGGAACTAATGAAACTGTTGGGTTATTGTTTGAAACACCCTTTGGGCAATTAGTGCAAGACGGGCCTTTTAATGTCGTTCCTTTTAATAATAATGTTTCTATCTTCACCCTTAGTGATGTTGGCGGCGCTGTGGCGTCTGTTTCATTTGGCCGATTGGGAGATAATGGTGTGGTAGACTTTTTCCATAGCCAAGACCTTTCAACAACGAATAGCAGCACGGCTGTTGACTTTAATTTTCTGGCCTTTGTCGGGTGTGGTAATGTGGGCGGGTGTAACTTTATTCAGTTCACGACTAATTCTGCCTTTAATGGGGCGCAGGGCGCAGTTCTTGATGCAATAACCTTTTCCGATGTACCTTTATCTTTTGTGACTAGTTCAACACCTGAACCCGCAACATGGGGCTTAATGATCATCGGGTTTGGTTTCTTGGCATCAAGAGCAAAGTTTGCTCGCCGTAAACAAAGGTTAGCTCTTCAAAGTCAAGGCCAGAATAATCAAGGGCGCGATTATGAAACTGCTCCCGCTTATTCTACCACCTCTACCCTTGAGATGGCATAACGCGATTTACCTCGCTGAATGTCTCTCTTTACCTTTGAAGCCTCGTCATTCCCGCCTGCGCGTGAATGACGATGGTGTAGTGATAGAGCTGGCGATCAATACCCATCAAGGCAAAAACTTAATACCGCCCACAATGTCATCCCCGACTTGATCGGGGATCCACGAGACACCCCCAAACTGTTTTTTAAACAGTGTTTTTATTTTATCTTCATAAATGTTTAAACTATTAAAGCCTGTCTAAAGCATTTATTACACGTTGGAAGTCTTGGGGCGGCGGTGCCTCGAAATGTAAAACCTCTTTCGTAACCGGATGGGTAAAGCCTAATATATGCGCATGTAAGGCTTGGCGGCGAAAGTTTTTTAAAACCTTGATGGCTTCAGTGGCTTCGTCATCGCTGGGCTTTAAACCCGCTAATCCTGGGCCCCGCCCATAAGTTTGATCACCAATAAGGGGGGCGTTCAAGTGGGCCATATGAACCCTGATCTGATGGGTGCGTCCTGTCTCAAGCCGACATTCAATTAAAGACGCTACTGCATCACCAGCGAGTTTGGCGCGGCCATTTCCGTAGCGTTTTAATGTTTTATAATGACTAATAGCATGGCGGGCGTCTGGGCGGGTTTCCTGTTCGCTGATCACCGCCATTTTGCGTCGATCATTGGGGGAGCGACCGATGAGCGTTTCCAACGTGCCCACACCGGGGCGTAGGACGCCTGTAATAATCGCATGATAAACACGGTCAATATCATGTTCGGCAAAAGCTTCGGCCAGCACAAGGTGGGCTTGGTCATGTTTAGCGATGACCAATAGACCGGATGTGTCTTTATCAATGCGATGCACAATACCGGGGCGGGCAACCCCGCCAATGCCTGAGAGACTGTCACCACAATGGGCCATTAAGGCATTGACGAGAGTACCATCGTGATTTCCGGCGCCTGGATGCACCACTAATCCCGCAGGCTTATTGATGACAATCAAATCTTTATCTTCATAAATGATATCAAGTGTCATGGCTTGTGGAATAATGGCTGCGGGAGCAGCTTCGGGCACCGTAAGCCGGTAATCCTCTCCTATATGCACTTTCCATTTAATATTGGTAAAAGGCTCGCCGTTGCGCGTCAGCGCCCCTTCTTTAATGAGGGATTGCAAGCGGGAACGGGTGAGATGCCTCACTTTGGTGGCCAGCCATTTATCCAGCCGTTCGCCAATAGCATCTTCGTCAGCAATATAATGAATAGGCTCGATGGGAGGACTCCAAAAAAGAGATATTAATTTTTATCAGGATTTGTAGTGATGATCTGCCGTGTAGGATAGGGAATTGTGATACCTGCTTTATCAAATTGTTCTTTTATCTGTTTGGTTAAGGACCATTTTACTGCGCTATAATCAGCGCTCATAACCCACGGTCTACAAATAATATCGATACTGCTTGCGCCCAGATTATCAACCGCGATGGCCGTGTCGTGATGATTTAAAATACGGTTTTCCTGATTGATCTGATCGCGCAAGATTTCGAGGGTTTTTGATAAATCATCATTATAAGAAACGCTGAATACCAAATCCAGACGCCGTTCACCATAGGCTGAATAATTTACGATTGAGCTTGCCCAAACCGCGCTATTGGGGATGATGATTTTTTTATTGTCGCTGCTGGCCAGTTCTGTGGTGAAAAGGCTTAGCTTTTTTACGGTGCCTTTATGATTGGCGGCTTCAATAAAATCACCAATTTCAAAAGGACGAAAAGCCAATAACATCAATCCGGCGGCCATATGTCCAAGGGTGCCTTGCAGCGCTAAACCGATCGCCAATCCGATAGCCCCGATTAAAGCGGCGAAACTGGTGGTGGGGACACCGAAAACCCCAAGGGTCGTTATGATCACTAGGGCAATTAGACCATAACGCGCGACACTAATTAAAAACCCTCTCAAGGTAATATCAATATGATCAGAGCGCTCTAAGGCAATGGTCATGATTTTAACCAGACGGCCCACCAGCCATAAGCCAATGATCATCACCAGAATGGCGCCAATAACGTTGAGGGCAAAAGGGGTTAGAATTGTGACAAGATTAGCCAGTGTAAAGGTTGCCGTGCTGATCCCTCCATCGACCGCTCCATCAATCCCTACGTCAATGGCCCCTTGAACAGATTGGGCCGCGCTTTGATGTGCCATTATGGGATTATTTTGTACCATTATTGAACTTTTTCTTCAGGTAAACGTCTAATCTATTGCAATGCAAAGCCTGTCTATAAACTGCCTGCTAGGGAATGCCAAGCCTGAATGATTTTAAGGTGGGATTTGATTTGAACGTGAAGAAAGTGATTTTGCAAATGATGAATAATATTAAAAAGATTATATTTTTGAGGCAAAACCGGATGGTGTTTATGATGACCTTGGTGTCATTAATGGTGAACCCGTTTGCCGCTGCCTATGATCACTACCAAGATGAAAGTGGTGATGAAGACTTCCCCACGCTAGAACGTATCAGCCCCGAACGATCAACAAAAATTGAAAAGATATTAGATCAGTATAAGCGTACCGGTGAACGAAAGAGCTGTCTGCCTTTGCGCAGTATTAGCCAGATAAAAGCACTTGATGACCGGCATTTTCTGGTGACCACTTCTTCTAACCGGAAATATATCAATGTTGTGAGCAAAGGGTGCAATGGTGCTGCAAGAGCATTTAATCGTTTGCAATATTCAACCACGTCTGCACAGCTTTGCCGAAACGAGATTATTTCGGTCGTAGATAACTTGACCGGATTTTCTCTTGGGTCATGTGGCGTTGGAATATTCTTTGAATTAAAAGAGCGCTAAGAGCCCAAACGGAAAAGCGAGATAAGATATAAAACGTTTTGGATCAGACGTCAGTTTGTCCCAACCCGTTACATCTCAGGCTCTCACTTTAAAGAATCAGAGCCGTAATCGTGTGAAATTGCTGAAATGAATGTCTGATTTATAACCTGCTGAAGGGGTTTAACGATTTTTGATCCAGGCTCTGAGAGCCTAAACGGCAAAGCTAGATAAGATATAAAAAGCAGTGGATCAGACGTTAGTTTGCCCCAACGCGTTACATCTCAGGCTCTCACTTTAAAGAATCAGAGCCGTAATCGTGTGAAATTGTTGAAATGAATGTCTGATTTACAATCTGCTGAAGGTGTTTAACGATTTTTCATTCAGGCTCTGAGACCGAACGGTGGATTCATTT
>CALLPQ010000047.1 GCA_938015425.1 uncultured Parvularculaceae bacterium | reverse complement strand
TGCCCATCGTTTAAAACCGCTTTATGCGCGGGCGAAACGCGCGGGTTTGCGCAATTTGCAAGTTATATCGCCTACTGATGAAAACCCGCTAGAAGATAGTGTTGGTAAAATGGATGTTGTCTATGTGGATGCACCATGTAGTGGTGCAGGAACATGGCGACGGCACCCCGATACAAAGTGGCGATTAACCCAACAACAATTAAACACGCGGCTCAGGGAACAAGACAAGGTTTTGAAAAGTGCTGCAAGGTTCGTAAAACCGGGTGGTAAATTGGTTTATGTGACCTGTTCAATGTTGATGGAAGAATGCGAAGACCGTTTGGACCAGTTTTTGACGGAGCATTCGCATTTTTCGACTATCAATACGGTGGATATGGTCGAAGCTTCTGGGTTATTAACGCCCCAAGGTCGGTCAATATTAACGCCATGCCTCACGCCGCAAGGTGCATTGCGAATGACACCTGAACGTATTGGCACAGACGGGTTTTTCGTATCGGTTTTAAGAGCCTCGTGATGCTTGATTGCTAATGGGTTTAAAACAGGTTTGCGATTCGCTTCCTTTATATAGTCTGGACATTGTAAATTCTGGACATTGTTAAAGCAGATATGTTGCATTTTTAACTCTATCCTCGGTAATTCGGTAGATGGTGTTCGTTACTGATCTATTAACTTTATTATTCTATTTTTGTTGATAAAGTTAATAAAATATAAGTACATCAATAACTTAATGTAAAAACACTTTTAGTAAACCCTTTGTTAGCTCGGCTAATATTCGTATTGGAACATTCATATCAAGGGAAAAGGTTTTCGTTTACGAATATAAATAGGTCTGTTATAAATAAGGTATAAATATGGTCAATGTGTGAACTTTTGGTGGAGAGCCTGCTTCATGAAAAATATTGAGGAGTATCTTTCTCTAAAGTTTTTCGCAAACAAAACCCTAAATATTGGGAAAAATAGATATTGGGAAGAAACGAATAAGCACGATTACGCTTTTTGCTTGATTATATGCGAAATGAAGATTGATGCTTGTTATCGAGGGTTAAAAATTTGAGCGATATAATCGACCTTATTGTTATTGGAGGCGGTATTAATGGCACTGGCATTGCTCGGGACGCAGCCGGACGTGGCCTCAAGGTCTTATTGTGTGAAAAAAACGATTTAGCCCAGCACACCTCTTCTTCCAGCACAAAACTTATACATGGTGGTTTGCGATATCTGGAGCATTATGAATTTAAACTTGTTCGCGATTCCTTAATTGAACGCGAGGTTTTGTTACGGGCTGCTCCTCATATTATTTGGCCTTTGCGCTTTGTTTTACCGCACCATAAAGGATTACGCCCCGCATGGTTAATTCGTCTTGGTCTGTTTTTGTATGATTATATCGGGGGGCGTAAAATATTACCGCCCACAAAAAAACAGATATTTAACCAGAGCGCACACGGCAAAATTCTTTCTGACGAATTCAAGTTCGGTTTTGAATATTCTGATTGCTGGGTTGATGATGCGCGTTTGGTTGTTTTGAATGCGGTAGACGCGAAGGAACATGGCGCTGATATTCGTACGCGTACGACCTGTTTGTCGTTGGAACGTCATGACGGTAATTGGCGTGTGTTACTGGAAGATCGTAACGGCAATAAAGAATGGGTTTCGGCAAAAGGCGTTGTTAACGCGGCGGGGCCTTGGGTTGATGAAATCATTGGTTATTCCCGAAAAGGGCAAAACCAGAAAAATTTACGGTTGATAAAAGGAAGCCATTTAATCACCCGCAAGCTTTTTGAGGGAGATGATGCTTATATTCTGCAAAGTGCAGATAATAGAATTATTTTCGCCATTCCTTATGAAAATGATTTCACCTTAATTGGCACGACCGATGTTCCTTATTCGCTGGATGAGGGTGTGCCGTCTATCTGTGATGATGAAATTAATTATTTGTGTGATTTGATAAATGATTATTTTCAAAAACCGGTAACACGCGATGATATTGTTGCATCTTATTCCGGTGTGCGCCCCCTATATGATGATCAGGCGGAAAATGCATCGGTGGTAACGCGTGATTATGTTCTCGACTTAAAAGAAGAACAAGGCCGTGCACCAATGATGTCGGTTTTTGGGGGTAAAATTACAACCTACCGAAAACTTTCCGAGAGCGCACTTGATAAACTCAAAAAATATGTCAGCGCTGATTGCGGGGATGACTGGACCCGCGATGCCGCTTTGCCGGGCGGGAATATTCCGCAGGCTGACTTTGATGGGTTTGAACGCCAAATGAGGGTGCAATATTCCTGGTTGCCTGAGGGCACACTGCATAGATTGTTGCGGGCTTATGGCACTCGCATTAATCAACTTCTTGATGGCATTAAAGATATTGATGAAATGGACCGCCACTTCGGTGCTGGTCTTTATGAAGCCGAGGTCAATTATTTGGTGAAGCATGAATTTGTGCTGGACCCTAATGATGTGCTCTGGCGCAGAACCAAATTGGGGCTTCATTTAAGCCCTGAAGAAATTAAAATTTTTAAAGGTTGGTTTAACGAGAGATGGCCTTTTGAAACGAACCGACCACCGACCGATAAGATACCAGAAAACGAAAAACCGAGAATTCAAGAATTTCATAGTGCTGCATCATAAGTAATGCGTATGTGGAAAAATTGACGTGTAGCGTCACAAGGAAAAGAACTGTAACAAATCTGTATAGGAGGATATCATGAAACAGATGAGGGTTTTACTTTTAAGCACGGCTTCAATGGCC
>CALLPQ010000046.1 GCA_938015425.1 uncultured Parvularculaceae bacterium | reverse complement strand
GGGTTCATCAAGCTACTTATTTTAGAACCGGCTCTTAATATGTTCACCAACCCGCATGGCATTGGCGACAATGGTCAAGGTGGGGTTAACCGCGGCGCTGGTGACAAACACACCCGAATCCACCATATAAAGATTATCCAGATCATGGGCTTTGCAATTTACATCCACCACTGATGATTTGGGATCATGACCCATTTTTAAAGTCCCGCACTGGTGCGCAGTGCCATAAAGTGGCAATAGCTCATCCAATTGTATGCGATGTTGACGATAGCATTTATAAAGTCTTCCCAGTTTACCAAGCTTTGCTTCAAGCTTTTTAACAAGTCGCTCATGGCCCACCAAATTATTATGCCAATATTCCAGTGTAATTTTTCCGTCCTTATTAAGACGTACACGGTTGCGTTGCTCCGGCAAATCTTCCGAAATGACCAAAAAAGCCATTAAACGGTTCGCAATTATATTCGCCAACATATCAGGCACGAGCCATTCAGGAATTTTTTCTTGTAATTGACCTTGAATAACATCCCCGTTCATATGTTCCAGCAATTGAATATGCCCCATTGGATAATCAAACCCGCCGTCAGGGTCATCCCAATAAAAATCATTGACCGCAAAAGTCTTGGGGAAAATTGCATCAACCTTAGAGCGCGTAAACGACAATACAGCAGAAGAAGTATGGAACATATAATTACGTCCCACCTGATCAGATCCGTTTGCCAAACCATTTTCGTGTGTATGTGCGGTCGATCCTAATAATAAAGCGGCAGAGTTAATGGCACCCGCGGCAAGCACCACAATATCGCCTTTAAAGTGATGCTCTCCTTCACTGCTTTCACATACAACACTTTTTACACTCTTACCGTCCGCACTGGTCTCCAGCTTTTTCACCTTCATGCCGGTCACTAAAGTTATATTCTCATCATCTTCAACTTGATTGATGATATGGCGCGCATCTGATTTACCCCGTACACGACATGGAAAACCACCGCACGTATCGCAGCGCACACACCGACCTTTCCATGGTTGCTTATCGTCGCGGTCAACCCCAAGAGGTAAATCAAACGGACGCCAGCCACTTTCGGTTAGGCGTTTTTTCAAAACGGCCACATCAGGATCATGAGCCACGGGGGGATAAGCATATTCCGGCGCATCAAGATCATCCGTATGGTCAGCACTTTCCGGATTTTTACGCGACCCGTGCACCTTCCATACATGTTCGGCTTTGGTGTAATAAGGCGCCAAATCATCATATGATATAGGCCAAGCGGGGGAGATGCCCCCCTCATGAGGTACTTCTTCGAAATCACGTTTACGCATGCGCATGAGCGCCGCGCCATAAAAGGATGTATTGCCCCCAACCCAATAATGAATTTTCGGATTGAATTTTTTGCCATTGCGATCAAGCCAGACTTCATCGGTTAGATATTTACGGTCAATAAAAACCGCGCGCGGGTCCCAATTATCTTCCTCTTGGGGCAAACGTTCACCGCGCTCGATAATCAAAACCGATTTACCGGTCCCCGCCAAAGATTGGGCCATGGTGGCCCCTCCGGCGCCAGAACCGATAATAACGACATCATAAGACCCGTCTTCTCTTAATTGGCGTGTTGATGTCATAATTACCCCTGACCGCTATGTATTCATTATTCTATAATCTACATTATCTTCTATCAGGATCAATAGAGTTATCATCATCTGATCATAATCCGCTATAGGCGTTTTAAATTTTTGGCTCTATCGCCTCATTCCTGCGTGGTTTATATCCGCTTAATGTATTTCTATTTTTGCACTTCTAGAATAAACCCATTATAAATCATCCTAAATAGCCTGCATCATGATGGAGATTTCTATGAAGAAAATCGAAGCGATCATTAAACCTTTTAAACTCGATGATGTGAAAGAAGCGCTTCACGATATCGGCCTTAGCGGCATGACCGTCATAGATGCACGCGGCTTTGGCCGTCAAAAAGGCCATACGGAACTCTATCGCGGCGCTGAATATGTTGTGGATTTTTTGCCAAAAATAAAAATCGAACTGGTCGTTAGTGACCATCAGGTAGAAAAAGCCTTAACCGCCATCAAAGACGCTTCCCATTCCAACCGGATAGGCGACGGCAAAATATTTATCTCTCCTGTGGAAAACGCCGTACGGATTCGAACTGGCGAAACAGGGGACCTTGCCGTATAAAATATAAATAGTACAAACTCTATTTTAGAATTTTATATTATATATTTCAATTTATTGGCATAAAATGCGTTATGTTTATTGCGGTGCAAAATAATGCTTGCATTATATACAGGTTTTAACGCATCTTATTGTTTTATTTTACGGGTGCCCTTGCGAACATCATGATTCGCATACATTCCCCAAAACCGGAGACCCCAATCATGTCGGCAAGTTCTGTGATCAACCTCATCAAAGAAAACAATATAAAATTTGTCGATCTGCGGTTCACGGATCCGCGCGGCAAATGGCAACATGTTACCTTTGATCAGTCCATGGTTGATGAAGAATTTTTTGCCGAAGGCAGCATGTTTGATGGCTCCTCCATAGCGGGTTGGAAAGCGATTAATGAGTCGGACATGGTTTTAATGCCTGATCCTGACACAGCCGTTATTGACCCCTTTTTCGCACAGCCCACTCTCTCGATTATTTGTGACATTTTAGAGCCATCTACAGGGCAGCCCTATAGCCGCGATCCGCGCACAACAGCAAAAGCAGCCGAAGCCTATCTTCAAGCTGCCGGTGTTGGCGACATTGCCTATTTTGGGCCAGAGGCCGAGTTTTTCGTCTTTGACGATGTGCGCTTTTCGACCGATGCCCATCAAACAGGGTTTTCAGTAGACTCCACAGAAGGTCCCTATAATTCGGCAACGGATTACGAGCATGGCAATCTCGGCCATCGCCCCGGGCCAAAGGGCGGATATTTTCCTGTGCCCCCCGTCGATAGCGCTCAGGATATGCGCACAGAAATGCTTTCGGTGATGGCCGATATGGGGCTTGAGCCCGAAAAACATCACCACGAGGTTGCCCCCTCCCAACATGAATTGGGTATGCGTTTTTCAACCCTCACCGTCATGGCCGATAGACTTCAAGCTTATAAATATATAGTCCAGCAAGTCGCCCACAGCTACGGCAAAACCGCAACCTTTATGCCCAAGCCAATCAAAGATGATAACGGGTCAGGCATGCACGTACACCAATCAATCTGGAAAGACGGAAAACCCGCTTTTGCTGGCGATCTGTATGCGGATTTATCCCAAACATGTCTTTATTACATTGGCGGCATTATTAAACATGCCAGAGCCATCAATGCTTTCGCCAATGCCTCCACAAATAGTTATAAACGCCTAGTGCCCGGCTATGAAGCGCCTGTACTCTTGGCCTATTCAGCGCGTAATCGCTCTGCCTCTGTGCGCATTCCCTGGGTTTCATCGCCAAAAGGCAAACGGTTAGAAACACGTTTTCCTGACGCTGCCGGTAATCCCTACCTTACTTTTTCCGCTTTGCTAATGGCGGGCCTTGACGGAATAGAAAACAAAATTAATCCCGGCGACCCCATGGATAAAGATCTATATGATTTGCCGGCGGAAGAATTAAACGATATTCCCACCGTGTGTGCATCATTGCGCGAAGCCCTTAGCGCCCTTGATGGGGATAGAGACTTTTTGAAAAAAGGGAATGTTTTTTCTGACGATCAAATTGACGCTTATATCGATTTGAAAATGGAAGAAGTAGAGCGCTTGGAAACGACCCCCCATCCAGTTGAATTTGCGATGTATTATTCTTTATAATCATAAAAC
>CALLPQ010000045.1 GCA_938015425.1 uncultured Parvularculaceae bacterium | reverse complement strand
GGCTTTTTCCAAACTTAAGGCTCATCTCAAACGCATCAAAGCACGCACAGTCAACGACCTCATGTGCGCAATTGGCAATGTCTGCGATCTGTTCTCGGCTGAAGAATGTCTAAATTACTTCAAAGCAGACGGATATGAACCAAATTAATTCGGAAACGCTCTAGAGGCCGAAATATCAGGCATTCTATACAGTACATCCTTATGCTTTCGGTTCTGTTCCTTAAAAGATTTTCAAAGGTATACGAACAGTTTGGGCGTGTCTCGTGGATCCCCGATCAAGTCGGGGATGACATTGTGGGCGGTGTTGAGTTTTGGCTGTGGATGGTTGCAGACTGCTGTGTCTATCGCTCCATCATCGTCATTCCCGCGTAGGCGGGAATCTAATTTAGAAGTCCAAAATCAGGTATACGAACAGTTTGGGCGTGTCTCATGGATCCCCTAACAGGTCGGGGATGACATTGTGGGCGGTGTTGAGTTCCTGACTGGATGCTGTGTCTATCGCTCCATCAACGTCATTCCCGCGTAGGCGGGAATCTATCTTAGAAGTCTAAAATCGGGTATACGAACAGTTTGGGCGTGTCTCGTGGATCCTCGAACAAGTCGGGGATGACATTGTGGGCGGTGTTGAGTTCCTGATTGGATGTTGTGTTTATCGCTCCATCAATGTCATTCCCGCGTAGGCGGGAATCTATCTTAGAAATCTTGGCAGATCATTTAGCCTTTTTTAATATTGTTTCTGCCCTGAATACCGGGTCAGCCGCCTGTAATATTTTTAGTTTTAGCTGATAATTATAATCTTTACGTGCGGATAGAAAGTCGCGTACCGTTTGCGCTGCTTGCGGACTATTATGGTTTTGTAATGTGGTGACGCTCCACCGTTCGGGAAAAAATATATCCCCTGTTGCTTGAATTTCTTCCATCAAGGCTAGGCTGGGCAAAATATATTTTTCAGCATCTTTAAGACGAAGTGGGTGATGGAGGTAGGATAAAGCTGTTAAGGTCCAGCTTTCTGTCTCGCGATTTTTGGCCTCTTTTAAACTATTGAAGAAATCGTCCCTTATTGATTTTTCTGACGAAAGAGATGGCATTAAATATTCAAATCGTCTTTTGTCGTCCGGATTATTAATTTTTGCTAATTGGGTCGCTAGAATTGATTGGGCTTTTTCGGGGTCTGTCACGCCGATTTTTATCGCAACATTCGCAGCTAGATTGGTCAACTCCCGCTGTGATAAAGAAATACCGTCCAGTGTTTCGCGACCCGACCATATGGTGTTCAGTTTCTCAATGGCGGTTGGTGTCGAGGCAATGGCTTGAAAGTTATTAAAAAATATTTTCCGGCTACTCGGGGCCAGATCTTGTTGGGTCATTCTTTTGATGAGCATGTTTTCCAGTAAGGGCGTAACTTGATCTCGTTGGGTGGGGCTTAAAAAGCGCCAGTATATTGTGCGGATTTGATTTAAAACCGTATTCAGCAAAAGTTCATTATTTTCTTGATTGGCGGTCCAGATCAGGGTTTTGATATAATCCACGGGGCGCGTTCGGGGTGTGTTTTCCAACATTTGTTCATAGACCTGAATAAACAAAACACCTTTTTGCAAGTCACCAAGATTGTCCCATTGGTTTTCAATCATGGCTAAAGAGGCGGGAAATAATCCATACCCAAAACCGTCCGCATTCACCAATATCTGATCGGGATTATTAAACCCGCTCTCTAATGGTAATTGCGGGTTTTCAATAGTATAGCCTTTTGCTGTTTCTATATTAAGTTTGTCATCGCCTTGATGGCCGACGATGGAAAATTGTTGTGGCCAGAATCTATTAAGGCCGGATGGGTCACTTTGCGTTAATAATAATTGGTTTGTGGTTGCATTTTGTTCAAATGAAAATACGGGCCGTCCCGGCGTGTTGACCCAGACTTCACTCCATTGTTTTAGGTCTTGGGGTGATTTTTGATCAAGGATGGAAATCAAATCGGGCCAAGTTGCATTCTTGTTGGCGAATGTTTTTAAATATTCGCGCATACCTTCACGAAAAATATCCTCGCCTAAAATACGCTCTAACTGACGCATCATAATCGGGGCTTTGTTATAAATAATGGCGCCATAAAGTGTACCGGCTTCATTTAGATTAGGCAGGTGCTGGCGGATTGCATTGGCTCCTTTGGTTCTGTCTACTGAATAAGCGGCGGGGTAAGCCCTGAGCAGGAAATTCAAATCATGATTAATGTCAGGAAAACTAGGGTTTACAATTTTGGCGGCCATAAAGTTTGCAAAGACTTCTTTGGTCCAAACATCGTTGAACCATTTCATGGTCACCAGATCGCCAAACCACATATGGGCGGTTTCGTGGGCAATAAGATTGGCACGATTTAAAAGCTGGGTTTGTGATGGGTCTTCATCGAGGAAAAGGGATGACGCCCGATACTGGATAGCCCCCACATGTTCCATCCCGCCATATTGAAATGTAGGGATGAGTGCAAAATCAAATTTTTGAAAAGGATATTCAATGTCGGTATATTCCTCTAACCATGCTAAAGCCGCAGCATGAAGCTCGAATATTTGATCAATATTGCGAGCGACTTTGCCTTTATCTTTTTCGCGATGAAGAAAGTTCATCTCCCGACCATTCAAGGTTCTGGTCTCTGTTTGAAAGTCACCAGCGACAAAAGAAAACAGATAGCTGGAGATTAAATCCGATTGGGAAAATTTATAAAGCTTGCGTGTGTCTTGTTCTTCAAGGCTAAGTAATGGGGCATTGGCAAGGGCGTTCCATTGTTTCGGCACATCCAGGGTGAGTTCGTAACGGGCTTTAAGATCAGGTTGGTCGAAAACCGGAAAAACGGTGCGCGCCCGATCAGGCACAAATAATGTATGTAAATAATCCGGATTACGGTTTAGGGATGTGTTACCGGCAACAAAGTCAATTTCAATAATATTGCGATCTTTTTTAAGGTTGATTGGTGCAATGACTAAATGTTCATTTTTGTGATTAATAGTTTGGGATTGGCCATTAACACTGAGACGCTTTAACAATTGCGCATCTTCGCGAAAATCCAATATCAGGCTTTGTGAAGGATCGAGCAAATCGAAACTTATTTTTTGTTCTGCGACTATGTCCACAGTGGGTTGGTCGGGGATGTGAAAAGTCAAATTATAAACGATGTTTTTTAAAAGGGCTGCACGTTGTATGGCCAACGCCTCGGATATGCCCGCTTTTAACCTATCTGATTGCACTTGTTGAACTTCCTTATGGGGTGGTGTCTTCGTCGTTTTGGTGGATGAAGCTGTATCGTCATTGGAACAACCACTGATCAAAACAGTGACAATTAAGGTTAAGGCGAAGTTAATAATGGTTTTTTGCCAAAATTTCATAATTTGGTCCTAAACTGTCTGTAATAAATCTATACTGGGATTGGCGTCAGTGTTACAATCCGGGTGTTGGTATGAGCGGTAGCGCAATTGTTATCTTGATATAAAACTCTATTGATTGTGGGATGATGATTATCGACTATAATTCGGTCTTTGTCATCAATAAGCGAAAGCCGTTTGTTTAAGGCTGTTTTGTTAACGATATTTTTTTCGGTGGCTATGGTGCCCCTATGGTTCAAGATGAAATATCCTAAAGGCTAAGAAATTAAAATGAATAGAAAAACACGCTTCCTTTTTGTTCTCACCGGATTTTTTATATTCGGTGTTGCTGCTATCGGGCAGGGGATTTTGCGTATTCATGCGGCGGCCCAAGCCAAAATTCCGGCTGGGGCGACAAGCGAGGATGCGCAAATTGTTGCGGTTACTTTTTCTTCTAAATGGTGTGGTCCCTGCAAAATTTTAAAGCCCCGTCTTGAAGCGGTTAAACCTGCTTTTGCCAGCCAACCGGTGCGATTTATCGAGTTAAACTTTACACTCGGTCCAAAAGAGAATTTTGTGGAATTGGCGCAATCCGAAGGGTTCGCGCAAGTTTATAAAGATTATCACAAAGCAACGGGCTATACGGTTTTGGTTAACCGTGAAACTGGCAAGCAGCTTGATATTATTACAGCGGATTATTCCAAGCAGGCAATCAAAGCTGCCATTTCGCGGGCGCTAGCGCTTTCTAGCTAACACTGATCTTTTTTATCTCAAAATTATACAGGGAATTGCCTTCTTGTTGCGCCTCGGGTTGAGCCGGCCTGATAATGTTTTATTAAGCATATCAACACACCTTAAATTAAGCCCCTTCGGTTAGTTTTAAAAACTGTTTTGAAACCTGCCTTAGGTATATTAATCATGCATGATCATAATGATGATTTGAATTTTGATAAAAATCTGAACGGGCATGACCCTCAAGAAACGGTTTCCTTAGCCGAGTTAATTTCAGCTTTCAGTTACGCCCTTGATTTAACCCAAGGTCTACCAGAGGGGTTTAGCATTCGCGTTTGCTGGATCGGCATTCAAATAGGCAAAGAAATCGGTCTTAAGGATGAAGAACTGTGGGAGCTATATTACACATTACTTTTGAAAGATGTGGGATGTAGTGCGAATGCGGCGCGGATTAGTGAGATTTACGTAACCGATGATCGTGCGTTTAAAAGTAACTTTAAAGAACAAGATTCCGGCATTGTCGGTTTATTGAATTTTGTTATGGCCCAAACGGGCCTTAAAGCGGATTTGCCAACGCGGTTTCGCGCTTTATCTTTTATTGTCAATAATTCAAAAAAGCTTACCAAAGAATTGGTCAGCACCCGATGTGGGCATGGGGCTGCGATTGTTCGACAATTACGCTTTCCGGAAACTGTTGCAAAAGGTGTGGAAGGGCTAGATGAATATTGGGATGGTAGCGGCCAACCTTATGGGTTGAAGGGAGATAATATTCCGCTTTATTCGCGTATTGCTTTGCTTTCGCAAGTTGTTGAAGTGTTCTTTACTAAAGGGGGGCGGGAGGTTGCGCAAAAAGAAGTGATAAACCGTTCTGGGCGCTGGTTCGATCCGCGATTGGTCAATATGTTTTTGCGCGTTTCAAAATCTTCTGGTTTTTGGGAAAATCTTGATGCTGTCGATATTCAAGAAAAACTTTTAACGCTGGAGCCTGTATCCCATAAGATAGATGTCGATGATGATTATATTGACGATATTGTCGAGGCTTTTGGTAAAGTGGTGGATATAAAGAGCCCTTTTACCAGTAACCATAGCGTTCGGGTTGCGCGCTATGCAGATTTGATGGCCCAATATTTTGGCTTTAATGATGAGCGCCGCAAGCGATTAAAGAGGGGGGCATTGTTGCATGATGTGGGTAAGCTTGGGGTTAGTAACACAATTCTTGATAAACCGGGCGCTTTAAATGAAGAAGAGTGGGCGGAAATGCGGCGTCATGCGCTGCATACAGAACGTATTTTGTCACGCATTTCTATTTTTAACGATATTGCCTATACGGCTGCAGCGCATCATGAACGCCTTGATGGTAAGGGGTATCCCCATGCAAAAAGCGGCGATGAAATTCCTCTTGAAACCCGTATTATCACGGTTGCCGATTATTTTGATGCGCTAACCGCCTCGCGGCCCTATCGGGGCGCATTAAGTGTTGAGGCGGCCCTTGATGTTATAGAAGGCGAGGTGGGGGCAGCCGTTGACGCGCGATGCGTGGCCGCATTGCAAGCTGTTATCGGCCCGCTAGAAAGTTTTTATGACCGCTTTGAGGTTGAACGGGGTGCTGCTGCACAGAATGCTTCTGGGCAGGGAAATGTCAGGGTCGCCGATAATCATGCCAGTAAAAAACGAACCGGAACATCGTAATATTCTATAGGAATAACGGTCTTACATAATGCTATGGTTAAAATAAAACGCACGCTTTGATCAGCGTGCGTTTTATTTTTGTCTAAGCAACTGTATCTTTCATGGTCTAGTTGTTGCCCACATTCTGTTTTGTCTGACCAGAGAGTTTGCGAGGATTATGAGCTTTCTTGCGACAGCTGTGATGACCAGTTTATGGGCTTTTCCTTTATCTTTCAGTCGCTGCGCAAATGCTTTGAGGTCGGGGTTGTGATGTG
>CALLPQ010000044.1 GCA_938015425.1 uncultured Parvularculaceae bacterium | reverse complement strand
GGATCGAAACCATATCCCTCCCACCACGCATGGAAACGCCGCCCCGCATATGCAATTTTAGGCTGCAATCCGGGTAGCCGAACACTTGAATATTTACGTTTTTCGCGCATTGAACTCTATTATTTACTGACCACGGATAGTTTGCCTATTTATGGCTACGATTTGGTTAATAAATTCTGGCTTTTGTCGGGGATAATCAGCAAAAACCCATAAGAGCCTATAGATTCTCCTGAATTCTAGCCCGCATAACAGGCAACAATTCCTCTTCAAACCATCGATTTTTCTTTAACCAGCCACTATTGCGCCACGAAGGATGCGGCGTTGGCATAAAAATAGGCCCATAATCACGCCACTGCGCCACAGTTAGCGTAAGAGATTTTTGTACGCTTTTGCCAAGGTGCCATTTTTGCGCATAGCCCCCCACCAATAAAATAAGCTCGAATTGGGGAAGTAAATCCATCAGGCTAGGTCGCCAACGTTCCGCACACTGTTTTAAGGGCGGTAAATCTCCCCCTTTTTCATCGAGTCCGGGAAAACAAAACCCCATTGGCAAGATTGCAATGCGCGACGCATCATAAAAAACATCTTCATCCACCCCCATCCATTCACGCAACCGGTCCCCCGAAGCATCCGTAAAAGGTTTACCGCTTTTATGAACTTTTGTCCCCGGGGCTTGGGCAATCACCGCAATTCTTGCTTGCGCTGAAACCTGCAAAACAGGGCGCGGTTTATGGGGCATAAGGTCCACACAATGTTGACAAGCACGAATTTCAGAAACCAACTTTTCAAGTTCTATCGCACGATCACTCATGGGAAAGATGGGCCAATGCACCAGCATTAGCCTCCCAATTTTTTCCATCAAACGGCCTTATAGTGATAGTCTTAAATTGCCCTCTATCCATACACCTTAGATTTAATGAATAACCATCAGGATTTGAACGCGGAACATAAAAAGGCTTGACCCCACATTGGCGACAAAACAAATGTTTTGCTATTTTTGAGTTAAATTGATACTCCGTTAGCTGATCTTTTCCAGTTACAATTTCAAATCGCGATCTGGGTACGATAATATGAAGAAAACCAACACGCTCACAAATAGAACAATTACATTCATCCACCGTAATGTCGTCCGGCAATCGCGCCTTAAACGAAACCAACCCGCAATGACATGACCCTTTTTTTAAGGATAGAGTTTTATTGACCATTACCGTTCACCCACATTAAGGCCCATTCCTATCAACGTTCATAAACAAGGTTACCATTAACATAGACTTGTTCAGGTCGAGATCTGGTCGCAAATGGTGGGCCGTCAAGTATTACAAGATCAGCATCTTTACCTTTTACAAGGCTGCCAACACGGTCATCAATCCCCAATATCTGCGCAGGAGAAAGCGTAATTGCTTTCAATGCCTCTTGTTCCGGCAGACCATATCCCATTGCAATTGCTGCCTCTAACAACAAATGCTTTCCTGTTATTGGTCCTGCGAGGCTGCCAAAATCCTGACTATAACTGGCAATTGCGATTGGCACACCCGCTTTCACTAACATCGCTGCATTCCGTTCATCAATAATTGGGAAATCATCAGGATCAGGAACTTCCCCGCCCGTTGGATAAGGTGCAGATGTCAAGCCAAGGATAACAGGCACTTTTTTTGCCGCAAGTTCATTCCGCATGACCAAAGCGGCTGTTCCCCCTTCTATTATCAAGGGAAGGTCAAACTCTTCTGCAACCCGCAAGGCGGAACGCAAATGTGACGGCGCAGTGGCTTCTATCCTTGCTGGCATTTTTCCCTCTAGAACATGAGCAAGAGCCTCCATTCCAAGGTTGCGCGGCGGTTTGGCCTTTCCGGATTTTGGCTTGTCTGCATACTCCCCGGCCTTAACAAGGCTCTCACGTAATAACGAAACAAGGGCAGACAAAGTCGCAGGTGATTGCTGTTTTTCTCTAAACGTCCGTGTAGGTCGTGATGACATATTGATCGACATGCCCGCCGGTTCCCGTAAAATAGCATCAGTCACATCATCACTTGCGGTTTTAACAATCATCCCCTGTCCATCAATAATAGTCGCGCCGCCAAGACGAATATATTGTGTTGTCACCCCGCCGCTTAATAGTTGGCTTGCCCGAAAAGGACCCGTATCTTCAACACTACTCAACATTCTAGGGGCGAAAGCGTGAATGGCTTGGCGTTGCGGGTTAATCGGTGCGAATGTTTCACTTAGATTATTGCCAGTTATTCCGTAATGGGTTGCCGCATCTATAATACCGGGAATGATATGTTTCCCGTTTGCCTCAATAATCGTCGCATTAGAGGGAATTTTAACCCGGTCTCTTGGGCCGACATTTTGAATTCGGCCATTTCGCATGACGATAGCACCATCGACAATTGATGTGTTTTTATCCGGGTTTGATAATGTGTGAATTGTGGCTCCTACAATCGCAATTGTGCTTGACGAAATTTTGTTTGCTGGAAGAGCTGCCCATTTTTTAGGATCAAGCGGGTTCGTCCAACCCTTACCTTCTAAATCAGGCCCCTCAGGCACCTCGCTTTGATCACGCATTTGATCATAAGCCAGAACACCATCAACATAAACTTGCTCCGTTAAAGTCGCCATTTCATACCATGGGCCATCGAGCACAAGAAAATCCGCGTCTTTTCCAACCTCTAATGATCCAACACGGTCTTCCACATGGGCAAGAATGGCCGCATTGCTGGTTAATCCTTTAAGGGCATCCGTTTCATCCATTCCATATCGAATAGCAAGGCCACCAGTATGGCGAAACCATTTCGCACTGGAAGCAGGATCATCCGTATGGAAAACAAATTTGATACCTGCCCTTGCCATATTACCGGGTGCTTCCAAAACCTCATCACTAAAGCCGAATTTAGTAAATAACGGCACCCCAACAACCGGTAATCCAGCCGCAGCAATATCTTCAATAACTTTATAAGCAAACGTCGCGTGATGAAGTTGTAGATCCAACCCGAACTCACGGGCAAGACCAATGGCCCCGCGAATTTGATTTGGCGTATGTAAATGAGCCCTTATTTCTTCATCACCCCGCAACGCCCTAGAAAGAGTTTCAAGTTTTAAATCACGCGGGGGCGCATCACCTTTCTGGCCAGCCTTCTCCCAGGCTTCTTGCTTTTGCATATATTCGCGCGCCTGAATAAGTAAGCCGCGAGCTTCGCTAAACACAGCCGGATCAGTTTTAGGTCCGGTTGGGGCACTTGCACTATCGAGAGCAAATTTTAATCCCCCTTGCTCTCGCAAAATACGGGCCTCTAATGTTGGACCGAAGGTTTTAACAATCGCCCATTCACCAGACATCACCTCGCCAGAACCGGTTCCGGTTGCAACAGTGGTGATGCCAGCCCGCAATGCTCTCTCCCAACTTTTATGATCAGGGGATAACGCATCAATCACCCGGTTTTGCGGTTGGAACGCGGTTGGGAATTCATTTAGATTTTTAAGGTCCGTACCCACATGAATATGGTTATCAATCATACCCGGTATGATCACTTTACCTGTGACATCAACTTGCTTGGCTCCTGTTGGAATATTAATCGCGCTTCCTACCCCAACAATTTTCCCTGCTTCAATAAGCAATGTTCCACTTTCAAAGACCTCACCATTCGCCGTATGAATTTTTGCACCGGTAAAGGCGGTTATTTCTTGCGCGACTACGTTTATTCCATAGGTATTTGCGCCGCCTAGAAAAGCTAATCCTAAAATAATTTTCTTTATCATTTTAAAATATCCCTCTCGGATAAAATCAACAATTTACAAGCAATAATTCATAATCGATAATTTTCTGTCGAAACATAAAGGAGTTTTATATATTTTGCCAGTTCAGCTATTTTACTCGGTTTTAACTCTACACTTTAAAGCTAAAAACCTGAGATTTATCGGCTCGGGGCCGCCTTTTTGCGGAGACAGGCGTCTGATCCACAGCTTTTTGGTTAGGCTCTTAAAAACATCCATAAAAAAACCGCCAAATAGAGTTCTCTATTTGGCGGTCAAATTCGTAAGTCTAATCTAGCAGGTTATTCTGAAGATAAAGATTCAATATAGGCAATAATCCGTTTACGTTTTTCATCATCTTGAACACCAGACGGGAATAATGATGCCATCCTGTTATTAGGAATGAAGGTTCTTGTATTTTTTAGATGCTCATCCAAGGTATTTGCGTTCCAAACAACCTCGGAATTCTTCATTGCATCAGAGTAATTAAACCCTTCAACTGACCCTGCTTTATTACCAATGATATTAGCCAATGATGGACCAATCCCGTTTCTACCGGGTGTCACAGAATGACATACAGCACACGTAGATTTATAGTCTTTCTCAGCCGCTGCTAAATCAATTGAGGGTTCTTCAACAGAAGCTGCCGCTACACCCATTGTCGGTGCTGGAGTTGCTGCTGGTGCTGCTGGTGCTGCTTCAGCCACAGGAGCTGCTGCTTGCGCAGCTGCGGCAACTGGTGCCGGCGCGGGAGGAGGTGAAACCTCTTCTTTTACTTCTTCTATTACTTCCTCGGCATTTGCCGTCATTGTTGAAGGCTCAGGAGCCGCCAAAGCCGCCTCTTTTGACGGAGCGGATAGCGCTGCTTGCGGGCCGAGTACAGCCGAATAAGCATATGTATACATCCAGTCATTATCTTTAACCGGAACATGGCAACTTAAGCAGTCGGCTTTATAATCGGCAGCAACCTGTTTTGCCGGATCATCTGCCTGGAACAATGCCCAGCCCCAGCCGTCACCCCACAAAGCGTTATTTTTAAACCGACCCTTGGTATCTTTTACAGAGACAAACCAGACAGCAATGTCAGTCGCCCAATGGGCACGACCCGTCGTAAGCGCAGCCGCTTGGGCACCGCGTACCTCTTTGACTAGAGTTGCACCATCAGGAAAAGAACCATTTGCACGGTAGTAAGTTACGGCATCACGGGTTGTGTAAACATTATGAATGCCATTTCCCTCACCATTTTCATTAACAATACCCCAAGCTCCTAGATGGACCCAGTTAGGATTTGTTTTAAAGTCAGTAGGCCTACTAATATTACCCTGATCATCAACATAAGGGGAGAATGCACCCTCTTGAGCATTTGCAAGCCCCATATAGGTACAACTAGCCAATGCTAACAATGCAAGTTTCTTTTTCTGCATGAAACAACTCTTTTCTATAATTAAATTGCAAACCAAGTATGGTTATAACTATTTCTCACTTAATACCGGATATGCCTGAACATAAATCCAATCAGTATCTTTAGCGGGAACATGGCATTCCAGACAGTCAGCTTTATAGTCTGTAGCAACCTGTTTTGCCGGATTGTCAGCTTGGAACAAAGCCCAACCCCAACCTTCACCCCATAAAGGATTGTCAGCAAATCGGCCTTGCGCATCTTTTACCATCACAAACCAAACAGCATTATCACCCTTCCAATGGACACGGCCAGTGGTAAGATTGTTAGCATTAGCGCCTAAAACCTCTTTCACCAAAACCGCGCCATCAGGAAACACCCCTGAAGCTCTATAGGCTTTGACTGCATCATATGTGGTGTAGACATTATGAAGACCGTTACCTTCACCATTCTCATTCACAATGGTCCAATTGCCAATATGGGTCCAATTTGGATCATTCAAGAAATTTTCAGGGCGCGAAATATTACCATCGGCATCAACATAAGGGGAGAATGCAGCTGGCTGTTGCGCTTGACTGGTTTGAGTTTGGGCAACCGGTGCAGCTGTTGTTGATACAGCTTCAGATTGCCTTTGTACAGCAGCGTCATTGCCTGAGCTACTTTTCTCGGAACCGCACGAAACAATAAGTGCGGCGGCAAATATTGCTGCCGCACTCTTGCTCGATGTGAGCGTTTTTTTCATAATTATTCCTAGCTCTGATTAATTCTGAGCTGCGCGAACAACAGGGTAAAACTGAGAGAATACAAAATCAGTTTCAGCTGATGCTGCGTGACAAGCATTACATGATTCAGCTGGGAATGCCTCGGCTGTCGCTGCATACGGCTCAGGGGTGTGGCCAAAACTGAAATATGCCCAGTTACCTGGCTCATCTGCATAACGGCTTGAGTCTTTAACAGCCAACTCAAGGCCAACAAATTCACCCATGAAATAGCCACGGCCACTCACCTCTTGAGATGATCCATTCCCTTCATCATTATTATTTGAACGTACGGAAACAAGTTCTTTTGCAATCTGTGTTCCGTCGGCCCACTCGCCTGTTCTTTCGAAATGTTTGAATGCTGTTGGTTCTACATAAACATTGTGAAACTCTGGGAATGCAGCTGCTCCGCCGTTTAAAGCGTTTGGTGTTAATGGCGTACCAATATAAATCCACTCACGATAGCCAACTGGTTGTCTAACAGCACCTGTGCTTGTGAATGAAGCTTCTTGCACACCTTGTGTGGAAGCCGCCGCTGTCACTGCGCGACTTGCTGATGATGTTGCTGTGTCTGCGGCACCAGAAATGGTGGCACATCCAGATATTAATAGTCCTGCAACGATAGTTGCCTTTGTAATTGTTGCGATCTTTTTCATAATTAGGTTGCTCCTACTGCAATGGTGGTAATTACTTACGCTTGAAACTGTTATTCATACATAGAAACAGTCATTCTTCCTAAACCACCAATAGATTTTAGTGATTTAGACCGATACCGGTGGTTATACAGCAGATTCGCATAATAAGAACCAAGAATCACAGCTGAATAAGGCAAACTCAATCTATATAAATCAGGCTATGAAACTGATATAAAATATTACTTATTGCCATCAAACTATTGATAATAAATAGTAATTTAGAAATCATAATGCTGTTTAAGCATGGCAAACACAAGAAACCTGTCCACAAACTAATGGCAGACTATTTTAAGGCATCACGTTCAAGGATCAGCACATCTGGATTGGGGGACACAGCAATCGCCTCATTATAAGCTTTTTTAGCGGCCTCGATATTGCCCAATCGAGCATGAGCGCGCGCTAGCCGGCGCCACGATTCGAAATCACCCCCATTTTCATCCAACCTTGATTGTAGGCGGGCTACCATTGTTTGGATGAAAGCCTGTTGGTCTTCCGGGGATAGGGCCGCGACTTTATCAATGGCGTTTTGGTCTAATTCAGGGGCAATGGCCGCCCCCAGAACAGAGGGGCCATTGGCTGCCGGTAAAGTTCGAAGCTTATTAGCGACCTCTCTTCGTAAAGGGTGTTCGTTCGGGGCATGGATCATAAATTGACGATAATAACGCGATGCCGCAAGTTTATCGCCGCGTACTTCACTCCCCACCCCTAAATAATAATGGGCCCCAACCGATGTTGGGTCAGCCATCAAAGCCTTTTCAAAAAAGCCCATGGCATCGTCATTAACGCTACCTTGCGCCCCCTCGACCATGGCTTCCCCCGCTGCACCATAATAGGAGGCTTGCACAGAAACATCATCTGCACTTTGCGCCGCAGCGCCAAAAGCTTGTGCCGCGCGTTGAAAATCTTTTTGAAGGCGTAGCGCAACCGCAACAGAAACCCACTTTTCGCTATCTTGGGAATCATCAGCGACCAATCGATCAAAAGTACCACGGGATATCAAAGTTTCTGGTGACATATCCTGAAAAGAAATCCCCCCTTGGCCCAAACCTTTTTCTCTGTCGAGTATCACCTTATCAAGGGCGATATTATCTATCCCCTGATCCATCCTCTGATCCATCCTCTGAGGATTTTCATTTGCCCCCTCATTTTGGGTCACCGCAAGCTTCTTTGAGCCATAATCAGGCGCACCAAATCCCATATAAATGCCCGCCCCAATCAGCGTGACCCCCCCCATGACAGCAGCCCGCATCTGCATTGATAGCGTTTTGGACGATATAAAAAATACAATCGCAACGACAATGCCAATTAATAAAAACCCAAAAAACTGCACCTGATTCACATCCCTTGATTAGGGTTTTTCTTGCGTGGTTGTATTCGCTCGATCTTTTTTTCGTGCCACACTCAACCGTTTATAACGAAGTACACCAATTAAACCGATAACAACGGCACTAATAAAATAAGCCGTCCAGATATAAAATCCGTGTCCGCCCATAGCAAAATATTCAATCATGATTTTTCTCCAGGGTTAATATCACTTAATGTCTTGCCGGCTTTTCTTTGCTGGCGTTTTAAACGGGCTTCAATAATTGCTGTTTCTGTACCAACGAGTACAGTCCATATAAAAAACACGGAAAAAGCAGCAATCATAACCAGTAAGGGGGTCAGGATTAAAATATGCATTTTGGGGCCGCCCTTAACAATAAGGCTTGCCGGTTGGTGCAAAGTATTCCACCACTCCACAGAAAATTTTATAATGGGCACATTAACAAACCCGACAAGGGCCAAGATACGGGCAAATTTTGCCGCTTTCGCCTTGTCAGCCACACTATCCCAAATCACCATATATCCAAGATAGATAAAAAACAGGACGAGTACGGAGGTTAATCGCGCATCCCACACCCACCAAGCCCCCCATGTGGGTTTACCCCAGATCGAGCCCGTCACAAGGGCAAGCCCCGTCATCGCAAGGCCAACCGGCGCCGTAGCACGCGCCGCAATATCCGCCACGGAATGACGCCAGATAAATGCAATCGCACTCATACCTGCCAGAAATGTATAACTCATAAGGGCCATCCACGCGGCGGGCACATGGATATACATGATGCGCACTGAATTGCCTTGCTGATAATCTTCCGGAGAATAAACAAGGCCCAAAAGTAACCCGACAAGCATCAATAAAACCGCAATCCCCAGCAAATACGGGCTTATTGCGCGTGATAACTTCTCAAACCGCGCCGGGTTTGCATACCCTTCAAAAAACCGCGCTATTCTTGCAAACCTATCTAATATTGAACTTGCCATATTATTCCAATCCAAACCTTAACGCCAAAATCACAAATGGTGGCAATACTACAAAATAGACCAACATAAGCGCACATAATATTAGTAACTCAGGCGAAATAAACGCCCCTGCACTCAATCTTTCCGTTGCTCCGACACCAAAAATTAAAACCGGAACAATAACCGGTGCCGAAAACCCCGCCCCTAACACGCCGCTTGTGCGCATTCCGGCAGACATCGCCGCCGCTAATATAGCGGCCAACACCAAAGCGGGGCAACCAATCATAAACAATAATGCCGCCTTTAACGCAGATGCAGGATCAAAAGCGAACAGAACATAATAGAGCGGTGCCAAGACAGCAATTGGCACCACAGCCAAAAGAAAGATTACACAAAATTTTGCAATAAAATAAGGCCAAAGACTTGGATGCTCAGCCGCCAATGTGCGCAATGTACCATCGGCATAATCTTGCGCAAACAAATCAACTGACGAAAGTTGTAAAGCAAGGGCCGCCCCTAACCATAACAAGCCCGGTGCCGTCGCCATTAACAATGCGCGCTCAGGCCCCACAGCAAAAACAGAAAACCCCGCAAACATCGCGAAAAAATAAAGTGTATGAAACCATCCACCGCCAGAGCGAAGCGCGCTTTTAGCATCACGCGCAAATTGCGCACGAATAAAACTGGTTGAGCTTAAGGATGATGTTTCGGACACTGATTGTTTTATCGCTTATGATTATAAATTCGTGAGGGTGAAGGCTATAATAATGATGATTTAAGCAAGGCGTAGATCCCTTGATTGAATGTTTAAAAGCTTATGGGTTGCAATAATAGACATGCCCCCTTTTTCTTGATGAATTCGCACTTGCTCTGACCACAAATCATGACCCGAACTATCAAGGGATGTGGTCGGCTCATCCAATAGCCAGACCTGACGGCCAGCCAAAAGGCATCTTGCCAATTCCAATCTGCGTTTTTGCCCCGCCGATAATTGCCCGCTGGGTTGGTTTGCGGCCCGTTTCAATCCTGCTTGCTCAATAACCCCCGCCACTCTATCGGCTTTCTTTGCATAAATGCGCGCCCAATAAGCAAGGTTTTCCCTCACACTTAAAGCCGGGCGATTGGGGGTGTCATGGCCAACAAAAATACAAGACTCCCGATTACATTGATGGTTTTCATCACCAATAGCACCGCGCCAATTAATCCGCCCTTCAATGGGGGTTAACACACCAGCAATAATAGACAGTAAGCTCGACTTACCACTTCCGTTCTCACCAAGAATTTGTATGGCGTCCCCCGCTTTAACCGTAAAACTAATCGCTTCGATCAATCTTATCTCGCCGCGGCCAACGGTAATATTGTCTAGCTCTAATTGTGCATCACTATTCATGATTTAATCTGTCTTTATGGTTTTGCTTTATGATTTTGGCGGCTGGTCTTTTCGGCGATGCACCCAATACCACACACCGATCCCTGTCAGCAATGCCAACCAGGGAGCTAACCATAAAAATGCCGTCGATGTTCTCAATTCCGGACGTAAAAGAATGGAAGGCCCATAGCGTTCGGATAATGCCGATCTAATTTGTGTGTTGGTTTTTCCTGCGGCAACTTCTTCACGAATAAAAATCCTGAGGGATTTAGACGCCTCTGCATCGCTTTCAGCAACAGATTGCGCAACACAGATGGGACACCGGATTTCGCGAAACAGTTTAGCAATCCGTTGTTCCTCGGCAGTTAAATTCTGGTCCGTTAACTGGGCTTTCTGGCTATCTAAAGTGAGGTCACTTTGGGGGCTATTGGGGGCATTATCACTACCGGACTGGTTTGCAATAAAATTGGAGGGTAACATCCCCGCGAAAGCAACACCATCAACAGCCAAGACACGAATGGTAAAGCTCCCAAAAGCCAAAATGCAAAACGAGAACATAATATTGAATAAAGTCACATATATTTTAGGTCTCATGATGTAATTGCTTTTGTACCCTCAACGTGTGCATCCATCGCTGTATCACTAATGATTGGCTTACCAATGACTTGATTTGCCATCTCTTTAACACCAATCTCTTCATAATTATGCGATCTGGCAACAACTTTTCTTTTAAAGAGTGCGATGACACTCAAAAGAGCGCCCAAAAATGACATCACACAACCAAGCCAGATCCAAGAGATAAACGGGCGATGGTAAACACGCAATGCCCAGTCTGCTTTATCTGCCCCTGGCACACGCAAATCACCAAGTGTAATATACAAGTCACTGATAAGGTTACGCTTTATAACGGCCTCACTCGTGACCATGTCCCCCGCCGAATACCAACGCCGTTCCGGAGCCATGCGGGTTTTCACCCCTCCGTTAGCGTTTTCAATAATTACCTTCGCGCGCTCATAAGTATAGTTAGAGCCTTCCCCCCGTTTTACGCCATCAAAGCGGATATGATGACCGGAAGATACAAATCGCGTTCCCTCTTGAACCGATGTAATGGACTCAGAAGAGAAGAAAGCCGCACCCGCCATACCCATAAAAGCAATCGCAATGCCGCCATGGGCCACTAGCATCGCCGCACCAGTAATGGTCCGCGGTGTGTGTCGCGCCCCGTAAATCACCACCAAGGTTACAAAACCAACGGCAATAGCAAATAAAATAGACTGCCCAAGCCCCGCCTTATAGAAAAGTAAGGCAAATAAAAGCGCTATGATAGGCACGAGCACTAATTTTAATGACGTCACTAAACCGTCAAGATTAGCTTTTACCTGATCTTCTTTGGTTTTATATTCTGCATGCTGATTTATACTTTGCTCTTGTTTACTCTTAACCGCTATATCTGTCGCTTCATTAAAGGGAAGTTTATGCCATAGAGATTGGTGCCAATTAGCAAATGGCGCCGCAACCATTAAGGTCACTAATAGCCAGCCAAGTGGTGTCGCAGTGACATTATAATAAGGCCCCCCCACCGTTACCGATGGCGCTCCGATAGCATCCATGATTAAAGGATAAATTGTCCCTACAAACACCGTCACGGTCACCACAGACAACATTAATATACCAGCCACCATCAAACTCGGACGGCTTCCGGTTTGCCAATCGATCAAGCGGGCTTTGACGGGGTTTTTAAGGATATAAAGACCAAACCCACCGCCGAGGACGCAACATAGAAAAGCAAAAATCAGTATGCCACGCTTTGGATCAACAGCAAAAGCATGCACCGATGTCAAAACACCGGAACGGACCAAAAATGTCCCTAAAATCGACATACTAAAAGCCAGTAGAGCCAATACCAAAATCGGCCTGATTAACGCCCCTGTTCGTTGTGCAATCATTGCACAATGGGCTAACGCCGTACCAATCAACCAAGGCAACAAGCTTGCATTCTCGACCGGATCCCAAAACCACCAGCCACCCCAGCCAAGTTCGCGATACGCCCACCACGATCCAAGACCAACGCCTAAAGTCATAAAGGCCAATGGTATCATGGTCCAAAATAGCATTTCCTGCGCCCATTTTTTGTGGGCTGTTGTTTCTAATTGCGGCCTCATCAATGCTGCAATTCCCATTGCATAAGGCACGGCAAAACCCACATACCCCGTATATAAAATCGGCGGATGGATAGCCAATGCCGGGTCTTGAAGCAAGGGGTTAAGTCCCCGCCCCACAATAGGCGCCGGGTCCAACCGCAAAAAAGGATTTGAAGCCGCAATAATAAATAACAATGTCCCCACACTGATTAGGCCAAGAACCGCTATAGCAATTTTCAACTGTGCTTTATTAATTTTGCTATAATGGGCGAAAACAACCCCATAAACACTCAGCAATAAGGCCCATAACAGCATGGACCCCTCATGGTTTCCCCACGCTCCGGCAATTTTATAAAGCAAGGGTTTATCATGATGACTATTTGAGGCAACAAGTTGAACCGTATAGTCCGTTTGAATAAACGCCAGTATAAGGAACAAAAAGGTCAACAATAACGCCGCACATTGCGCTGACGCCCCCGCACGCACCAAGGCCACACCCTTATCATCGTCACGCACAAATAACCCAGCGGCCGCAACCATGGCCGCCATAAAAGCCAGTGCCAATGAAAAATGTCCAAATTCAGCGAGCATGGGCAGATGCCGATTCCTGCTTTTCAACCGTCAGCACACAGACAAGCGCTTCAGCCAACCGATTAATAGCGTCTTCATCGTGAAATGGCGACGGAGTAATCCGCAACCTCTCGGTACCACGCGGCACCGTTGGATAGACAATGGGTTGGACATAGATATTCCAGTCACGCAACAACGTTCGAGCCGTTGCAACACAGGTGGCCGCCCCTTCAACCAATACAGGTACGATATGGGTTGGTTGATCAATAAAATCGATATTATTGTCTGTTAAAACCTGTTTGACATAGGCCACATTTGATTGATGGCGTTCACGCTCCACATTGCTAGCGCGCAGATGGCGAATACTCGCCAATGCAGAGGCGGCGATAACCGGTGACAAAGCCGTTGAGAAAATAAATCCGGGGGCAAACGTTCTAACCAAATCAATCATCGCCCGTGAGCCAGCAATATAGCCCCCCTGAACACCAAAGGCTTTGCCCAATGTGCCTTGTATAATATCAACCCGATCTGATAAGCCCCTCTCAGCCGCCACGCCGGCACCGCCAGGCCCATAAAGTCCCACCGCATGGACTTCATCAAGATAAACAAACGCATCAAACTCATCAGCCAGATCACAAACCTCCTTGATCGGGCCAATATCGCCATCCATGGAATAAACGCTTTCAAAAGCAATCAGCTTAGGGCGTTCATGCGGGGTCTCTTCCAGCATTTTGCGTAATGCAACAATGTCATTATGGGGCCAAATTTTACACTCGGCCCGTGACGTGCGTATGCCGGCAATCATTGAGGCATGGTTTAAGCTATCAGAAAAAATCACACTATCTTCAAGGTATCGCCCGAAAACCCCCAATGCCGCTTCATTTGCATTATATCCAGAGGTGAATATCAAGGCCGCTTCTTTGTTGTGAAGCTCCGCCAATTCCCGCTCTAAAGCCACATGATAGATGTTGGTACCGGCTATATTCCGGGTTCCCCCCGCACCAGCCCCACAAAGGTCTAGTGCCGTTTTGGCCGCTTCAATCACGGATGGATGGCGTGACATGCCCAAATAATCATTAGAGCACCAAACGGAAACATCGCGCATTGATTCTAATTGTTTCGAGTTTAAAGGCACACAATCAAGACCAGATGCTGCATCCGCACTTAAACTGTGGGTACCAAAATGATCAGCGCGCGTGATCTGATCTGCGCGACGCCGTAAAATCGAAAAACTCCGATACTCCCCGCGTAGCCTCATTCCGTTTAACGAGGCCTCAAGGCCGCCTTCACCATTCCTGCTCAAAACTTAGTCCTCTTGCCGGCCTGCGCCCATATTCCTCAAAACCACCTTAGCTCGAGCAAGGAAAACCAGCCTAAAAGTTAAGATAAGCTTAATCCCGGCAAGGCAAAAATTTCTTTTGGTTATGGCTGTCATCACCAATAGATTGTTGCGTAAAAAGCCCAAATCCTATGGATATTTAGACCCAAGTATTTGGATTACCAAAACATATTTATATTTTCTATTAAAGTAGCATATGAAACGCATCATAAACTTTAATGACCAAATTATGGTATTATATTCTATTTACAGGCGACATTTTTTTCACAAATTATAATCCGGATTATTCATGGAATTACACCAAGTTAAATATTTTCTGGCCACATGCGAAACCCTGAATTTTACGAAAGCGGCCGAGGCCAGTAATATCACCCAGCCTGCCCTGACCAAGGCATTAAAACTTCTTGAGGACGAATTAGGCGGCCCCCTGTTTGATCGCCAATCCAGACCCATGCGACTAACCGAACTCGGGGTTGAATTAAGAGAAAAGTTCCGCACGCTTTACGATCTAAGCAAAGAAATTTCAGCCCAAGCCAAGCTTTTCAGCAATCTTGACGCAGCGGTCTACACCCTAGGCATTATTAGCACAATCGGGGATAAAATGTTCCTTCCCTTTATTGAAAGCCTGCAACGATCCGCATCAGGTATCTCTTTGACGTTAAAGATGATCCCACAGAACATTCTAATCAACTCTCTGCTTGAAGGTTCTTTGGAATTGGCCATTATCACCGATATCGAGGTAAAACCCAAAAATCTTGAATTAATCCCCATCCTAGAAGAAGACTACTTTCTTGCTCTTCCGGCAGACCATGAATTGTCGTCTCGAAATATTGTGTCTTTGCAAGATCTTCACGGTGTCAATTATTTACGCCGTGTTCATTGTGAATTAAACAGCTATATCGACCAAAAACTTGAAAAATCCAATATTGCCATCAATGAGTGTTTTGCCACCGATCAAGATGCGATTGCCAAGAAAATGCTTCAGGCTGGTCTCGGGGTTACAATATTGCCCGAGTCACTATGCGAGGATATTGAACAAATTCGACCTATTCGCGAACCGATAAAGCGAACATTAATGCTCGCAAGCCTTGCAGGGCGCGAATTATCGCCTTCGGCAAAGGTGGTGAAAGATATTATTTTGAAATGGAAACAATAACTAGCAAGTCCTTTGCGCTATCCCTTTTGCCATTGCTTGCCTCCAACTCACTAAAAAGTTTTATGCAAAAATCCTTATAATAAAGTTCATAGGAAGAAAAAAATCATAGACAAAGAACTCATGATAAAATGATAGAGCAAAAAATTTATAGGGTCAGACCGGTCCTGATGATATACTATACCACGAAGAAAAGAGTTTTAAGATGAAACCTGTAAAACGAAATAATCGCCTTTTAATGCTCGGCGGGGCCGGGGTTTTACTGGCCTCTTCTACTGCCCTTATTATGTCTGCATTGAACCAGAACATATCATATTTCTATAGTCCAATCGAAATTCAAAGGGGTGAAGCAGATTTAACGCGGCGCATCCGTTTAGGCGGACTGGTTGCTAACGGGACAGTGCGACGCGGTGATGATATAGAAACATTTTTTGATGTGACCGACGGAGCAGCAACAATATCGGTGGCATATCGCGGTATCCTTCCCGATCTGTTTCGAGAAGGCCAAGGGGTTATAGCCCATGGGACCATCCAATCTGATGGGTATTTCAAAGCAGACACCATACTTGCAAAGCATGATGAAAATTATAAACCTAAAGAACTTGAAGACGCTCTTGAAAAAGCCGGACACCCAAAAAATCAAGAACCAACCTCTTCATACTGATTATTTTAAATACTGATGACTTTAAACGATAGAATTTTTATCATTTAGAGTTTCTATTATTAAAGGCGAAAAACAATGAATACGAAAAGAGCAAACACAAAGTTTCGAACAATTTGTCTATCTACTCTGGCAATGTCCATTTTAACCCCTCCAGCCTCTGCAAGCGCCAGCGTAGTAAGCGCGATAGGGATGCAGAGTGCTTGCGCAACCCTTGCCTTTGAAGCGCCTCTACCGATTACAGGGTTGGCTTTTGCCTCTCCTAAAGATACCGCAACACCAAAAGACACTTCGCCTTCAGGTGAATTAAATCAAGAGGCAATACCAGCGACTTTAATTTTTAGCGCCCATGGGGATAAAGGTGCCATCGCCCATGATCTGGAAGGGCATGAGGTCTGGCGTTATAATGGCCGCGCCGACACGGTTTCAGCATTCGGGAACACGATCCTTGTTTATACTAAAATTGAAAAAAAACCTGACTTGGACAAATCCGGATTGAATGAAGATGGGTCGGGTGAAGCCGGATTACAAAAACCTGAATATCAAGGCTCCGAATTAAGAACATATAAGCTTAACGCCAATGGCGAGATCAATTATGTTAATACACAAAGTCCCTCCGAGATTGCGCCCACGACCCTTCAACGCAGCTCTTACGCGGCCTTTGGGTCCGTACGCCTAACAAGAACAGGGGTGCAAACCAATGATGGACTAATACCGCTTGCGGTTGAACCAACCGCGTTTGCGGCCACAAACAAAACCAGCCACCCCTCTCTAACCAAAGGCGCGGTGGCCATCGCTCTTAACAACGGCCTCATCGAAGTGTGGTCAAAAACAGCAGCAAAGTTAAGATGCGCCAGTCACCCTTCAAGACCCATTAAACGCTAGGTCTTAAGATTTAAGGTTCACATTTGGGGTTAAGCTAGGCCCACAAAGATTAACCAACATACAAATCAAAATCCATGCATGAGAGCCTAAACGGAAAAGCGAGACAAGAAATAAAAAGCTGTGGATCAGACGTCAGTTTACCCCAACGCGTTACCCCTCAGGCTCTCACTTTAAAGAATTAGAACCGTAATCGTCGTGTGAGATTGCTGAAATGAATGTCTGATTTACAACCTGCTGAAAGTGTTTAACGATTTTTCATTCAGGTCTTAGAAAATAATTTCTAATGCTTGTGGCATGAATTGATCCGCATATTCGAAGGTTAATGCTGACGTACCAGCAATTTTAATCACGGGGGCTGCCCCATTAATTCGAGTTCTTAAATGGCGCATAGAGTCAACGCCATAAACCCCATCGCAATTTGCAACAAGTGCGCATTTCCCCTGCCATTCATTTTCAAGATAGTCCGCCGCCCGCAATGAAATACCTGCAGCTTCATGACCAGCCGTTAACGGAATAAGATTAGGGAATTTTCTCACGCCCGCTTTATACCGGAAATTGGGGAATGGAGCATCATACGCAATTTGCGTCTCGGTGGTGATGTTTGGATCTTGGTGCGACAACCCAGCACCAATTTGCGGATCTGATTGCGCATTATGCAAGGCCCGCCAGACCCGAAAACCAGACCAAACATTTTCATCCGGTGTATGGAGTTTCGTGTTCGCCAATAACAATCCGGATACGGTACAAGATGCATCCATCGGGAGTGTCATCGCGAGCCATCCGCCCCATTCAAACCCAGCAATCTTGACGTCTTGCAACTCAAGGTGCGCCATTAGCGCCAAGGCTGTACGGCGATGAAAATCAAAACTATAAAAATCATCACTTGTCGGTTTATCCGAGCGGCCAAACCCGAATAAATCAAACGCAATCACCCGATAATTATCATTTATAAAATACTGAATGGCTTTACGAAACGCATAGGACCACGTTTTTTGACCATGTAGGCATAAAATTGTACGTTGAGCATTGGGCTTACCTATATCAACATAATGTAACCGCATGCCCTCAAAACCTTCAAGGTCGGATATATAATTAGGCTTATAATTCCATTCTTTAAGGCCCGCGAAATATTCATCCGGCGTACGCAACACCACATATTGCAGCTCACTTTGGGGATTATTATCTTGCAAAAAAGCTGTGTGTCCCGACAGCGTTTTATGCACTTTCCCCTTATTGTCATGGTCAATAGTGACCTTGGTTTTATTTCCTATTGGCACGTTTGATTGTATACCCATTATTGTAACTAGTACCTATGATTAACTGACCCCCAGCCATGTCCCTGCACACCAGCCCCACACTTACCCCTTACAGTAACTGTGTTGGAAACTATAATCTAAGTTAACACAGAAGTCTTAAGTTAACACAGAAATCTAAGATAACACAGAGCTTGCCCTAACAAAACCTTATACTGGTTATAAATCCGTGTCATATCATGATTAAAAAAAGATACTACGGGTCAAAAAATAGAGATAAAATGTATTATTGATAATAATAATGGCTATGAAAATCGAATATCAAAAAGAAAATTTAATGTGAACAATATGTAAGAAAACAGAAGTGGTGAAAATTGCACACAAATACTGTTTTCAATCCAAAAAAATTATTTGAAAAAACACTATTGAAAAAACACTATAAAATTTATTTTCAAGACATAGTTTCACTACTAAAATATGTCTATAATTCTCGCACGAAGTCAATACAGTGCGGGACCTAGAATATTCTTGATTAATTTTTGCTCATTTTATTTAGCGTAAAGCTTAACATTATTCCCACTCGATTGTGCCGGGGGGTTTTGAAGTGACATCATAAACAACACGATTTACCCCGTGTACTTCATTTATAATCCGGGTCGCACAACGTCCTAAAAAATCATGGGAAAACGGATAATAATCCGCCGTCATACCATCTGTGGATGTCACTGCGCGCAGGGCTAAAACTGCCTCATAGGTGCGCTCATCCCCCATCACGCCAACCGTATTAACCGGTAATAAAACCGAAAACGCCTGCCAGATTTCATCATAAAGGCCAGCTTTTTTGATTTCGTCAATATAGATTGCATCGGCTTTGCGTAAAATATCGGCTTTTTGGCGCGTAATCTCACCGGGGATACGGATCGCCAGACCAGGCCCTGGAAATGGGTGACGCCCCACAAAAGCCTCCGGCAAACCTAACTCACGGCCAAGGGCACGCACTTCATCTTTGAAGAGATCGCGCAAAGGCTCCACCAATTGCATATTCATCCGCTCAGGCAAGCCCCCCACATTATGATGGGACTTAATCGTCACCGAAGGCCCGCCAATCACCGATACACTTTCGATAACGTCAGGATATAATGTGCCCTGCGCCAGAAAATCCGCCCCGCCAATTTTCTTTGCCTCTTCTTCAAAAACATCAATAAACAAGCCGCCAATAATTTTGCGCTTTCTTTCAGGGTCACTCACCCCCGATAGAGACTTTAAAAACAAGTCCGAAGCATCCACATGCACAAGGGGAATATTATAATGCTCGCGAAAAAGGCCAACCACTTCCGTGCTTTCATTTGCACGCATTAATCCGTGATCCACATAAACGCATGTCAGCTGATCCCCAATCGCTTCATGGATCAGAACCGCCGCAACCGAACTATCCACCCCGCCGGAAAGACCGCAAATGACCCGGCCCGTACCCACTTGCGAGCGTATTTTTTCAATGGCTTGCTCGCGATAAGCGGCCATAGTCCAATCCCCTTGTAGGCCGGCAATTTTATGGGTGAAATTGCGCAACATCGCAGCCCCATTCACCGTGTGAACCACTTCAGGGTGAAATTGCACACCATAAAAATGTCGGGACGGATCACCGATCACCGCATAGGGGGCACCGGAAGATTTGGCTAAGACCTGAAAGCCGGGCGCCATATTCGCCACATGATCCCCATGGCTCATCCACACCTGTTCTTCCCCCGGACCGTCAGGATCAGAACTGGCTTGCCCGAACATATCATCGAGTAACGGGGTCGCCGCAACGCGGGTCATAAAGGCGCGACCAAATTCACGGCTTGTACCACTTTCAACCTTGCCGCCCAATTGGGCCATCATTAATTGCTGGCCATAGCAAATCCCTAAAACGGGCACACCAAGGGTAAATATTCTATCATGGGCACGAGGGCTATCGGCAGTGGTGACACTGGCAGGCCCTCCCGAAAGAATGACTGCGCGGGGCCTATAATCATCAAGAAAGTGATCATCCACTTTGTTAAAGGGATGAATTTCACAATAAACGCCGCTTTCACGTAAACGGCGGGCAATCAACTGGGTGACCTGAGAGCCAAAATCGACTATCAAAACACGTTCATGATGCGGGCGGTGAGCGGAATCATTATCATTTGTCATGCAGGTGGCTTTATAGCAAACTCATAAAAAGGTCACCCGAAACTTTATCAAAATTAACACCCCAGATAGCCGATATAACAAAAATAATAAGGAAATAATGATGTTGAAACGCCTAGGTCTTATCAAGCTAGCAACAATCACCACCGCTTTTATAGCAAGTTTTTGGGCGACTTCCCCCCATTTTATTCCTGAAGGCCTCAACCCCAACTTAACGGGATACACTACTTTTGCGAAAACCCTTGCGGAAAGCCGAGAAGAGGTTGAAACAACCCGATCCTACCTTTTAAAACCAGACCGCGTTTTTGACGGCAAAACTCTCCACACAAATTGGCAGGTTTTAGTCCAAAACGACAAAATTATTGCTGCGGGTCCACAAATAAATCAAGATCAAAGCCAAGATGCGCAACCAGATTCGCAAACAGGCAATACGACTATCATCCCCCTGCCCGGCATGACCTTGATGCCCGGTCTGATAGATGCCCACTCCCACGTCTTATTGCATCCCTATGACGAAGTAAGCTGGACGGATCAAGTCCTCAAAGAAAGCACAGCCGAGCGATCCATTCGCGCCGCCAATCACTTGAAGGCAACCTTGATGTCAGGCTTTACCACTTTGCGGGATCTTGGCTCCGAAGGGGCTGGCTATGCCGATATAGGCGTGCGTCAAACGTTGGAAAAGGGCGTCATCCCCGGCCCGCGATTATTAGTGGCGGGCCCCGCGATCGTTGCAACGGGGTCCTATGGCCCTAAAGGATTTCATGAGGGGGTTCGCGTTCCGTTAGGGGCCAATGAGGCCGATGGCCATGATAATCTGATTAGCGAAGTCAGGCGGCAAATTGGCGGCGGCGTTGACTGGGTTAAGGTTTATGCTGATTACCGTTGGGGGCCCAATGGAGAGGCCAAACCCACTTTCTCCGTAGAAGAACTAAAACTGATTGTAGAAACGGCACGCACATCAGGGCGTGATGTGGTTGCCCATGCCTCAACAGACGAAGCCATGCGGCGGGCCATAGAAGCCGGCGTTAAAACCATTGAACATGGTGACAATGGCACGTTGGAGACATATCGTCTTATGGCCAAAAACGGTGTTGCCATTTGTCCGACCCTTGGAGCTGTTGAGGCCATATCATCCTATCGGGGGTGGGACGGTTCGGAAGAAACCGTTCCCGCGCGGATTATCGCCAAGCGGCAACAGATGGAAACCATCATCAAAGCAAAAACAAATATATGTAATGGTTCAGATGTGGGTGTCTTTGATCACGGCGACAATGCGTGGGAGATAGAGCTTTTGGTAGAATATGGTGTTAGCCCTCTTAATGCTTTAAAAGCCGCCACGTCAGGGAATGCAAAAATATTACGGATGGAGGACACTATCGGCTCCATCGCCCAAGGGTTATCAGCCGATTTAATCGCGGTTGCGGGCAATCCCCTCACTGACATAACAGCTTTACGAAGGGTTCCATTTGTCATGCAGGCAGGTCATGTGATAAAAAAACCATAAGCGTTTAAAAGAAAACACTTAAAAGGGAAATATAATGACGACCCATCAAATCGAAGAACCAATGCCCCAATCGCAAAAATCAATCTTTGGGCGGTCGATTTTGCTTTTTTTGTTGGGCATGATTGGGGTTGTCGCTTTAATATATACTATAGAATTTCCCGCTGAAATTCTTGAAGAAGTCCCTTTCGAGGAGAGTACGCTGCGATTAATCTCCATGATCCAAAGCGGCGTGATGCTATTTATCGCCGTTCTTATTGGTGCGGCAACCGCCCACCGCGTAGGGTTAAAATCTTTTATCGTTCATTCCTCAACTCATTCTCGTCAAGGCGCGCATAGTCCTTTTATCGGCGTATTCTTATACGCTATGCTGGGGTTTGTTTTCGGCGTGGTGGTCTTTTTTTTCGATGCAATGTTAATGCAAAACATCCCCTCCCTAAAGGCCCTTGCTGCTAGACCGGAACTTGCCTCTACACCTGAGTTTTCATTAATCACAAGATTTTTGTATGGCGGCATAACGGAAGAAATTTTATTGCGCTGGGGGCTCATGAGTTTAGTTGCCTTCATTCTTTTTGCCGCAACGAAAAACAAAAAAATCAGCATTAGCCTTGCGATTATCATTTCGGCAATTTTATTCGGCGTTGGTCATCTACCCGCCCTTATTCAATTATTAGGAGACGTACCGCTGGCCATGACCCTTAGAACCATCGGTATAAACGCAGCCCTTGGTATCTTTTATGGCATAGCCTATGCCCGCACCAATCTGGAATCAGGAATGATTGCCCATGCAGCCACACATGTGGGATTATTAATTGTCCCGTCATTGGGGATAATGAGCGCCGCTGGAATTTAGCGATCAAGCCATCATTTTTTCAATGTTTAAAACCAAAATGCCGCTTGCGCCTAGCTGTTTAAGCTCTTCAAGCGTATCCCAAAAAACGGCTTCGGGGCACACCGCGTGAACCGCCACCATATCGGTTTTACCAACAAGTTCCAAAATTGTCGGCGCTTCCACTCCGGGTAAAATCTGCGTAATCTGGTCCACGGCATCACGCGGGGCATTCATCATCACATATTTTGCGTGACGCGAACTCATCACACCATCAATACGTTTTACGAACGCGTCATAAATTTTTTGTTTTTCATCCGTAAAAGGAGTTTCATTACGAATTAATATGGCTTGGGAGTCAAAAATATTGACAAAGGGCTTTAAGCCATTGGCATCCAGAGTTGCCCCCGTGGAGACAATATCGCAAACCGCATCAGCGATACGCAAGCGCGGGGCCACTTCAACCGAGCCCTTCATCATCACTGTTGTGGCATCAATCTTATTTTGTTCCAGATAATGCCGCGTTAAACCGGGATAGGAAGTGGCGATGCGGCGCCCATTCAACATTGCCCCGCCAGAATAATCCCATTCTTTAGGGCCGGCGATCATTAAACGGCAACGGGAAAAACCCAGCTTCTTAACTTCTACGGGGTGGCTATCCCGCTGGATTGTCAATCGCTCTTCTTCAGCAACATTTTGACCAACGATGCCAATATCACACGCTTTATCCGCCACGAATGAGGGAATATCATCATCACGCAAGAGCAACAAATCAATCGGCATTTCTTCAATGCGGCCATAAAGTTTGTCACGCCCACGTGAAATACTAAGACCGCAATTTTTTAACAGATCAATGCACCCATCTGATAATCGCCCAGATTTTTGAATCGCAAGGCGCAAGCGGGTTTGATCAAATTGGTCGTCACTCATCGATTTACTTTCTAAATACCTTACCGATAAAGGCTTTCACCTACCCTCCCTCAACAAGAAAGGCAAATAGAACACGCTAAAAAGTTGGAAACAGTTTTTGAAACGAACTATTGCCCGATATAGTCGGGGGGAATGGGCAGGGATTGGCTCTCCCCTTGCCAAAAAATCGTCACAACCCACCATCGGTCATTGTGATATTGCAGTTGGATACTATTAATGCCCCGCGCAAATGGTTTGGGGTCATCTAATGAATTGCGAGACTCATAAGCACTAAAAACCTGCACAATATTGCCGAACCGGTCGATCTTGCGGCCAATTTCTGTTTCAAAAAATCCGTTTTCTAAAAAGAAAGGCTCCGCCCGTTCAACATAGGCAGTAGGGCTTAAAACACTAACCCCTGTTGCACTATCTTGCGCTTGGGGGATTAAACGGGCCCCGTCCACAAACAGAGAATAAAACCGGTCCCAGTCACGGGCCTCATTAGCCGGACCAGAGATAACGTCATAAAGCGCCGTTAAAATCGCATCAATAGTTTCAACATCTGCAAGGTCCGCCGGATAGGGTATGGCAGGCGTTTGGGTTGGATTATCCGTTTCTTGATTTATATTCGCAGCGTTTTCATTAGCACTATTACTGTCTTGGCTAAAAGCGGGGATCTGCCCCGCCATAAACGCTATTGCAGCTCCCATTATCGCAAACATTCTTATCCCACCCTTAGCGTTGGTATAAAAATGTTTTGCCAATAAATGTTTCGCGAACAAAGGCGTTTGACCTATATGATTATTCACTTTCATATTCATCTCCTATCCCGAAAACAAAATATGGTTTTCATTTCTATCAAAGCAATAGATTATTCAGCACGCTGCTCATCTCGTAATGCGCGAAATTCATTGCCTTCGTACCAGTTTGGCCATTGACGTGAATAGGCAAGAGTTGCCCCCACTTCGTAGAATAATCCTAATGAATTCATCATGCCGCGCATATCCCAATCATCAGAATATTCATCGGCTGGTTTGTGATAACGAGACTGGGTATACTCTTCGCTAAAAGCACGGCCCGCCGCTTCGCCGCCATCAACAAAATCAATACCACTATCGGAATAAATCATCGGTACACCTTTTTTCGCCAATGAAATATGATCGGAGCGATAAAAATATCCCTTTTCAGGTTCCGCATCGGGCCGTAAATATAAGCCCTTTTTCTCGGCTGCTGTTTTTAAAATATTTTCCAACTGGGATGAACCATAACCAACCACGATCAAATCCTTGGTTGGCGGGGTCGGCAATATGGCGTCAATATTAATACCGCCAACAATTTTCTTGAACGGCACTAAGGGGTCTTCCCCGAAATAAGCAGAACCCAGTAAGCCGCTTTCTTCTGCGGTCACCGCCAATACCATGATTGACCGTTCTGGCTGAATTTCATTATTGGCAAAGCTTTCAGCAACAGACAAAATACCCGCCGTGCCCGTGGCATTATCCACCGCCCCATTGGAGATAACATCACCGGAGCCAGTGGCCGTTCCTAAATGGTCCCAATGCCCCATATAAAGAACATATTCATCGGGATATTTTGTCCCCGGCAATATACCCGCAACATTGGCCGAGACAGAACGCCTAATCCCGTTATTAATCTTTCCACTGACCTTTAAGCCTGACAAAGCAACCGGTTTAAAGCCCGGCTTATGGGCGCTTTTTGTCAGTGCATCAAAATCAAGAGACGCTGATTGAAACATAGTGCGGGCGACATCTTCTTGAATCCACCCTTCTAGAACCGTACGACTGGCGCCGCCATCGCTACGTTCAAGATCTAATTGGGGGCCAGTCCAACTGCCTTCAACCACGCCCCAACCATAAGCAGCTGGCGCGGTTTGGTGAACCACAAGCGCCGCCGCCGCGCCTTGCTTTGCGGCTTCTTCAAACTTATAGGTCCACCGTCCATAATAAGTCATGGCATTGCCATTAAACAATTCGGCATCACCGCTGGCAAAACCCGGATCGTTCACTAAAATGACAACGGTTTTACCCTTTACGTCAACACCTTCATAATCGTTCCAATTATATTCCGGCGCCACCACACCATAGCCAACAAACACCACATCACTATCATCAAACGCCACATCATCTTGCACGCGCTTGGTCCAATAAACGGCTTGGCTACCGTAATTCAGGGGTTGACCGTTCACCGTCAGGGTCGATCTTTCCGGCTGCAAAGTTGTTTCCACCAATGGCACGGGCTGCTCGTAACTATCGCCATTAGCTGGCTTTAAACCAATCTCGCGCATTTGATCCGCAATATAGCGGCGCGTTTTCTCACCGCCAGACGTTGCGGGGGCGCGGCCTTCAAACCCATCGGAGGACAATGTTTTAATCCGCTCTCTTAGCTTGGCCTCATTGATAGAGGCTGCGGGAAATGTTCCACTTGCCAGCGATTGGCCCGTTTGCGCTGCAGATTTATCATTTGTTACAGACCTATCATTTGTTGTAGGGCTTACATCTGGTGACGACGATGTCCCCGTATCTGTAGATTGCCCTCCGCAAGCTCCCAAACAGCTCATCATAAATGTTGCTAATAATGATTGGCGTAATAACGGCATAATATCGTCCTTAAATTATTAAACTTGCCCAAAAGGAAGCATGCCATAATATGCTACCCTTTTAAAATTATTCATGTAAAGTTATCCATGTAAGTGTGCCCCGAATTTGGGGGAAAGGTCAAATTGAAGATTGTTCATCTTCCAGATTGTTAAGACAGCGCTACAGCGGTTCTACCCCGTTATCATCTGTAGTAACCGACAATCTATTTTATCCAATCTATTTTATCGGGAGCGCTTTTGCTTGAAAAAATCCCGCAAAACCTTCCCCGCTTCTTGCTCTAACGGGCCATGATCAATTTGTGGTTGCCAATGACAGGTGGGTTGCTCAAAGAACTTTGGCCCGTTCCAAACAGCCCCCCCTTTTGGATCGCTCGCCGCAATCACCACCCTTTTAAGTCTCGCATGAGAGATCGCCCCCGCGCACATGGCACACGGCTCCAATGTCACAAAAAGCGTGCACCCCAATAAACGATGATTACCAATCAACTTACCCGC
>CALLPQ010000043.1 GCA_938015425.1 uncultured Parvularculaceae bacterium | reverse complement strand
TATTATCTGTACACGGCGGCATTTTTGGTTTTAATATTCCGCGCAACATGTTTCGTTTTTTACCAAAGCCGTCAGCCTTTTCCACCGTAAACCCTGCTTGGGTCAATCCGCGCCGCACATGTCCGGCCACGGTGAAGGTAGAAAGGGTAGCGCCGTGTGCTGATAGACCTGCAATCGCATGGTATAAATCACTATTCCAAAGTTGCGGGTTTTTGGCAGGAGAAAACCCATCCAGAAACCACGCATCAATTGGCCTTAAGGGCGCCATGATAGAGCCCATACCGTCCTCAATGTCGCCAAGGTATAGTGTTAGGCTAACATTTCTAGAAAAATTTAAGTGATGAAATCCGGTGATATTAACGGGCCATTCTTGCTGTAGCGCGCTCGTATAGGGTGATAATTCCGGCCATAGCCCATGAATTTTTTTTAAATCATCAAGGCGGAGGGGGAATTTTTCAAACGATAAAAAATGCAAATGGGCATCATCCGGCTTTTCTTGTTTATCCCATAAAGCCCATGCGCATAAAAAGTTTAATCCCGACCCAAAGCCTGTCTCACCGATTGAAAATTGTGAGGTCTCTTTAAAGCGTTGGGGTAACGCATTGCCTTCCAAAAAAACATGGTTGGTTTCGGCAATGGGCTCGTTGGCAAAATAAATATCGTCAAACCGTGACGAGTACGGCATGGCTTGACCAGCGTAAGGACCAGTATCGGAAATTTTCCAATCGAGCGTGGCATATTCGGTGCGTCTAGGGGGCATAAGGGGTGTTAACGTGGTTGCTGAAAAAAAGCGAGATGGAGAGCACAATTTTCATCCGCTAAAAGATCCCCGATGAATGTTCGATAAAAGAATGATGAAAGATTGTTTGTTTGGAAATGGCTCCAGCCCATTTTGGGTTCGAACAAGGAGCGGATGAGTTATAGTGTCTTTTTTTGGAACGATTAGAATTTGAGTAAGGATTAATTCCCTTATAACGTTTTTGATCGATCGCGAAGTAACTTAATTGATGTAATTATGCATAAAATAGCAGTGATATGGGGCATTTTGAAAGGCCCCTTTTTTGCGTATATCCAAAGGTTCATGTATTGTCTTGTGTCGGCAGGGGGCGGCGGATTGAAGGGCTTGATGGTGAGCTTGGTGGGGGCAGTAAGAATAAGTAGCGAGATTGAGGATATTGTGATGGGTTATGATTGGGGCAAAATGCGGGTAAACAATTTTCGGCCTTTCTTGCGTTCAGGTTTTTTGGGTTTTGGCTTTTTAATGGTAACCGCATGCGGCGGTGTTGAGCCAGCGGCGCCGGGGCCCCAAGCTCCCACAAGCGCCTATAGCGATGTTAAAATCGGGCTTGAAAATGAAATTAATGCACGGGCAATCCAGAACAGTTATCGCGGGCAAGCGGCTTTGGCGCAATTTTATCGCTGGTTTCAATTTTATGATGATGACCAGATTTTATTGCAAAACCAACTTGCGGTGCTTGATGAGAATGCATTATTTCAAACCAATATAGGCCGCGGTGAGGGCCGCAATGCCTATGTGGCAAAGATTGAAAATCTACCCACTGAATGGAAAAATTCCCATTTTGTCCGTACAGTAATGGTTAATTACCCGAACAAAAATTCAGTTCGTCTCAATGCTGATATTGTCTATATGAATGACGGGGCCCTTGCTCAAGAAGCGGTTCATTCTTCCGAGGTGAAATTCCGTGTTATTTTTGAAGATAAATCATCTTCTTCACGTTCGTCGGGGCCTTCTTCGGATACGCCTTTAGCGCTTCCTGTAATGACGAAGGTAGAAATTGCCCCTGGTTTAGGCGGCATTACGCCAACTTATCGTCAATCCTATAGTGATAACCGCTTAAAAAGCCTTTTACATTATTGGCTATATCTGGTTGAAAACCCTCAGCGTGACGCGTCACAGTTTGAAGAGATTTTAAGTGATGAATTCAAGTTAAATTTTCCAAGTGGCCGGATTACATCTGACGAAGGATTGAAAGAATGGTTGGCGGGGCCGGCCTCTGCGGCGCAAGCGATCCATTATCGGGTGCGTGATTTCTCCTATGATACTTTTGATGATGGTGAATATGAAATCAAGGTCGAACTTGATTGGTACGGATTAATGGCAGGGGGAGAACAATTGACCGGACGGGTCAGCCAAAACCTGCTTGTGCGTGATGATCGATCAAAACCATTTGCGCAAATTATCTCTATTAGAGAAGACGAGCTTGTTGCCGGCACGTTGCGGCCAGATGAAAATGATCTTTAAAAGATAGTTTTATCCCAAAATCCGCATGAGTACTCTTAGCGAGGCATATCCGTCAGCGGGTATGCCTTGTGTTTGTTGCCATTTGCGCAGTGCGCGTTTGGTGCCTGCACCAATAATTCCGTCTACAGGGCCGGGATTAAACCCTTTATCCGTTAAGGCTTGTTGTAATTGTTTTCGTTGGGTCAAACTCAGTGGTTTGTCCGTACGCGGCCAAGGCTGCACAACATCACCGCCTTTATTGGCGATTTTTTGCCCTAACAAAGTGACCGCAAGGGCGTAGGAAGTTGAGCGGTTATACTGCAAAATTGCGTCAAAATTACTGAACACCATAAAGGCGGGCCCGTTTGCCCCAGCGGGAACAATAATACCGCCGCGTAAATTGGGGTCATAATTACCTAAAAGCGGTTTTGCATTGGTGGAAATAACACCAGCAGATGCCCATTCAACGAGTGGTTTCCTAACGGAACCGTCCGAAATCGCGTAGTTGAAACCTTCAGGTAAAATCACCTCTATCGCTGGTGGGTTACGGGGTTTATATCCTGATGCAGAAAGATAGTTGGCCGTGGATGCAAATACATCTCCCAGATTGGACCAGATATCACGTTTGCCGTCACCATCATAATCCACGCCGTGGGAGAGATAGGTTGTGGGAATAAATTGCGTGTGCCCCATGGCCCCGGCCCACGATCCTTTTAAGGCTTCACGTGGGGCATAATTATTTTGTAAAATTGTCAGTGCACCAATGAGTTGACTACGGGCAAAATCTTTTCGTCGTCCTTTATGGGCTAAACTCGCCAAAACGGCGATTGTGTCATTATCCCCCATCACGGCCCCGTAAGCGGATTCTAATCCCCAGATTGCGGTGATTGTCTCAGGGGCGACGCCATATTCACGGCCAATTTTGTCGATTAGTGTTTTGTTTCTGGCATATTGGGTTTTGCCATTATTGACCCTAACATCGGAAACCGCGCTATCAAGATAATCCCATATGCCGCGGGCAAATTCGGGTTGATTATCTTGCAGTTGATAAACCCTTTCGACTGGCCGCACATTGGCGAATGCGATATCCAATATATCTTCCCGAATGCCTGTTGCTGCGGCCTCTGCGCGAAATCGTTTAAGCCATTCATCAAAGGAGAGATTTTCTGCCGTTGTTATTCGAGCCTTTGGAGTTTGGGAAATGGCGAAATTGGGCAGCACAAGATGTGCACTGATGGCAAGGCAGGCAATTGGCAGAAATCGAGATAACATAAAACCCTCAATAGGTTGTGATAACTTTGATATAATATAGCCCTAAACCGAGGCAATGGTAAGGCATCTTCGAAAATTTTAGACGGCTATTGTGCCATATTGATTGAAAACCATACCCGTTAGGGGGGAACCATTTGTTTGTTGTGGTTTTGGGCAGAAACTTATATTTTAAAAATAATGGCTTTATTCACTTTGTGAATCGTTTTCTTCTGGTCATTGTTTATGTTGGGATCGATAATAGATCAGTAAAGATAATGAGGGTGGGGCCGTGGTGTTTAATCAATGACTGAAGATTTAAAACCGGATTTGAAGGGTGATCCCCCTAGTGCTCCTACAAGTCAGTCAGGTGATATTTCTCAGGATACGGTTTCTTCATCGGATATGATGGCTCAAGAAGAAATTATACGGGACCCAGTTATCGATAGTGCTGAAACACTAAATGAAAATCAACAACCCGCTAGTCACATAAATACAAAAGACGCAAAAAAGCGTTTTTCGATCGAAGCCATCCGGGCAAAAACCAGATTTTTATTTTTACTGCGCTGGATGCGCCGTCGGATTAAACGGTTAAACGTTTTACGGGTTTGGTTATTTGCAATTATCATTGGGGCCGCGGTTGGGTATGCGGTTATCGGGTTTCGCATTGCAATTGATGGGGTTTCGCTGATTGCTTTTGGGGCAACAGAAAAAACCATCGCTAGTGGTGCGGCCTCTTTGTCGTTTGGGCGGGCGTGGCTCGCTCCGATTATTGGCGGGTTTTTGGTATCGGGTATTTTATATTTAGCGGACCGGTTTGATTGGTTGAAGCAAGGGCGCGGCCAAGGGGTTTCCGATGTTATTGAAGCGCGGGCGGTCTCTGGCGGGCGTATTTCCTCGCGGGCTGGCGTTGCAGCCGCGCTAGTCTCAACGGTTTCTTTAGGGTCCGGAGCCAGTGCAGGGCGCGAAGGACCAGCGGTTCATCTTGGCGCGATGATAGCTTCTTTTCTGGATCGGCGATTTGGATTTTCCGTACATGATCGTCGCACCTTGCTGGGTTGCGGCGCGGCGGCGGCTGTTGCCGCCAGTTTTAACGCGCCCATTGCCGGCGTTCTATTTGCGTTAGAGGTTGTGTTGGGGAATTACGCTATCTCGATTTTTGGACCTATTGCATTATCCAGTGTCACGGCAGCGATTATTAGCCGTATCCATCTGGAAGATTTTCCGGCCTTTGCCGCCCCTTCCTATGGGGGTGCGGGTCCCTTGGATGTGCCGTTATCGGCTGTGCTGGGTATTTTATGCGGGATTGCTGCAATCATTTTCCTTCTTTCTACGGAATATCTAACTGAAAAAGTGCGCGCTATCGCCACCGAGCGAAAAATTTCGTTTTTACTATTACCCCCCATTGGCGGGATTTTTGTTGGTCTATTCGGGGCCTTCCAGCCAGAGATTTTTGGTGTGGGGTATGAGGCGATTACCCGCGCGCTTGAAGGGAGTTATACGTTAAAAGCGATTTTGGTGATTCTAGTTTTAAAATTTATTGCCACGGCCATTACGGTGTCTTGCCGTTTTGGCGGCGGGGTTTTCTCCCCCGGACTGTTTGTCGGTGTGTTTGTGGGGGCGGCATTCGGGTTGATTATTAGTTTGATTTCTCCTGACAGTTTTGCCAGTCCGGCTTATTACGCCATGGTAGGAATGGGGGCGGCTGCGGGGGCGATTATCGGGGCCCCTATTTCAACAACATTGATCGCTTTTGAGATTACTGGGGATTATCAAATGGCGGTATCCTTGTTGGTGGCTGTGTCTATCGCCACTTTGCTAACCCAATGGATATGTGGACGGTCGTTTTTTCATTGGCAATTATCGCGGCGCGGTTATGATTTGTCTGAAGGGCCGCAAGGGGTTATTTTGCAAACCATGCGTGTGCGCGATGTGATGGATACATTATCATCCCAAAGCCCCCTTGGGGCGGACACGCCGCGCTTAACGGCCTCTCAATCGTTAGGTAAAGCCCTCGCCATGTTGGAGCGATATGAAGAAGTCGGGATGCCGGTTGTTGAAAAGTCGGGGTCCAATGAAACGATTGGTTATCTAACCCGTGTGCGAGCGCTGAGTGCCTATAATCGGGCCCTTATTGAAAGCCATGTGGAACATCATCGTTAAAGCGCATCCACAAAAGTGGGTACCGGTTTTGTGTTAAAGATGCGCGAAGAGGTATAAGAGCGCATCCACAAAAGTGGGTACCGGTTTTGTGTTAAAGATGCTTTAGTATCCGGTTTGATTTATTCAGGTTGCTATAAATCAATATGCGGCTTATGTCCGTACACTCAAATAACATTGTTAATTACGGGATTTGACAAAAGCCTGCCTTAAAAAAAGCAATTAAAAAATCAAAACGAAAAACTGCAATGAATAAATCCGCCCCCTCTAAATCCCATCAAAAACCGGCAGACGGGTTCCCCCCTATGTCCGTATTGGAGGTGGTGTTGCTAGCGGCGGGGCTATGGTCGTTGAATGCGTTTGCTATTGATATGATGCTGCCAGCCCTTGGCATAATCAGTAGAGAGCTTGGTGCGCAAAGTGATAATGACCGCCAACTTATGATTGTGGTTTATTTGCTGTTTAACGGGGTGGCACAATTATTCTTTGGCCCTCTTGTGGATCGGTTTGGGCGGCGGTCTATTTTATTATTTGCTTTGTTTGGCTATGTGCTGGGATCGGTACTCAGTTTAATAGCGGGCAATTTTAGTTTCATGTTAGGGGCACGGGCTTTGCAGGGGGCGGCAACTGCGGGCACGCGGGTTGCATCCTTGGCGATTATTCGTGACCAGTTTTCCGGACGGCGCATGGCGCAGGTGATGTCGCTGGTGGTGACGGTGTTTATGGCGGCGCCCATTATTGCACCAGGCTTGGGGCAGATTGTTTTATATATGGGCCCATGGCGATGGATATTTGCGGCGTTGATGTTTTACGGATTATTCTTTTTCGTTTGGGTTTTATGGCGCGTTAAAGAAACCTTGCCCGCTGATCATCGCACCCCTTTAGCGGTGAATAATATTATATCCAATTACGCGCAGTTTTTTAAGAACCGCGTCAGCTTTTGTTATTCCCTTGCCAGCGCATTAATGTTTGCAGGCTTATTTGGTTATATCAGCGCGTCGGAGCAAATTTTTATCGAGACCTATCAGTTGGGAAATCTTTTTGCTTTGGCCTTTGCCGCGATTTCATTACCATTAGGATTAGCAACAATCATCAATGCTAGACTGGTGAAAACATTCGGGATGCGCCGGATTAGTCATATTGCTTCCCTTGGTTATATAATAGCGGCAGCAGGACATTTTATTGTTTTTTCCTTGGGATTTGAAACCCTTTATGTGTTTTTATTTTTTATGGGATTTTCCTTTTTTACCTTGGGATTATCGGGGCCGAATAATACGGCTATAGCGATGGAGCCGATGGGGCATATTGCGGGGTCTGCGGGGGCCGCGAATGGATTTATGGGCACGGCATTTTCGGCAATTATTGGCGGTATGATTGGCCGTGCTTATGATGGCACACCCGGCCCTGTGATTATGGGTTTTTTATTGTTGGGTATTGTTGCTTTTGCGGTGATCTGGATTGCGGAGCGCGGCAAATTGTTTGAACCTAATGATCAGAGAAAATAAGAGCGAACTCAAATATTTGACAGGCTAATAAAGAATAAAAGTAATATGATTGACCATTCTAAAAATCCATCAATGATATGTCTTGGTGCTTTTGCGGGCGCGCAAGGGGTACACGGCGATGCAAAAGTGAAAACCTTTACCCAAGCGGCGGAGAATATTGCCGCTTATGGGGCTGTTGTCAGTGAGGATGGGACCCGCGTTTTTACGTTAAAATTTATCCGCTTACTGAAACCTGATCTGGCTTTGGTGCGCGCTGGTGAAATTGAAAACCGTGAAGACGCGCAGCAATTAGCAGGCACAAGGCTTTATGTCGCGCGGGAAAAACTAGATCATGATATAGAGGAAGACGAGTTTTATTTTGAAGATCTTATGGGATTAGAGGTGCGGTTAATTTCAGAAAACCAAATTGAAACTCAAAACCATAATGTAATAGGTAAAGTGGGTAGAGTGCATAACTTTGGCGCGGGGGATGTGCTTGAGTTGACAAACATTAAAGACCATAAAGGGGTACATCTGGTTCCTTTTACCAAACAGGCCGTGCCCCATATCAATATTGCAGACGGATATATTGCGCTGCATCCGGATTATCTACCCGATGATAAGAGTAGTGATGCTGAAGAACGTAAGCGCGAAAAAGGGGATTAGATTATTTCGTGCTTTTTACGAGGTCGGTTGATGATATTGCCCTTCGGGGAGTTCGTGGGCGAGGCGGTCATCAAGATAGGATTGTGTGACGGCCATGAAATCATCAAGATTGTCTTTAAAGAAGTGATCGCCGCCGGGAACGCTGGTAAACTCGATTTTACGACCCTTTTGGGTGCGGGTGCGATCGACCATGGCGCTGGTTTCTTCCGGAGCGCAAATCTTATCATCCGTACCATGAATGACAATACCTGATGATGGACAAGGCGCT